>JAEUHB010000344.1 GCA_016794665.1 Opitutaceae bacterium
GGGCGCCAGTTCGCACGGCGAGACCGTGCACTGCGAGAAGGCGACCCTCCGCTACGCCGTGGGCGGCGCC
Source organism: Opitutaceae bacterium (assembly GCA_016794665.1). Classification (GTDB taxonomy): domain Bacteria; phylum Verrucomicrobiota; class Verrucomicrobiia; order Opitutales; family Opitutaceae; genus ER46. The sequence goes on from JAEUHB010000344.1 coordinate 71, forward strand.
GCCGAGGTCCGCTGGGCGGACGGCCGACTGGAAAAGACCGCGCTCGATCCCTTCGATGCGCTGCACGAGAACCACCTCGACTACTTCCGCTACCTGCGCGGCGAAAGCGCGCGTCCCGCGACGACGCTTGCGGACTCGCGCCCCTTCGTCACCCTCAACGACCTCGCCTACATCTCGAGTGGCCGCATCGCACCCATCCCCGCCACGCTCGTGACGCCGGTGCGCGAGGAGCGCGAGCAAAAAGACTACCTCGGCGTCGCGGGAATCGCCGCGGCCCAGGAGAATTTTCTCAACCGCGGGGTTTGGCCCGGCACAAGCGGCTGGGATCGTGCGACGGGCGAGGTCGCCACCCGCGCCGACTTGCCACGGCTGCCCGAGGTGATTCGGGCCATGGCGGGCCGCTGACACCGCGCACCAAACACGCCCCGCGCCTTTACTCCGCAGGATTTTTTTCAACCTTATCTCCGCCATGCCCACGCCCCCTTTTGCCTATCAGGATCCGCTGCCTCTCGCCGGCGACGACACCGTGTATCGCCTGCTGTCCAAGGACGGGGTGAGCGCGGCAGCCTTTGAAGGCCGCGAGATCCTGAAGGTCGCGCCCGAGGCGGTAGCGTTCCTGACGCAACAGGCGTTTCACGACACATCCTTTTTCCTCCGCACGTCGCACCTCCAGCAAGTCGCCGCCATCCTCGATGATCCCGAGGCCTCGGCCAACGACCGCTACGTCGCGCTTACCCTGCTCAAGAACGCCGAGATCGCCGCCGAGGGCATTTTGCCGATGTGCCAGGACACCGGCACGGCGGCGGTCTTCGCCAAGAAAGGCCAGCAGGTCTGGACCGGCGCCAACGACGCCGAGTGGATCTCTCGCGGCATTTACGACTGCTACACCAAGGAAAACCTCCGCTATTCGCAGACTGCGCCGCTCGACATGTGGAAAGAGGTGAACACCGCCACCAACCTCCCCGCGCAGATCGACATCCACGCGACGGAGGGCGCGAAGTATGAGTTTCTCTTCGTCGCCAAGGGCGGTGGCTCGGCGAACAAGATGTTCCTCTTCCAGGAGACCAAGGCTCTGCTTAACCCGAAGTCGTTCGAGAAATTCGTCGCCGACAAGCTGCCGCTCCTCGGCACGAGCGCGTGCCCGCCCTACCACCTTGTGTTCGTCGTCGGCGGCACCAGCGCCGAGTCGTGCATGAAGATCCTGAAGCTCGCCTCGGCACGCTACCTCGACGCGCTGCCCACGACCGGGAACGAGCTCGGCCGCGCCTTCCGCGACCTCGCGATGGAAGAAAAGGTGCTCCAGATCGCGCGGGCCACGGGCATCGGTGCGCAGTTCGGCGGGAAGTATTTCGCGCTCGATGTGCGCGTGGTCCGCCTGCCCCGCCACGGCGCGAGCTGCCCCGTCGCGATGGGCGTCTCCTGCAGCGCCGATCGCAACATCAAGGCGAAGATCACGAAGGACGGGATTTTTCTGGAGCAAATGGAGCGCAACCCCGGCCGCTTCATCCCCGCTGCCAGCCGCCTGTGGAAGGACGACAACATCGTCCGCATCGATCTCCGCCGCCCGATGGCGGACATCCTCGGTGAGCTGAAAAAATACCCCGTCACGACCCGCATCTCGCTCTCCGGCCCGCTGATCGTCGCGCGCGACATCGCGCACGCAAAGCTCAAGGAGCGCGTCGATGCCGGCCAGGGACTGCCTCAGTATTTCAAGGATCACCCGGTCTACTACGCCGGTCCCGCCAAGACGCCGACAGGCTACGCCTCGGGATCATTCGGCCCCACGACCGCGGGGCGCATGGATAGCTACGTGGATCTTTTCCAGTCGCACGGCGGCTCGATGGTGATGCTCGCCAAGGGCAACCGCGGGATGCAGGTGACCAACGCCTGCAAGAAGCACGGCGGCTTCTATCTTGGGAGCATCGGCGGCCCCGCTGCCATCCTCGCAAAGGAGAACATCAAGAAAGTGGAGCTACTCGAGTATCCTGAACTCGGCATGGAAGCCGTCTGGAAGATCGAGGTGCAGGATTTCCCCGCCTTCATCCTTGTCGACGACAAGGGCAATGATTTCTTCGCCAACGGATGCGGCGCCTGCCTGCCGGCGAAAAGTTGACCGCCGCTACCCGACCACGGTCACAATCACCTCGCGCGTGTGGGGCGCCAGGCGGTGTTCCCACAGGAATATTCCCTGCCACGAGCCGAGCAGCATCCGGCCGTCGGCAATCGGGATCGTCTCGCTCGTGCGGGTGAGAGCCATCTTGATATGCGACGGCATGTCATCGGGCCCCTCGATGGTGTGCTCGTAGAGCGGATCGTCCTCTGGCACGAGGCGCTCAAGCCACGCCTCGAGATCCCTCCGCGCGGAGGGATCGGCGTTTTCCATGATGACGAGGGAACAGCTCGTGTGCCGACAGAACACACTCGCGAGCCCGCACGCGAACCCGCTGCGCTGAACTTCGCGCGCGACCGCCGCTGTGATCTCGTGGAGACCCTGGCCGCCTGGGCGAAGCGTGAGCGTGGATTGGTGGACAGGCATGGCGCAGGAGCAAAACGACGGCGACGGCGCTGCCGGCAAAAAAGCCCCGCTTGCCGCGGCGCTACCGGAGGTCACGACGGCGCGCTCAGAACTTCAGATTCACACGATCGCCACGAGCCCCAAAACGCCCGGCCTGATCCTGAAGCCGATCCTCAGCGAACCGGCTCGCGACACGCTCCGAGATGCGCGCGGAGGTCTCGACGGAAGCCGTCGAGACCATCGCCGTGAGAAAGCGCGCCCGCCGGGACTCTCCGGGCGGAGTCATTTGCTGCAAAGGATCAACCGGCGGACGGGACGAGGAAACAGCGGCACGACTTTCCGTCACCGACGTTGCCACCAGCGGCTGGCCGACCAGTCCGCGATCTCGCCCCGACTGCAACGTCACACCAACATCGGAGACCACGACAACCCGGGAAGAGGCAGGCGGCACCACAATATCGGCACTGGCCTTCGCAGGCAGCTCCGCAACGAGCGCAGCCGGCGTCACAGGCTCATGGGGGACGATCTCGGGCGCAGCCGCGGCCATCAGGTTGCCCGCAGGCTTCGCGGGTCGTGGCAGGTCAATAGCGGGCTGGGAAGTTTCCGCGACAGTAGGAGCCATTTCCGTGACGGGAATGCGATCGCTCTGGAAGGAGAGGATGCCGAGGCCAACCACAGTGGCCACGCCAAGCGGGACCCGAACACGCGGCCAAAGCACAGCCAACGAAGGCATGGTCTGCCACCACGGCCGTTTTTCAACCAGAGCCGCCAGTTGTTTGGCACGCAACTGGCGATCAAACTCAGTCCAAAAGCCCTGCGGAGGCCGTTCGGCGCGCTTAAGGCGCAGCAAATCGTCAATCGAGACTGGGCGCTTGTTACCAGAATTCATCGGCGCATGTAGGGCTGCAACTCGGACTGGAGGAGCTGCTTCGCATAGTGCAGACGTGAGCGCACAGTGCCCACGGAGCAACTCATGATGTCAGCGATTTCCTGATGGCTGAGGCCGTCGATTTCGAACAATGTAACCACAGTGCGATGCTTGGTAGACAACCGCTGGAGCGCATCGTTCAATTTTTCCTGCAACTCCCGGACGAATGCCTCGCGATCGGCCCCTGACTTATCGGTCAGTGCATCAATGATTTCCTTTGCTACCGGCTCATCCGACTCGATGCGTTCGAGGCTAAAAAAGGAGCGTAGGCGCGCCTTCCGGAGGTGGCTGAGAGCCGAGTTGACTGCAATGCGGTAGAGCCAAGTGAAGAACGATGACTGCCCGCCAAAGCGATGAATCGATTGGAATGCCTTGATGAAGGCGTCTTGGGTCAAGTCGGCGGCATCTTCGCGATTGGACGTAAGATGGTAGACAATGCCGTAAACACGTTCGCGATACTTGGAGATCAGGCGGTCGAAGGCGGCAACATCGCCAGCCTGCACGCTCCGCACGATTGCGAGATCTGCATCGGCCTCGTGCTGACGCTCGGGTGAGGCGACGAGCGTCTTGTCGAGAATTTTGCTCGCTCCAATCACAACGCTGAGCAAACGCCTCGCACCCGAAGGCGCAAATGGAAAATTACACTCAGCCGCTGACGGCGGGCGCGCTTTCGGGCACGGACAGAGTCGCGACCTGTCCGACCAAGCCGTCGCACAAAGCGAGCAGGAGCGGCGCCGGCGGCATGTCCCCAAAGCCATTGAGAGCGCCGCGCGCCGCCTCGATTTCCTGGTGCACAGCCTCGGCCACCGCCGTCGCGACGCCGAGCTCGCGCATCTGTCGCGCGCGTTCGGCTGGCTGCGGCGCGTGCTCCCCGGCGACCTCGCTCAGGAGGGCCGCTCGTTCAGCCCCGTCGAGCCGCTCGAGCAAAGCAAGCAACGGCAAGGTGAGCTTGCCGCTCGCGAGGTCGGTGCCCAGCGTCTTACCCGTGCGTGACTCGTCGCCGAAGAAATCCACGAGGTCATCGTAAATTTGGTAGGCGATGCCGAGGTGTCGCCCGAAGCGACCTGCGACGTCGACGAAACCCGGTGCAAACCCCGCAAGCCGCGCTCCCAAGTGGCAAGACACACGGAACAGCTCCGCGGTCTTCAGATCAACGATGCGCTGGTAATCAGCCCGGGTGACATTGAGCGTGCCACGGCGCAGCGTCTGCACAATCTCACCGGCGCAAACGCGGCGCGTGGACTCCGAAACGGCGGCACACACTTCGGTCGTGGGAAACTGCGTGGCGAGGTGCAGGGCATGAGCAAACAATGCGTCGCCAAGCAGCACCGCCGCAGTGGAGCCATACTCGCGCGACGCGGTGCGCCGGCTGCGGCGGAGGTCAGCATCATCCATAATATCGTCATGGACGAGTGTGGCGAGGTGCACGAGTTCGACGACCGCAGCCGCCCTGACCAAATCGGCGTTGACCGTGCCGGGACCCCGCCAGCCGCTGAGAAAAGTCAATGCGGGCCGGATGCGTTTGCCAGATGTGTCGATGCAGTAGTCAACCATCGTGCGGATCTCGGGCTCAAACGAGCCAAGCTGCCCGCGCAGGTAGCGGTCAAGTTCCCCCATATAAGGGGCGACAAGGGCAAACACGCCCGCAAAGGCGTGCACCGGTGCGGCGGCTGCGGCTGGACTGGCGTCGCGGCTCATGGTGCCTACACGGTAGGCCCGTCCGACCAAATGACGACTCAATACTCACCGGACCAAAAGCAAGCGGCCGCCGGCGAAAGCCGGCGGCCGCGACCGCAAATCTGCAGCAATCGGCGATCAGAGATCCGCGTCGTAGATTTCGACGAGCACCGTGCCGGCGGAGGCGCCCACGCCAGCCACCTGCACCGTATAGGCGCCGGGGGCGAGCTGAAGGACGATGGCCGCATCCTTGGAACCCGCATTGAGCGGGAACCCACCGACCGCCGGAGTCACGGACGTCACCTGCGCAGCAACGGCAGAATCCGTCCAGTCGTTGTTGCTCGCAACCACGGTGGTGCCCGAAAGCACGTCGATCCGAGGATCGGAGAGCAGGCTGGTGAGGCCGAAGTTGGCGAGCGTGGGACCGACGGCGCGGATGAGCACGCGCTTGCGCAAATCGCCGGTGACTACAAAGCCCGCGAGTAAGGGCTCGCCAGCGCCCACCTGGCCACGCGTCGAGATATTGGTGATTCGTGACCCGAATGTGCCGGAAGTCTCGGTGTCGTAGATCTCGATTAGCGCGGTGCCGGGCGTAGCGGTGGCTCCATCAACGACCGCCGAGTAAACGCCCGGGGCGAGCGAGGCCGAAACGGCCGCATCGCGGCTCCCCGGTGTCAGCGGGAAAGCTCCCACTTGATTCGAGAGGGCAATCAGAGCGGCAGTGCTACCCCAGTCGTTGTTGGCGGCCACGACCACGCCCGTGCGGTTGACGACCGCCAGACTGGGATCGGCGATGGGGGTAGGGACGCCGAAGTTCGCCAAGGTGGGGCCGACGGCACGAAGCAGCAAAGGCTTCGTGCCACCCCCGGCGACGACGAAGCCGGCGACCAGCGTGCGGTCGCCTGAAGCGGCAAGTGTGCGCGCGGAGATATTGGCGATGCGGCTCGCCTGCTGGCGGAGCAGGAAGTTGCCTGCGACCGAGCCCGACGCAGTGCCGCTTACGATCGAGGCGAGGTTGGCCACAGTGCCAGTGAAACGCCCGCCAGTGGGCGCGGCGAAGGAGAAATTGCCAGTGGCCGAAAGGACATCCGAGCCAGCCTCTCGACCGGCACCAGACGCGGCGTAGAGGGTGACGGAGCTGTCCCCACCGACGATGGCAACGACGTTGCTGCCAGCGACACCGGTGAGACCGCCAGCAACCATGAGCGGGATAAACGCGCCGCTGGTAGGAGTGACTGGGCCGATCAGCGTGTTGCCTCCGAAACTACCGGAAACACCTGTCGCCGAAGTCTGGCCGCTAAGCGCCGGCTGGCCGCCCGCAGCCGGGACCGCGAAGGAGCCATCCGCATTGATCGCGATGTCGTTCCAAAGGTAGGTGCGGCCCGCGGGCGCGGTGGCATAAGCGATCAAGGTGCCGCGGTTATTGCGGTTGACCGCTAGCGCGAAGCGTCCGGCTTCGGTGACCGAGCCGTAGTCGCCACGATACACGGAATAGGAGATCGTGGGTTGGACGGGCCCGGTGGTGACCGGCGGGTCGACGTTGACGGTGACAGTAGCCGACGTAGTGCTGGCGCCGCCATTGTCGGTCGCCTTCGCAGTAAGCTCTGCGGGTCCGGTAACCGTGGGCGTCCAAGCGACCTGCCACGGAGCCTTGGTGGCAGAGCCAATCTTAACGCCGTTGGCGAAGAACTCGACGAGTTCAATCGTGCCATCGACGTCGGACGGCGCGGTGACGATATTCGCAGCCGTGTTGACCACAAGCAGTGAGGACGATGTGGGGGAAGTGAGTGCAACGCGTGGCGCCTGGTTGGCGACGACGTTCACGGTCACCTCGGCCGAAGTGATGCTCAAACCGTTGGTGCCGGTGACACGCGTGCTGAGGCGATGTGTGCCGAGCGCAACGTTGGCTTTCCAGTTGAAGGTGAGTGGATCGGCGAGCACGGGAGGAGTCGGAGTCCCGCCACCGGTAGTCGTCGTGGTTGTCGTGGCCTTAGGCAGTGAATCACTGACGACACCGTCGACCAGGAACTCGACGATTCGGAGCGAGGTGAGGCCGCCATCGGCACCCGCCGCACGCACCGTCACCGGGAGTGTCGAACCCTGCACAACCGTGAGGCCACTGCGATCAGGGTTGATGATAGCGGCGGTTGGAAACGCACCCGTCACCGTGAGTGTGATGGGCGCCGAGGCGACGGCGTTGCTCTTGTCGTCATAGCCGATGGCCACGAACTGGTAACGGCCGGGGACCGAGGGTGTCCACGCAGCGGTGAACGGGAAGGACTGGTTCGAACTCAGCAGCACGCCGTTGAGATAGAAGTCGACGTTTTTGATAAAGCCATCGGGCGCGATCGCGTCGGCGATGATGTTCACTGCGGAGCCAGCCTGCACGCTGCCACCGTCGGGCGGATTGGCGATGCGCACGGTCGGGGGAGTGCCGGTGGGCGTCACCATAAAGAGCCGCCGCGTGGCCGTGCCGCTGGGCGAGATTTGATTGCCGTTGTTGTCGTAGCCGCGCGCTTCGACAACATGCGTCGTCGGTGAAGGCGCCGGCGTATAGATGAACGAATAAGGATAGGTGGAATCGGAGCCGACGAGCACGTCATCGACGTAGAAATCCATGCGTTGCACAAAGGCGTTCGGGCCCGAGGGCGGCGGGGTGGCGGTCGCCTGAATGACCACCGAGGAGCCATTCGGCACGATGGAGTTGTCCACCGGCCCAATGATCGAGGTGCCGGTGGCGAAATAGCGCACGGCGAGCGTCGTGACCGTGTGGAGGCCGTCCGACACAACGCAAGTCAGCTGGTAGGCGCCGGGCTGCACAGGAGCCCACGAAATGGCGCCAGGCCCGCCGCCCGGCGGCTGGGGCACCGTGGAAGTCCCAAGCACCACTCCGTTCGCAGAAAAGGTATAGGTGAAGCCGCCCACCGGATAGGTGCCACGACCAAGTGCAGTCATGTCGATACGCGTGCCGACCGGGCCGAAGGATTCATTTTGGAACGGTTGCACAAACAGATTTCCGAGGCCGCGCGCTACCGCCGTCGCCGTCGCGCCTGGAGGCGCGATGGTGACCGTGGCGCCGCCCGTGTAGCCCGCACCGGGCGCAGTCACATTGATCGCCGTGACCACACCGCCGGTAACGACAGCCGTCGCGGTTGCACCCGCACCGGCGCCACCCACGCCAGTGATCGTGACGCTCGGAGCAGCGGTGTAACCGCCGCCGCCCGAAGCCACGGGAATCGAAGTAATAACATTGGCCGTGACGATAGGCGTGCCCGCGGTCGCGGTCGAGCCCGGGGCCGCAATCGTGATTGTCGGGGCGCTTGTATAACCGGTGCCAGCATTGAGGATGTTCAGCCCGGCGACCGTGCCACCGCTGAGCACGGCCTCAAGTGTCGCGCCTGATCCACCGCCGCCGGAAACCGTCACAGACGGTGCGGCGGCGTAGGCAGAGCCAGCGTTGGTGATCGACACGGAGATAAGCGAACCCGTGCCCGTGTTCACGGCGATGCTCGTGATATCCGCGGCGAAGACCGGCTCGGTCTGGGCCAGCGACGCGCACGGCGCAAAGGCGGCAAAGAATGCCGCGATGCCGAAGGGTCGGAGATTGGTTTTCATTTTTGGTCCTTGGTTGCGGACGTTTGCCTCGCCCACTCGTGGGATCACTGGCCGCCCTTCACGGCGGCCGCGCTCACGCTGGGAAGGAAGGGATTCGAGCCGTCGCGGTGACCGGGGAGGTCCTCTCGGCGCATGTCCAGGCCGCGCACGCGCGCGGAGTCGAACACCTGCTCAACCGTCCCACCCTCGGCGCTCAGGGTCTTGGCGGTGATGAAGATGATGAGGTTCGTGGTCTCGACATTCTTGCTGTCAGAACGAAATAGCCGGCCGAGCACCGGCATGTTGCCGAGCACCGGGACCTTGTTCTGGCCGTTGGTCGAGGCCTGCTGCATGAGGCCGCCAATGCCCATCGTGAATCCGTCCTTCAATGACACGGTCGTATTGGCCTTGCGCGACTCGACGATCGGGATCTGGGCGCCGTTGAAGCTCGCGTCACGATTGGACTGGCTAACCTCCGGCTCGACGGTGAGCTTGATGTAGCCACGGGCATTGACCTGCGGGGTGACCTTGAGGATGACCCCGATGGGCTTGTAGGTGAAGCCGCTGACCTCATAAACGCCGCGCTCGGCATTGTAGGTATAGCTCGGGATCGGGCGCTCCTGGCCGACATTGATGACGGCCTGGGTATTGTTGAGCGTAACGATCGTCGGATTGGAGACGATCTTCGTCTTCTGCATGGACTGCAGAGCGCTGAGGACGATGTTGAAATCCGAGGCGGAGAAGACCGCGTTGAGGGCGCGACCCGTGCCACTGGTGTTGAGCAGGCCGCCTAGGTTCTTGAAGGCGTTGTTCACGCCGTCAGTGAGAAGGTTCTCGACGCCGTTGGCGCGCGTCGTGGTGTTACCGTTGGTGCCGGTTGAGGTGACACCGTTGGTCAGCGAGCCGTTCGTGCCAGTCGTGGACGTGCTGGTGACATTGCCACCCGTCGAGGTAACGGAACCGGTGTTGGTGGAGCCGCTGGTCTGGCCGCTGGTGGTGGTGGTGACCAAACCGTTCGTGACGGTGTTGGTGTTGTTGCCGGTCGTCGTGTTGGTGCCAACGCGAGTTGTCGTGGCTTGGTTATCGAAGCCTTGGGTCGCGACATTGTCACGCGAGCGCGAGAAGTTGCCGCCGAGCTGGCCGGCGCCGAGCTGGAAGTTGGCGAGCGAGGACCAGTTGACTCCGATGTTCTTCACGTCGGCGTCGCTGACCTCGACGAACTTAGACTCGATCATCACTTGATCGGTCGCGCGGTCGAGGAGCTCAATGATCGGGCGCACGCGGTTCATGCGCGACGGACGCTCAGTGATAACCAGGCTGTTGCTCCGGGCATCTACCACGATCTTGCCGCCGGCGGCCGAGTCGATCAGCGACGTGATGGTGGGGAGAATCTCGCTGGCTTTGGCGTAGTTGATCAGAAAGACCTCGGTGGAGACGGGCTCCTGCTGGAGGCTCTCGTTGCTGACGATCTTGATGATGTTGCCTTCCTCGACGTAAGTGTAGTTCACCGGCGCAAGCACACTCTGGAAAATCTGACGCCAGGTGACGTCGCGGAGCTTGATGGTCGTCTTGCCCTGAAGAGTGTCAGGCATGATGAGGTTGAGCTCGAAGAGGTCCGCGACGTTGCGGAGGATATTGCGCACATCCTCGTCCGGAAAATCAACGGAGAGGGTGTCGCGGCCGGCACCATCCTTGCCCTTCGTGGGCGCGGCAGCGGCGACGGCTTCCGAAGCCTTCGGTGCAGTCGCCGCAGCAGGAGTATCGGCCGGCGCCGGCGCCGGCGTGTCCGCGGGAGCCACAGTCGCCGCCTCAGCGGAAGCCGGGGCCGAAGCGGCAGCATCGGAGGGAGCCGGAGTCGGGCTCGGAGCGCTCTCCACGGGCGCGGCGGCGGGCGTGGTCGGGGCGGCCTCGGCGGGGGCCGGGGCTGACGGGGCGGCACCGGCGTCGGCCGGAGCAGCGGGCGCAGCGGGCTGCTGCGTCTGCGCACGCGCGACGGGCAGCAGAGCCAGGAGCGCGAGGATGGCGATGGTTGGCGTGCAGGCTTTCATGATTATCGGACAGTTTTGATGGGTCGGGTCGTCTGCTCGCCGCGGTAGCGCAGCGTGAAGGTCGATCGATCGATCGCGACGAGCTCGAGCTCGTAGTCGTTGTTGTTGTAGGTGGCGGTGAAACGGGTCCCCACCGCGAAGAACTTGCCAGCGATCATCAGGTGCGGCGCACCGTTGCGATCGATGGTGCCGGTGGGCATGATCTGAGCAGCGAGGCGCACGAGCATGTCCTTGTCGCTGGGGGTGGCTCGGGTGATGGTTCCCTTTGCCTTGGCGGCTGCGGCCGCGCGCTGCTGGGCGGCAAGCATCTCGGCCTTGAGCTCGGCGCCCTCGGGCTTGTCGAAGTCGGGCGGCGCAAACGGCGAAGGGAGGTCACTCGGCAGCTTGGCGATCGTGGCACGCTGCGCCAGGGCCTCGGCGCTGGCGACGGCCGCCTGCCGGCGCTGCGGCGGATGGACCTCCGGGCTGCCGCGGGCGGCGAGCGCCAGCCGCGGCGCGACGGCCACGAGTGGGAGAATCAGGACAATGAGCGCGCGGGTGTTCACGGCAGGGCGAGCAGCTCGAGGTTAAGGCCGAGGGTCAGGACGGAGTTGCGCGTCGTCGTGTTGCCCGAGAGCGAAGCGGAGAGGACTCGCGCGTAGTGCAAGCCGCCCTCGACATGTCGCAGGAAGTCGAGCACCTGCGGGAGGCTGCCCTGCACCGAGATCGTGAATCCCACAGGGACATACGCCGCCTTGGCCGCGGGCTTGACGGGGTTGGCGGAGCTGGTGCCGCTGGTCTGGCGCAAGTCGAGGATCTTCACGCCGGTGTCGCCCTCGATCTTATAGAAATACTGGGTATTCGTGCCGAGGTTCCGCGGCCGAATGAGCCGCGCCTCGATCTCCTTTTGGGCCTTCGTCAGGGCCTCGGCCTGCTCGCGGAGGTGCGCGGCGTTCTTGTTGTTTATGGCGACGCGATCGCCGTCAGCAGACTTGAGCGAAAGCTCCGCCTCGGCGCCGGGCACCTCGTCCTGCCGCAGGTAGGCCGCGGCAAAGAGCAGCACGCTCAGCGTCGCGCATCCCGCGCTGATGGGGTGCTTCTTATAGAACGCGATTAGGTCGGCGGAGGTCATGCCTTTTTGCCCGCGACGGGCGCGGGCGGCTTGATGCGGAGATGGAACTCGACCGCCATGCGTCCCGTGGCTGGGTTGCGCATGGGAGTGCTCGTGAATGTGAATTCGTCGAACTGCGAAAGCTCCTTGTCGGCGCGGAGCTGCTCGAGGTAGGTGGTCGCGTAGCCGCTGGCCGCGGCAGCGTCACCGCGCACCGCAAGGCGCATGGTCAGGCCGTTTTCGCGCAGGTCGAGGCTGTCGATGGCGATGTTGGCCGGCAGCGTGCGCGCGAGGCGGAGGACCAGCTCGGAAAAGAGCGGCTTGGACTTCAGAAACGCAGAGACCTCGGTGACCTTGGCCTCGTCGCCCTGAAACTTCCGAAACTGCGCGATAGCGAGATCACTCGCCGGCTTGTCGCGGTTGATTTGGGCCTGGGTCGCGGCGATCTGGCTGTTGAGCGTGTAGAGCTGCCATTCGCCTATGCCGACATAGATCGCGAGCGACGCGGCGACGAGGATCGAGGCACCGTTGACGAAGAACGCGGTGCGCACGACCTTGACGTCAGGAAGCGCCTCCCGGATGCGGAAGTTCGGGTGCCAAGACGGCACTTCGGGCAGTTCGCCTGCCTCACTTTTTTTCTTCAGCAGCGAGAGCATCGGAAGCGTTGTAGTTGGCCATCAAGGCGAACAGCCCGAGCCAGCGGGTGTCGGCGGGGTTGGCGCCAAGGTTTTCGCGCAGCGTAATGCGGCGCGATTCGAGCCACGGAAGCGTGTCAAGCTTGAGCGGCTTGATGCCGAGCGCCGTGGCGATCGCGGTCTCAATCCATTGCAGCTTTGGCGACAGCTGCGTCGTCACCACGTGGCCGACGGACTGGCCGGTCTGGACCTCGTAGAAGCCGATTGAAGACTGGAGCTCCTTGAGAAGCTTCTTGATGAGCGTCGGGCCCATGCCGGTGAAATCAAACGTGTTAGAGTAGAACAGGCGGCGTGCCGATTCCTCGTCCTTCAAGCCGAGCTCCTTCTGGACGATCGGGATCATGGCGTTGAGCCCCTGCGGGATCGGCCGCGAGGCCTCGACGCCGTTGGCGGTCACGATGAACGAGTGCATCGCCTCGGACTCGACCTCAAGGACGAGCACCGGCGTCTTAAATTTGGATTGCGCCAGACAGTCGACCACGGCGCCGAGCGTGGCGACCGAGCCGAGCTCGATACTCTCGGGGTAAATGCGGGCCTCAAGCAGCGACGACTGCGCCGCCGCGGCATCTTCGGACGGAAGGCCGCAGACCACGACCTCCTTGGGAGGTGTCCGGGTGGACTCGAACTCGGAACCGTCTGCGGCATTGACCAGGAAAAGCGAATACTTGTCGGCCTCGATGCGCAGCTGCTGCGCGCAGAGTTCCGCGAAATAGCCGGACTCACGCATTCGCTTCGGCTCGACGGACTGGCGGCGCACGACGCGCGTGCCGGGGTAGATGCCGACCGCGGCGTGGAGGAAGCCCGTCGGGCTCTTCCGCGTCTGGAGCTGCGCGAGCATCGCGCCCAAAGCCGCCGGATCATCCGGGGCGCACTCCTGCAGCGCCTCCACCTCGAACGGCGCCGAGGCGGACGAGGTGCGGGCCGCCAGCACGGAGTGCTCGCTAATCTCGACGAAGAAGCCCTTGGGTTTTTTGGAGAAGATCATGCTACGGGAGCCGTCGGTCACGGCGCAGTGTGGCGCCAAACGGCGCCGGCCTTACAAGATCAAACACCCCGTGTATCCTCATATGTGTGACCATTTACGGTTTCTTGAGGATGCGCGCCGCCCCGAGCCAGGGAAGGCGCACGGTGCTGCGACTGGAGGGTGAAACTACCACCCCCCCAAATACGACCGGCCGCCCCGCGACCTTAGCCGAAAAAGAAAAACCCGCCGCGGATGCGGCGGGTCGGGTAAGAAAAGGGTGAACGGAAACGCGCCTCAGGCGCGCCCACTCACTTCTGCCACGTGCGCTTCTTGTGGCGGTTAGCCTTCAAGCGCTTCCGGCGCTTGTGTTTGTTCATCTTCAGACGACGTTTCTTTTTCAGGTTGCCCATGGTGTAGGAATTTTCTCGGGAGGCCACCGTGCGTCCCGCCCTCTGGCCTGTAAAGCCGAATTTACGACGGAGTAACGCGCACCATTTGTCGCAATCCCGTAAAGACGACCGAACCCGAGACGGCTTCGAGCCGCAGACCGGCCAAAACCGCCACTGCGCGACAGTAGAGAGCGAGTTGGCCCGCATGGCGAGATACCGCCTGGTCCAAGTTCGCCCCGGATGGCAGACGGTCGGTCTTGAAGTCATGGACGGTCGCGCGCTCCGCGCGGCCGTGCTCACCGCGTTGCAACACGACACGATCGAAGACGCCGGTCACCCAAGCCCCGTCGAGCACCATTTCAAACGCCCGCTCGCGCCACACTTCCGCGCCACGAACGTGAGCCCATACGCTAGCCAGTTCCGGTGCGCCCACACACCCGATCGCCTCGGCCACGGCATCCGCCGGCAGCCCGCGGGTGCGCCAGCTGGCTACGTCAGCCGTTTCGGCCCATTCCACTTCCGCCAGAAGCGAGTGGATAGCCCGGCCATATTCGACGGCTGCCGTTGCCTCCGGCGCAAAAACGCGGGGCGCGTCCACGATTTCGCTGCGCTCGCGCTCGGCCGAAGGCCGGCGAGCCGGCCGCCGCGGCGCGCGTCGAACCATGGACTTATCCAAGAGAATCGATTCACACGAGGTCGCCGGCCGGGGCTCGGCTGCCGTCGTGACCGCTGCATGCCAGCTCGGATTGCCCCACGCTCGCGTGCCGGCGCAGGAGAGCCGGCCGATAGAAATCGACTGCGATTCCGATCCCATCGTGGAACCGAGTAGGCGAGGGTAGTTGCGAGATGTCGTCGTTCCAGCCGGGCTTGTAATCGCATACATGGCCCGCTTGGCGCGCGTCATCGCGACGTAGAGGAGCGCCAGTGCCTCGTGGCACGCCACGGCTTCTTCGTCCCTCACATGAGCCCGGAGCACGGCGTCATTTTCGACAAATAGCTTTGTCGGCAGGTCGAGGACCCACTCGACCTCGCGCGCTGGCGATCGGTGCATGGCCAAGCCGTCGCGCCGCTGATCGAGACTTTGGCCCTCGAGGTCGGGCAAGATGGCGACGTCGAACCCAAGCCCCTTGGCCTTGTGAATCGTCATCACCCGCACCACCCCCGCGGTCTCCACGCCGCGCACCGCGTGCCGGGCCATGAATGATGTGAACTCCGCCACATCGCGGCTGCCCGTCGCATCAAACAACGCCGCGGCTGCGAGCAGTTGCCGCGCGCGATTGCGATTGAAGGCTTCGCCCGCCGGCAGCACGGTCTCGGCCCTCCGCAGCCAATATTCGAGCGTGCGCTCAAATCCGCCGCCATGAATCTGCGCGAGGACACGACGGGTGTGTTCCTCAGGCGAACGTATGCCCTCCCCGTCGAGGACCGCGCGCAACGGAGTCATATGGAGATGCCGTTGCGCGAACGTATCGCCCGGGTGCGCCGCAGCCTGCAGGAGCGCGAGCAGCCCCGCTCCCAGCGGGTTGTCGGTCGCGATATGCAGGTCTGACTCTGCGAGCGCCGGGAGTCCGCCTTCGCGGCGGAGGTATTCAGCCAGCGCAGTCGCGGTGCGATTCGTCTGGGTCAATACCGCGCAGTCGAGGCCGCGCTCCAGCGGCGCAATCTCCTGCAGAAGCCGCACAGTGAGGGCGAAGCGCGCCGGCTCGTCCCCGGCGTGCAGCCAGGCGGCGTGGCCGGTCAGCTGCGGCCGCGCCGACTCGTGCGTCCGCCATTCTCGGTTCCACTGGTCGCTCGCCGGGCCGGGGAAAAGCGCCGCAACGGCGTCGGGTCGGCCAAATACCGCATTCACCATAGCAACAACCGGCGGCGCGCTGCGCCACGATTGGACGAGTTGCCGCTCGATGATTCCACCCGGCGAGATTGAGTCATAGCGGTCGAAGACCTCGCGGAAAAGCCGCGCGTCGCCCTCGCGCCACGCGTAGATGGCCTGCTTCACGTCGCCCACGCAGAAGAAGCTCCGCGTGCCACCTGGGTCTTGGACGGCCTCATCGACTAGGTTTTCCAGCACGCTCCACTGGCCGAAACTCGTGTCCTGGAATTCGTCGAGCAACCAGTGGTCGAACCGGCCGTCGAGCCGGAAGTCGATCGCGAGCCGGCCCGCCCCGGCGTCGGACGCGCCGGCGAAACGCGGGCCGTTGAGGTCAGGCTGCAGCAATCGCTGCACGTCGCCAAAAGTCAGCCGCCCCGCACGACGCACCATCGCGTGGTAAACCGCCTCGTAGCCGCGCAGGACAGCGTGGATGCCGCGCGTCGTCTCCAGCCGCCGCCGCAGTTCCGCGCCGAATACGTGCCGCACCACCGCCGCAAGGGAGGCGCACTCCGACGCATCGAGCGCCATCTTCTTCCGCTCCACGGTAATCTCGGCGGCGCCGCGGCGCACATCGGGCCAGACCGCGAGCGTGTTTTCGATCAGGTAGGAGATGGCACGAGGCATCGGCGCAGCCGGCGACCATTCGGGCAACGCTGAAAAGAAGGCCTCCCAGCGCTCGCTCTGCTTTTCCGTGAGCTCCCGGCCCGCGAACCGCATCCGCAATGCAGAAATCGCGGCGGCGAGTTTCTCCCCGGGCTCGCCAATCCAATCGCAGCCCTCGGGCCAGACGCGCGCGGCGTCGCCCCAGAGTTCCGGCACCGGAGCCGCGAGAAACGTCTCTTGATACTCATCGAGAAACGCGTCGAGCCGTGCCGTCAGTCGCTTTTCCTCCGTGCCGAAAGTCGCGCGCTTGAAGGCCTCGATGAAATCCTGCTGCGCCGAATCAAGCGTGCGGCCGGAACGCGCGAACATCCGCTGCAGCACGCGCCGCCGCTCCACCTTCGCCGCGTGCTCCTGCAGCACCTCGAATTCGCCGCCCAGCCCGAGCTCGAGCGGAAACGCGCGGGCGATGCGCGCGAAAAACCCGTCCAGCGTGCCAAGCCGGAGCCGCGGCATCGCGTCGATCACGGTGCGCAGCATCCGGAGAAAATCCGCCGGCCCGAGCCGCGGCGCCTCGATCTCATTCGCGAGCATCGCGGCCGCTTCCGGCTCACACGCGGCCGCCGCGAGCTTTTTCAGGATCTCGTCGAAGAACTCGCCCGCAGCCTTGCGTGTAAACGTCAGCGCCACGATGCGCTCCGGGGCCGCGCCCGCCGCGAGCAGCTGCACGAAACGGTTCGTGAGAGCGTAGGTCTTCCCCGACCCCGCCGAGGCGAGGATCATCGTGTGCGGGATCCTCATCGCAACGCCTCCCGCGCGATGCTTGCCGCCGCGCCATGGTGAAACAGTGCCGCGAACGGATCGAGCTCGGCGGCGCGACCGGAAAGTTCCGCGGGCGGCCAGAACTCACTCGCGCGAATCGCGGCCGCGACGCCGTCGGTGCAGGCGGCCGCCGATTCCAGCAGGGTGCCGGCCAGCTCAGGCCACGGCGCGAGCGCCGTCTCGCCGGCCGCCTTGGGGAGGTTGATGTAGCCGCAGGAGAGCGAAGCACTGTCGGTGAAGGTCGCGGCGACCGCTCGCAGGTAGACCGGCAACTGCAGGTCGGTCCACACGCGCATCTGCTTCGCGCCGCCAGTCCGGCGCCAGCCGGGCAAGGTCTCGTCCTCCGCTCGCGCGAGGCGCAGGTGCGACTGCGATGGGGCCACCGCCTTGTCACTCGTCTTGTAATCGAGCACGCGCCGGGCACCGGTCGGTTCGTGCCGGTCGATCCTATCAATCTTGCCGCGCACCTCGAGACCTCCAATCGCCAGGGTGAAGGGCCACTCGACGTGCTCGATGATCCAGCCCTCGGCGCGGCTCCGCGCCTGCACGTCGGCGACGCGGGCGAGGCGCTGGCGGGCTGACTCCAGCTGCACGACTAGCGGCAGCGCGAGATCGGCGCCAAAGCGGCGGCGCGCATGTCGATCGAGGGCATCAAGCAAGAATTCGCGCAGGGTCTTCTCGTCGGTGCAGTTGGCCAACGATGACTCGCGCGCCATCGCTTCGAGCGCCGCATGGCAAAGGGTGCCGAAGTCTCGCGCGTCGAGCTCGGTTTTCTCCGGGTCGACCGGCTCCATCTTCAGGCCGTGCGACAAGTAGAACCGGAACGGGCACGCGAGCCACGCACGCAGGCCAGTGACAGGCACCCGCGCCAGCGGCGCGACCCGCGGGGGCGTGAGCCGCCACGCGCGCGTCCACGGCACGTTCGGCCGCGGCGCGTCCGCCGGCCGAAAAAGCTGCTCGACGCGCCCCGGCAGTTCCGCGTCGTCGCAGCGCAGTAGCAGTCGCGACGGCCGCAGCGGCTCGCCGGAAGCGGAGGTCTTGGCGAAAAGCACGTCGAGCCGGCCGCCCGCCGACCGTGTCGCGGCGAGCGCCTGTAGCAAGTAGGCGTCGCGGGCGAACCGGGCGGCGTTAGTCTTGAGGCCGAGCGTCTCGCGCAGCGTCTCGGGCAAAAATGCGTCGCCCACGATTGCCTCGGGCACCATGCCGTCGTTGAGGCCGGCGACCACGAGATGCGGCGCATCCTCCCACATCAGCTCAAGCCAACCTTGCAATTCTAGGGCGTCCGCGGGTTTCTCCTCGGTGTGGCGGGTGTCGCCAAACATGCGCAGCGCGATTTCCCACCAGTCGGAATCGGGCACGTCGGGAAATGCCACCGCCGCAGACGCACACTCGCTCATCACATCACGCCAGGCCTCGGCCGCGTCGGCGGCGAAGGCCTCCTCCGGCACCGCGCGATCGAAAGACCGACCACGAAAAATAATCCCCAAAGCGGCGACCGCGCCGCCCGGAAACGGGCCCGACGCCAGCGCCACGCGCAAGTCCTCCATCAGAGCGATCCCGCGCGCGAGGTCGGATGCGCGGCCATCGACCGCCGCGCGCACCGCCGCCAGATCCGCCGGCAAGTGACGGGCGTGGAGCGCATCAAGCTCCGTCAGAAACCGCGTCGCGGAGAAATCACCGCCTGGCGCGGCCAAAAAGTCCGGGCACCGCGCAAGCGCAGCGACCGTGTGGTAGGCTGGCTCGCGCGCCAATCCAGCGAGCGCGGTGAGCAACGTGTGGAGACGCTCACCTCGGAGGGCGCGGCCCTCGGGGTTGTAGGCCGCGAGGCCCGCGCGAGGGAGCTCGTTTTCGAGAAGTGGCCCGACCTCGGCATCGGCCACGCCGAGCGCCAGGACCCCATCTGGCTCACGGTAGCGGCGCGCGATCGCCACGACCCGCTCCGCCTCCGCTGCCGGATCGGCGCGGAGTTGCACGCAGCGCGCGAAGTCCGGCAGGAGCAACGGCCGCCGCGCCCAAACCTCGGGCCGCGGCCGACCCCATTGATCAAAAGCCTGGCTTTCCTCCTCCGGGGCAAGCACCACCACCTCGACCGGCACCACTTTGGCCCACGCCTCGATCGCTCGGAGCGCAAGCGGCAGAGGGTCAGGCATCCCGAGAAGCACGAGGCGCCGCACTCCGGCCGGAAGCGCGGGCTGGCGGGAGAACTCCCGGCGCGCGGCGTGCGGTTCGCATTTTCCGCGGGCCATGAGCGCCGAGGCTTGCAGCTCTTCCAGTCCCGCGAGATCCCGCCAGCGAGACGTCTCGGGAACAACGGCATCCCCTCGTGCCGCCACATCCGCCAGCGAAAGGCCGGCCTCGTTGAGCTGCGACTGCAGCCGGAAAAAAACTTCCGCCAGTCGCCACGCCCAGGCAAAGTCACGGCGCGGCGGATCAACCGGCAGCGCCTCCCGCACCGTTTCGAGGTCGACCCGCAGAAGCACGTCGGCCCAAGTGAGAAGCGACTCGAGCCGTGAAGCTACGGGCGCCCCATTCTCGGCGCACTGCAACAACATGTCGGGCGTGGAGACCCGAGGGGGAAAAACCGCCTGCCCGCGCCCCGCCGCGTGCTCCGCCAGCGCCTCGCGCAGCCGGCGGCCCGAATGCCTTGTCGGGACCACCGCGAGCACTTCAGACAAGTCGAGCGCCCCGCCGCCGCTCCAGCCACGCGCCAACCACGCCGCCACCTGCGGCAGCCACGGGCGATTCCATGGAAGAAAGTATCGGGCGACCTGGGCAGATGACATGCCGGGGTGAAACATGGAGCCGCCCACACGCGGCGCGCAAGGCTCGCTGCCGAGACCGGAAAACAAAAAACCCCGCGCGCCGGCGGCGGGCGGGGCGATGAGGAAACCGCGAGGAGGGCTACGCCTTGGCGGACGCGAACGCCTTCGAAGCATGCGCCTTGGCGCGGCCGGCAGCGTTGCGATGCACAACGCCTACCTTTGCCGCCTTGTCCATGGCTGACGCATAGTCGGAGGCCGCGGCTTTGGCCGCCGGGTCCTTGGCCTTCAGCAAGGCATCCAGCTTCTTGCGCAGGGTCTTGATCCGCGTCTTGATGCTACGGTTACGGGCAGCACGACGCGCGTTCTGGCGGGCGGCTTTGATGGCGGATTTCGTATTGGCCATGAGAGGTCGTAAATGAGAGTCCGACATCGACCCAAAGCGGCCCGCGGTAGTCAAGGGTAATGTCGGAATGGTCCCGGCATTGCCAGCTCTTCCGCCCCGACCTTTCCCCAAATCCGAGTCAATCTGAGGTCAAAAGCGGCCACCCCTCGACTCCCCACGTTAGGGGAGACGAACACGCAGGACAACAGCTGCATGCCCACGACGCATCCAAGAAAGATACCGGCGCGTTCCCTGCGACGGAAGTTACGACCCGTCACGGGCAGCCATGCGCACGTCTGCCGATGACCATCCGCGTTCGGTTTGCGCTGCTGCTTGCACTGATTTTCGGGGGGCTCCTGTTCGCCCTCGCTGGCCTGCGCGCCCTCGCTGCCGCTGAGCGGGACAATATTCTCGCCGCTGACCGACAAAGCAGGTCTCAGATGCTCACGCACTGGATCAACACCGCCAGCCGCGAGTTGGCGGCACTCACGAACGACATCGCCGCATCTGACGATTTCGCCACATCCGTGCAGCGCGAAGATACAGCGGCGGCGCGCCGGTTGCTCGGTAGCGACACCGCTCAACCGGCTATCGGGGCGCTTTGGGTCGTGCGGGCTGATGGGGCGACGATTTTTCGCCTGCCGAGCCGCCCCGATATGCCGACAGCGCCGCCCCTTACTCGCGGCGAACTGGCCCGGCTGTTGGCGGAAACACCGAGTCCGCGATTTTTTTCCGAAGCAAACGGACACATCTTGGAACTGTGTGCCCGGCCCGCCCGGCCGCTCGGCGCAAATCATTGGGTCGTCGTAGCACGGCCATGGGACGAGCCCTTGCTCCGCTCCTTGTCCTCCCTGACGGAAAGTTCGGTGTCCCTGCGTCCGGCACACGAACTCGTGCGCGCACAGGATGCGCCCGACCAACTCGTGCTCGTGCGTCCGTTGACGGACGCAGCCGGGCGCATTCTACGCGTGCTCCGCATGGACTACGCCCTGCCCGAAGCCGAGCGCGTGCTCCGCACGGACTGGCGACAAACCCTGCTCTTCGTCGCGTTCGGCCTGCTCCTCTTGCTGGCCGTATCACTGGCGGTGCGGGCATGGGTGCTACGTCCGCTGCACGTGATTGGCGCGGGACTTGCCTCGCCGACCGGCGCTCCGGCATTGCCGCTCGCCACAGCCCGCGACGAGTTTGGAAAAGTCGCCCAGCTCGTCGTTTCCGCCGCCGAGCAACGCGTAGCGCTGGAGCGCGAGGTTGCGGAGCGGACCCGCACGCAGGAGGCGCTCGCTCACAGCGAGGCCACGCTCCGCGGCCACATCGCCGACCGCACGCGGCTCGGCCGGGATCTGCACGACGGCGTGATTCAGTCGCTCTACGCTGCGGGCATGAACCTCGCCGGCGTGCGGGCTCAGCTCGCGCCCGAGCAAGCCGCGGCCGCCGCGCGCCTCGAGCAGACCACCAACGTCCTCAATGAATCAATCAGGGATCTGCGGAACTTCATCGACGGCCTGGAGCCGGAGTCGCTGAAGCGGCAGAGCTTCTCGCAAGCCGTCGGCGATTTGGTCGACGCAATGAGCAGCATGCAGCCATTCCAGGCCAGGATTGAATTGGAGGAAAACATCGCGGCGCGGCTTAGCCTTTCGCAACAAGTGCACGCCCTGCAAATCACGCGCGAGGCGATCAGCAATGCGCTGCGCCATGGCCAGGCCAACCGCATTGAGATCGCGCTGCGTCATCGGAGTGGCCTCGCCGAACTCAAAATCATCGACAATGGCAGCGGCTTCGATGCGTCATCTGCATCGTCCCAAGGCCGGGGTCTGCTCAACTTCGTCCAGCGTGCGCGCGAACTAGGCGCCACCTTGGCGGTTGAGTCGCATCCCGGTTGCGGCACGATTGTAAACCTGACGTTCTCCCTCCCATGACCGCCACAGCCCCCCGCACCCTCACTCTCATGCTCGTTGACGACAGCGAGCTCGTCCGCCGCGGCATCACCGCCGTGCTCGCCGGCGAAACCAACCCGCCCATGGAGATCGTGGCCGAGGCCGGCACGGTCGCGGACGCCGTCGCGGAGTGCGCCCGGACCCGGCCGGACGTGGTGCTGCTCGACATCCGGCTGCCGGACGGCACGGGCTTCGACGCTTGCCGCCGCATTCTCGAGGAAGCGCCGGGCACGCGCGTGATCATGCTCACGTCGTATTCGAACGACAACTTCGTCTACGAGGCGGTGACGGCGGGCGCCCACGGCTACCTGATGAAGGAGATCAACCCCTCCGGCTTGGTGCGCGCGATTCAGGACGTCGCGGCCGGCCGCTCGATCCTCGATTCCGAAGCGACCGGCCGCGTGCTCCGCATGCTGCGCGGCGGCGGCGCCACCGAGTCCGCGAGTGACATTTCCATCCTCTCCCACCAGGAGCGGCGCGTGCTCGCGCTCGTCGCGGAAGGCCTCACCAACAAGGAGGTCGGCGACCGCCTGGCCTTGGCGGAAAACACGGTGAAGAACTACCTCGTGAACGTGTTCGAGAAGCTAAAGGTCAAGCGCCGGGCCCAAGCCGCAGCAATGTGGGTGCAGCAAAGCGCCCCCCCACCCAAGCCATGACTTTTCCCCCACCAGCAGCGGCACGGCCGCAAGCATCCCGCGCTATCGCGCGGCAGGCAACGGGGGCTTTCACGCTGGTGGAGGTGATGCTGGCCGCAGGCGTGCTGGTGCTCGGCATTACGACGGCGATTCTCACGCTCCAGCGCGGATTCCAGGCGCTCGACACCGCGCGGCACCTCACAGCCGCCGCGCAGGTGATGCAAACCGAGCTCGAGCGCCTGCGTCTCAAGAGTTGGGCCCAGATCCAATCACTACAGGACGGCGGCGACAGCACAGTCGCGTTGAACGGCCGCCCCGACGGCCTGAACGGGACCTTTGCCTGCGCGCGCACGATCCGGGACCTAAAGGCGGACATGAAGGAAATCACCCTGGCGGCGACTTGGCGCGGCTACGACGGCCGGGAGCACCGCGTAAGCTACGTCACCCGCTATGCAAAGAGCGGACTCTATGACTATTTCTACACCGCCCACTGAACGACCGCAATCCGGACGCGTTCCCCGGAGCCTCCGCCACAAGGGATTCACCCTCGCGGAAATTCTGGTGTCGGCCGCGCTTTCGGGCGCGGTCCTTGCCGGCGTGCTTAGCGCTTTCCTCATGATCGGCCGCACTGGCTACGCGGCGGGCAGCTACAGCGAGATGGACGCTCAACTGCGGCGCGCGCTGGAGGCTTTTGGCGCGGACGCACGCAAGGCCGTGGATGTCCGTTGGCATGGGGCACAGCTCCTGACCCTGCACGTCGCCTCGGCCGGCGCCGCCGCGACGCCCGTGACGTATGGCTACGACAGCGTCAGCACCAGCCCGACCTACCGCTCGTTCTATCGGCTACGAGGCGAGCCGGATTCGACGGAGCCGCGTCTGCCGCTCCTGCACAACGTTGCACCCGACTTTGCCTTTGCCCGCTTCAAGCTCGAGCAACCCGGAGTCCCCGACAACACCGCGACCAACGACCTCGAAACGAAGCAACTCGAGGTAAGCCTACGGGCTGGCCGCTCCGGGGCGACAGCCACGGGCGCGAGCCAATCGGCCGTCTCAGCGCGATACATCCTGCGCAACAAACGCGTGACCAACTGATGCCCGACCTTACTCAAAGTCCCTTTCGCCAGCGCAGGGCGCCCGGTAGTCCTACGGCGCCGGATGATCGCGCGGCTGTGCTCATCGTCGCCCTGCTCGTATCCGCGCTGATTGCACTCGGGTTGGCCAGCTACCTCAACTTGAACTTGTCCTCCTCCCGCCTTTCGAAGCGCACGTTCAACGGCCACGCCGCGCTCAACCTCGCCGAGGCGGGCGCAGAGGAGGCGGTGTGGTCGTTCAACCGTGCCCCCGCCAACCCGGCGGAAGCCTGGGGGGCCTGGACCAAGAGCAGCGCGCCCGCTTGGCAGAAGTTCGCTGGCTTCGAGTTCGGCGGCCGCACCACCGGCTGGGTGAAGGTCTACGTCGACAACCACCAGCCCGGGCCAACCTCTCGGCCAAAGATTGTTGCCCAGGCCTCCGTCGAATCGCCGGCCGACACGGCCGTCACAAAGATGCTGGAGGTCACGCTGCGCCGCCGCTCGACCTTTGCCAACGCCCTTGTCGCCAAGGACAGTATCGTATTTTCCGGCACAACCACGTCGCTCGACGCCTGGGACTCCGATCCCGACGCCAACCCCCTCACCGCGCCCGTCCCCTACGATGCGGCCATACGGACGGACCGGGCCAGCCTCGCCACGACGGCGGTCGCGAACCACGCGATGCTGCTCAACAGCGCGCACATCTGGGGCTACGTCGCCACCGGCGGAGGCCAACCAGACATCGGTGTCGGCGGGTCGATTCGCGGCGCCGATACGCCAGCGGACGTCACGGTCGACCCCCGTCGCATCGCGACGGACTTCAACGCCGATTTCCCAACCGTCACGGCACCGACCGACGGCACATTTCTAACCACGATTCCTCCCATTCTGGGAACTGCGGGGGCGGCGACCAAGTGGCGCGCCACGCAACTCGTGCTCGATGGGAACGGATCGCTGACCATCCTCGGTCATGTCACCCTCGTTCTCACACAAACCAGCGGTGCCGATGCCGTGCGCATCACGGGCAACGCCTCATTGATTGTAACCGCGGGCTCGAGTCTGGCGCTCTACGTGGAGGGCGGCGTGCTGATTGCGGGCAACGGGCTCGTCAATGCCAACGTGCAACCCATCAGCTGCCAAATCTGGGGCACGAGCAGGACGGCCGGCGGCCAGAGCCTCCAGATCGCGGGCAACGGCGCGCTGCGCTGTGTCATCTACGCACCGAACGGCGACGTGTTCATGAACGGCAATGGCGACATGCTAGGCTCAATCGTGGCCCGGACGATTCGCTTCACCGGCAATGCGGCCTTCCATTACGACGAATCGCTCGCCCGCGGCAGCGGCACCGAGCCCTTTGCCATCGCCAAGTGGCGCGAACTCAGCTCTGGCGCGGAGCAAGCACCCTATCTGAATCTGTTTCAAGGTTGGTAAGCTGGCACACACGACGCTCGGCGACCTCCTTGACGGACTCGAATGCTGCCGATCGGGGTTCCGTTGGGGCCGACGACGTGATCCCAACGATTGCTCGCTTTTGGACGCTGTGGGGCTGCCGCTTTTCGGCCGGCCGGGGCCAGTTCTGCAGTCAATAAAGCAAAGGACCGTCGGTATGTATCATACCATGAGGATCAAAACGGGTGGGTGCACATTGGCTCATTGCCAGTCGCCAAAAAAAACAGCGGCCTTTCGGGGCCGCTGTTTTCGCAGAGGGAACCAGGAAAATTAGACGAGCTTGCGGCGCGAAAAAGCGAGGAGCACCAAAACAGATCCCATGAGTGCGAAGGTCGAGCCATCATCGGGCACTCCAGTGGTGGGAGGCGGAGGTGTTTGAGAACCACCAGCCATCGTAATGTGAGAAATCCCTGGCTGCGAGATCAGGCTCTGGTCATTCGTCACGTAGAAGCCATTATATACGCCCCAATTCACGCCGGACGTATCCCATAGGATGTAACCGTTTGCTTGCTTCAGGGCGATCTGGGTAAAGGCTTGGCTACCCATGGGCGTCCACGTGAAGAGGGCACTCATTCCGTCCGGACTAAACGTGAACGCGATGGCAGATGCACCCGGACCCGACTCCGTCGCCGGAAAATCCACTTTGTAGTATGGCAGCGTAATATTGCCTCCGAAGAGGGTGCCTTGACCTAGCGAATTGACGTTGAAGTAATTGTTTGGCGGCGTCGGCGACGTCCACGAGGCGGGAATGGTCGCGGCGGAGGCGGAACTTGACCACAAGCCCAGCACGACAGCGGCCAGCTTGACTGAGGATGTGAGTGAGAATTTCATGATAGTAAGGTAGAACTCGGGAACTACCTGCTTGCCCTGCAATGCACGTGCCATGATGGCAATTTTGAATGATAAATACATAACTATTTATAAAACAAGTAATAGTAAATCTCAAAATTCCAACCCCGCAAGACAGCGAACACAAAGAGTGTAAACAATACAACCAACTATCAGGCCTAGTTCCACCAAGGAGACTATTTAATACTCTAATATTCTGCTACTTATAAAAGTAGCTTGTCAAAGACCACCTTACTCGCTGCACCAGTGCGTGCGGCCGCTAAAGGGCAAATGCTCGCCTAGTTGATTGCAACGGATCGCGAGGTAGGCTCGGTGTAAATCGATGCATCGTAAATGGTTCCAACCAACGGCGTAACCGCGGAGATCACTCCCGTGATCGTGCCTCTTTTTTTGGTTCGGGCAGACGACAGCACAACCCGGCCCGCGGAGTCGGTCTTGCCGCTGACCTTGGTCGAGGCAAGGCCCGACCACTGGACAGAAACCGTAACGCCCGCCACTGGCCGATCCAACCGATCTCTCACGAGGATGGTCGCCACGGCGCTGGTGCCGCTCGCGGCTTTGGCGGTCGTAAGCACATACTCTCGGACATCGACCGCCGAGTTAGGGTCCGCTGCGATCGAAACGGTCGCGGTCGCAGTCGCGGTGGCACCGGCGTTGTCGGTTACACGTAGTGAAACCGTGTAGGTCCCCGCAGTCGCGAAGGACTTGGACGGGGCGACAGCCGTCGAGGTAGTGCCATCGCCGAAATTCCACAAGTAAGCCGCTATGCTACCATCCGGGTCGTATGAACTTGCGCCTGAAAACGCGATCGCGACAGGGGCGGTGCCGGTGTTCTGATTCGAAGCAATAATCGCCACAGGGGCCTGGTTTGCCGCAGCGTTGACCGTGATAACGACGGTTGATGTGCCGGTGAGGCCATCGTTGTCGGTTACCGTGAGGACGGCATTGTAGCTGCCGGGCGCGGTGTAGAGACAGCTGGCGTTCATCGAAGACGCAGTGGCGCCGTTGCCGAAGTTCCAGTGATAGGCCGCGATGGTGCCATCGGCGTCCGTCGAGTTCTGGCCGGAGAAATTCACGGAGAGCGTGCCGGTGCCGACGACCGAGGAAGCCGAGGCCACCGCGACGGGCGCCTGCCGAGCCGTTGTGGGCACGAGCGTGCCCGTGATCAGGTAGTTGCCCACGCTGCCATAGCTCGAATAGCTAGTCGCCGGATCTCCGCTGCCGAGACTGCTCAGGCGAAGGTAATAGCTGCCGGCTGTGAGCGTAGGCGTGAAGCTGGTGTTGACCAAGCTCGGCGCGCTCGTGAGCAGCACCTGGCCGGCGGAGTTTAGCAGCTCCGCCTTGAGCAGCAGATTGGGCGAGGGCGAGGGCGCAACCAAGTTGAGGGCGATGGCACCGTTGCCGGTGTCGAAGCGGAATACGTCGACATCCGTGCGCGACTCGATGGTGCCGCCATCGGCGACCGTGGGCCCGGCGAGCACGCTGGCGGTGGCGAGGTTGTTTCCGTGATCATCGGCGGCGATGGGCGCGTGCGTCGCGATGATGGCGAAGTCATCCTCAAGATTGTTGGCGTTGGCATACTCGCCCCGGCTGAACTGGACGAGCCCGCGGTAGTAACCGACACCCATGATCGGAGCCCAA
This sequence comes from Opitutaceae bacterium, assembly GCA_016794665.1. Lineage (GTDB taxonomy): Bacteria > Verrucomicrobiota > Verrucomicrobiia > Opitutales > Opitutaceae > ER46. The sequence continues at coordinate 27,985 of JAEUHB010000344.1, forward strand.
TCACCATGCCCGGTGTAATACTCCGTCGGAGACGCTCCGCCGAGACCGTCGTGGTTCAGGCCCATCGTGTGGCCGATCTCGTGCGAGGCTGCCTCGGCGATGTAGCGCGCGTCGTTGGCCAGCTGCTGGGTGAAAACCCAAGTCGGCGTGTCGGAATTCCAGCTGAATGACCCGACATAGCCGGAACCGCCGGCATTGGGATTATACCAATTCGTCGGGCTGATGACGACGCGGATGCCGTAAGCGGTGTCGGTCGACGCCATCTTGCGCAAGGATTCGATGCCAGGATCCTGCGTGGTCACATCGACAAGGAAGGGCGCGTAGTCCTCCGCGACTCGCTTCCAGATCGCGAGGATGGCGCCACGCTCGGCGTCGTTAAAGGTCGTCGCGTCACCATCAAGGTCGAACGGCGCGGAGACAATCGTCGCGCCGCCGGTGAAGGAGCTGTTCCAAATCGTGCCGGTGGTCGTGTGCCCCGTGAAGTCGAGGTAGATCACGCGCGTCGCACCCGGCAAGCTGTGCAGCTGGAACACATCCACGGTCGTGCCCGCGGCAATCTGGGCCGTCGAGGATGACGGCGTAATCGCGTTGCTCGGCGCTCTTGCGCCGGGCCGCACGGCCAGTCCGTCGCAGGCATACGTCAGCCGGCCGTCCAGATCGACACCGAGCGAGGGCTGCGTGCGCAGCATCGTCGCGAGCCGCTGCGGGTCGAGGCCGTAGGCCCGCGCCACATCGGGCAGGCGATCAGCGAGGACCTCCGCGGCCCGCGCTCCCCGGGCGTGGGCCGGGAGCCGGACATTGGTGACAGGCTGCGCGCCGAGCTGCGACACAAAGCCGACTAAGGAGAGGGAGAAAACAGCAGCGCGGGAAACCGCGCGTAGATGCATTGAGGAGTAATTCGATGTCATGCGCCTCCCGGATTGTTGACGCGCACGTTTCGTGGGAACCGGAAAACCTACGCACGACGCCCTGCGAGGTCTCCGCAGGCAGGCCCGCAGGCTATTCTCTTTCAGCTATTTGCGAACGACTTCGTCCATTCCCGCGGCAGCCACCTTGACCCACGCTTGACGAATCAGGTGTATTCGCGCCCGCGCTACGTTCGTTCCGACTGCATTCGGCGCGATACGGCACTGGAGCGCAGCGCCGACGGAAGCAGCACAGAGCCGCGCGCAACAATTTCACAACCCGCCGGTGCTTTCGCACCTATCGCGCTTAGGCCTGAATCAAATCACCATCCGCCTCTAACCGCGACGGCGCGGGTCGATTACAATGTCGCCGCCATGAGACCACCCCCGCCCCATCCAATGTCACCGCGCCGCTCGCGCCGCCACGCGGCAGGATTCACCATTCTGGAGGTGGCAATGGCGACGTTTGTGATGGCACTCGGCATCGCGACTTCGATCATCGCGATGCAGGCCGGCTTCAAGCACCTCGATCTCGCACGCGGCACGACCCTCGCGTCGCAAATCATCCAGAGCGAGATGGAGCGCATCCGCCTGATGAGCTGGACGGGCGTCACGGCGCTGCCGGCTTCGGAGACATTCGACGGCGGCACGTTTTTCAGCACAAGCAACAAAGTCGTCGGCAAGTTTTCGGTCACCCGCACGGTGACAGCCGACGCGACCCGGCCGACCGAGGCCCGCGATATCGTCGTCCGCGTCTCTTGGAACGGTTACGACGGCCGCCCCCACGTGCGCAGCTTTAACTGCACCTACGCCAAGAACGGTCTCTATGACTACTACTACACGATTGCCCACCCGTGAGGCGGCGCGCCGCCGGGCGGGCGGATTCACCCTCGTCGAAATCCTGATCGGCTCGACGCTGTCCGCGTTCATCCTCGCCGGCATCCTCACGGTTTTCCTCTTCCTCGGACGCGGCGGCGCCAACGTCCGCAACTACTCCGACATGGAATCCCAGGCCCGGAAGGCCCTCGAGGTCTTCGCGGAGGACGTGCGCCAAGCCGGCTCCATCACGTGGACCAGCAGCACGCAGTTCTCCATCGTCGTGAACGCCGTGAGCGTGACCTACCAATACGACAGCGGCTCCGGCCTTTTCACGCGGACGGCTTCGAGCGTCACCCGCACCCTCATCAGCGGGATCTCGCCGGGCACGTTCACGTTTCGCGCGTTCAACGTCGCGGGCACCGAGCTGCCCCTCGCCACCTCGGCCAACCTCACCGCCGCCAGCTCCAGCACCAAGCAGCTGCAGATTTCCCTCGAGGCCTCGCGCACCAACACGACCGTCGTCGCCGCCACCAACGCGGTGCTCTCCGCGCGCTTCATCCTTCGCAACAAGATCGTCACCGCCTGATCCACCATGCGCAACCACCACGCCCGCGTCCCCCGCCGCGACCGCGGCGCCCTCCTGATTGTCGCGATGATCCTCACCGCGGTCATCGGCATCTCGCTGGTCACCTATGTCCAGCTTGGCCGCACGAGCCTGTCGATCTCGAACCGCGCGCTCTACAACAACGCGGCGATGAACCTCGCCGAGAACGGGCTCGAGGAGGCGATGTATTCCATCAACAAGAAGATCGCCGACTCCTCCTACAGCTGGACCGCCAACGGCTGGACCGCCGCCAACTCCGGCGCCGATATGCAGCGCACCCTGCCCTCCTCCGGCAGCTACAGCTTCGACCAGAACTCGACCGGCACCGCCCGCGTCTACGTCTACGGCTACGCCGGCGCCGCGCCCAAGGTCGTCGCCCGCTCCACCGTCACGCTCGGCGGAGGCACGAGCCGCACCATTGAGAAATGGGTCGAGATCCAGCTCCGCAAAACCTCCAAGTTCGCCAACGGACTCGTCGCCAAGCAGAGCGTGACGTTTTCGGGCACCAACGCCTCGGTCAACAGCTGGAACTCCGATCCCGACAACAATCCCGCCACGGCCGCCATTCCCTACAGCACTGCGGTGAAGAACGACAAGGGCTCCGTCGGCAGCATCTCCGTCTCGGTCGACGCCATCCTCGTGCAAAACGCCGACATCTGGGGCTACGCCGCCACCGGCGGCTCGTTGCCAGCCGTCGGCCCCAACGGCCTCGTCGGTCCCTTTGGCACCGCCAGTGGCACGATGAACATGGCAAACGTGTCCACGGACTTCACCGCCAGCTTTGATCCCGTCGCCGCGCCCACCACCACGGCGTATTCCCTCGGGGGAATTTCCAGCGGCATGAACCTGCCTCGCACCGGCGACGTCGCCGCCGCCGACGGCAAATACTACTACACGGCGACCCAGATCAATTTTAACAACGCGACCTTCGCCATTCAGAAGCTCAATGCCGGCGATCCGTCGCCCAAGGTCGTGCTCACGCTCACCAGCACGACCACGAGCATCAGCATCGGCGGTGGCAGCGGCGCCCTCAACGTGCAGACTGGCGCCACGCTGGAAATCTACGCCCCGGGCGACATCAGCATCGCGGGTAACGGTATCATGAACGGCGGCACCACCGCGGGCACATCAAATCAGCCCATCAACCTCCAAATCTGGGGCACCAAGACTTCGGGCATCCAGGACATCACCATCGCGGGCAACGGCGCACTGAGCGCGGTCGTGTATGCCCCGAACGGCTCGCTGAAAATCAACGGCAATGGCGACGTGATGGGTTCGTTCGTCGCCAACGACATCCGCCTCGTCGGCAACGCGGCCTTTCACTACGACGAGTCGCTCGGCAACTTTGGCGGCGCCAATCCCTATCGCGTCTCCGGCTGGAAAGAACTCACCACCGCCGCCGCCCGCGCCACCTACGCGAGCGTGCTCAGTTTCTGACGAACTTTTTGCGAACTAGGGCCAAATGGCGCTAGGTCCACCGAGGCCCTTTTTCTGCCCGAAAGAATCTACAGCACAGACTCACAATGCCGTAGACTAGCGGTGTGTTCGCCCCATCGCATCTCCCACAGCGAAAAATCGCCACCCCGGCTTCTCGCCTCGGCTTCACACTCGCTGAGATAATGATCGCGCTGCTCGTGCTGGCGACAGCACTCGGCGCGTTTCTCGGCACCTTCATCCATTCGCGGCGGGTGACCGAGGCGAGCGTCATCCATGCCGCCGCCACGAGCTTGGTCTACGGGCTCGTGGAGCAAATCAAGGGCTTGGATTACAACACGCTGCTACCGAGCAGCGCCACGGATCCGGACGCGCCAGTCGGCAAGACCCCCCCTTATGTGCGTCTGCGGGTCAATCAGGACCTTTCCGTGTGGCTGATGGCAGTCTACACCGCCGCGCCCGGCACGCCCGCGGCCCCGACCACCACTCCGGCGGCCACCGCCACCGCCGCGAGCCTCAGCGCAATCGATAACGTGATCGGCCCGCTTCCGCTTTCCACAGCAACAGGCAGCCGCTCCCAGCAACTTTCCGTGAATATCTGGCTCTGGATAGACGAGATCCCCAGCACCAGCACAGACGTGGAAGAGGTGAAGAAGATCACAATCGTCTATACCACGACATTCAACGACGGCCTCCGGGTTCGCAGCATCCGCGACCGCGAGGTTGTAATCCGCTCGCGCTACGACCAATGAAAACTGCATCCCGCAAGGCCGCACGCTGCGGCGGCTTCACGCTCGTCGAGACGATGATCACGGTTGGCGTGATGGTAGTCGTCATGGCCGGCGCCTTGGGTATATTTGTCACCGGCCTTCGCGCGATGTATAAGGATATGCAGCGACTCGCGACCGACTCGAAATTGCGTGCACTCACGCTCCAGATTGCGAAGGAGACGCTCGATTCGTCAGAGTTCTACGTCTTCGACGATTACGCGAAGCTCGACGGTTCAGTCGACTTGGCGGCCGACGTCGCCGTCCTGTCTCCCGACGTCTACGCCACGCAAGTGGCCTACGGCGACTGTCTCGTCCTGGTCACGCGCATCAACGTCGATGACAATTCCAACGTCCGCCAGATCCGCATCTACTATCGCGACACGACGAACCCCAACAACACAGCGGCCATCCGCTACTACGAAGGCACCGACTACGGATCCAGCGGCACCACGACGTCGCTGACCACGCTACTGAACGCGATCAACCTCAGCGCCAATCCGGCGATCACGGGTTCGCGCATCCTCGCAGCGACTACACGGGGCCGGCCAATGCCGTCGACGACCCACTATTGCCCGATCGCCACACCCACGCCATTCGGCAGCACGTGCACCCACACCACGGACTACTACCCCATATTTTCGACCGAATCGGCCACGACGACGCCGACCTGCGAGAGCGTGGCCATCAATGTGGAGGTAATCAACGGCACCACCTCCATGAACCAACTTTCGAGCTCAAGCTTCAACTATACCATCTCGCCTCGGAGGTAATCCACCATGAAATTCCCACTTCGATTTCGCTCCCCGCGCCACCGGGCCTTTGCCCTGATCACTGTGATGATGTTCGTGGGCGCAATGGCGATCCTCACCGTGAGCATCCTGCGCTACAGCGGCCAGGAACGCCGCCTGAATGAGCGCAACCGTCTCGTTTTTCGCGCGCGCAACATGACCGAGAACATCTCCATCTACGCCGCGGAACAGCTTACCAACAAACTCTATCGCCTGCGCACCTATTCGAGCATGGCGTTCATGGGTGGCTCGAACGAAATCAGCCTGCCTCCGGCCAACGTCCTTACCACCAACTACAGCACCACGACCGGAATGGAGGTCCGGGCCGGCATCACTTCGCAAACAAACCTCACCTACATCGATCCCACGCTCCCCGCCAACGCCAGCAACCCAAACGCTGGCCTCAGCGTTGCCACGGCGACCATCCCCATCATCAGCAAGGCGACGATGAACCATCCGAGCATCGGAAACGTCACCGCTTACGCGCAGCACGATATGGAAGTCGCACTCGTCCCGCTGTTCCAGTTCGCGATGTTCTACAACATGGACCTGGAGGTTAGCCCTGGCGGGGCGATGCTCATTAACGGCCCCGTCCACACCAACGGCAACCTCATCACCCGCTGCCAAACCGGCACCACCGTCACTATCGAATACACCGACCGTGTAACCGCCGCCGGCGGGCTTTTCGCGAACACCGCCCACAAGGGTCCCTACTACAATGAAAACGGCACCGCCGATGTCGGCCCGGGCGGCACCGGTATTCTCTATTTTACCGCCCCCAACGGCACGAAGACGAACCTCTACAACGGCGCAATCTGGCGCGACCACAAATACGGGACGAGCACGGAGACCGCGACCACTCTCGCCCAATTCAAGACTTTTGCTACGTCTACCTACGGCGGAAATCTCCGCACGAGTGTCCACGGCGTCACCAAGCTAGCTCTCCCGAGCGTCTCCGCCTACTCGGAAACCAACCTCGCATCGACCGCCGACGACGACAGAAACAATGGACGCGAGATTATCGCTCCACCCGCCACGACTGACTCCGGCGCGCTGCTCGGGACCAAATTTGCCCGCAACGCGGGCCTCTACATCGTGGTCAACCCCGATGACGAGCAACGGGTCGGCAAAATGCCAGACGGCACCAATGTCACCATGCGCGCCAAATCCTATCGCTGCTGGTTGAACCGCGTGAACTCAGATGGCACCTACACGTTCTGGGAAGTCATCCTGCCCGGGCAACCCAGCTACGGACCCCTCAATGCCAATGTAAACAACTTGCCGAACCGCTACACGGACCTGACCGCGGTTGGGCACAATCAAGTTTTCCGCATCCCCCAACATACCTCCGATGCCGCCAACACGGGCTACACGAATACCGCGGCGCCCACGATGGCCAGTTTTCAGGACGCCTACTTCTACGATTTGCGCCGCGCGATCAACAACCGCGGCGGCGCTCCCTACGATCGCCCCACCTACAATTATACCCCGCGCCCTGTCGTGAAGCTCGACTTTGATCTGACTCGTTTCCGGATGATGGTAGAACGGACGATTTCCGGCACACCCGGCAGCTACATCGCCACCGACACGTCCGCCACCATCTACTACCCCAGCCTGCCCACCACCACGACGCAGTGGAACGCATCCGTTTTCAATCCGTCCGCCGCTCAAGCCGCCCACGGCCTCGGTCTCGGCGCCTCATTCAACACCTTTCCGACTTCGACCACGTTGAACGCACAGGATCCGTTCCGCATGTATTTCGCCCCGGCTGATCCCGCCGACACACTCATAAGCACCAACCCGGGCACCTTTGCCGTAGGCACCGCAAGCCTCGTAACCACGTCCGGCGCGTCGCCGTGGTTTGACGGCATCACGGTCTACGTTCACTCGGTCGACGCCGAAACTCGCGCCATCACCTCAGGTGCGGCCAATCGAATCGATTCAGGCGTGCGGTTGTGGAACGGCCGTGGCCCCATCGCCTCGCTCGATGGCACCACCTACCCCGGCCGCACCGGCTTCGCCTTCGCGTCGAACGACGTCGTCTACGTGGTCGGTCATTTCAACGCCGATGGCAGTATCAACGCCACCTCCACCGATACTACCAATCCGGGAGGCTATAGCGCCCGCTATCCGGAAAACACGAGCGAGCGACTCTGCTCAATCATGGGTGACGCCATCACCGTGCTGTCTCAGCCCGTTTTCAATTCCAGCTATCGGCAAATAAACGGGTGGTCAGATTCCCTCAGTGCTCACCGAAAGGACACAGCGACTCAATACACCACAGCTTGGGCATCGACCAACCCCAACGGCTCCACCAATCGCCGCGACGGCGTCAATACATCGTTCGCACCCGCCGCCATGCCGAACATGGGCAATACTGTGGCTGGAGGTGGCACAGCCGTCACCGCCAAATTTAGCGTCGTCGCAACAGAAATTTCAGCGGCGATGGTAACCGGCATTGTGCCCACCAACCACAATGCGAGCGGCCTCACCGATGGCCCACCGATCGGTGCCGCGAACAATCAACACAGCGGTGGCGCACACAACTTCCCCCGCCTGCTTGAGGCGTGGGCCGGCACGGGCCTCTACATCCGCGGCTCGATGGTCGCCATGTTTGAAAGCCGAGTGGCCATGGAACCGTGGACGCTCAGCCCCTACACCGCCGCGGGTCGCTTTTGGGGCCTGCACCAATCCTTCCGCAGTGCGAGTCATGACCTCCCTCTCGAGCCTGTTTTGCTGAACTGCCGCCGCCGGGTATTCAAGGAGATCACCGCCGCCGAATACTCCACGATGAAGACCACCATCGAGGCACTGCCGCACTAAGTTTGGCGCCGTTGCGCACGGCGCGGCTTACCGCGGCCATGAAGCCACCAAACTGCCTCTCACTCCGGCTCAGTGCCGCACCTGCGCGTGGTGCTGCCTGAGCAGGTCCTTGCCGTAATCGTTACCGTTGGGCGTGCGGATGACGACGTGGATGTGCTCTCGGTTAGGCGCGCTCGGGTCCTTTGCCAGGTGCCGCAGGTTGGCAGGACGCTGATGGTCGAACTCAATCAGGACGACCGGGCTGTGGATGCGGAAGTAGAAGACGCTGTCATCCGCGTCGCCGCCGATCCATGCGAAGTGCGTGCGGTCGAGATGCGCGCGGACCTCCGCCATTTTCACCCGCGCGTGTCCGTCATCCATGTTGCCGATGAAAAGTCCCGCGAGTTTCAGCAATTTCTCACGTTGCGCGGGTGTGAGGGCGGCGGCCGGCAGGCCAGCGTAGTCGAGGACCACGTTGTCTTTCCAAGCCTCCGTGAGGTTGTGGTTGCCCGACTTCGAAACTTCGAGCACCGCGCGTTTGCGCTGCGCCGGATCGAGCGCGCGCAGCATCGCGAGCCCGGCGGCCTGCTCCTCCTGCAGAATCGTCACGCCCTTGAATTTCCCAGCGTGCGCCGTCACCGGCTCCGAACCCACAAAGGTCGGCGACATCACCACCTGATCGCGCAGCACAAAGTAATTGATGATCAGGTGATGACCGTCGATCTGCCAGCCCCAGGGCTTGTCCGCCGACGGCTCCCCCATGATCGTGATGTGGTAGAGCCACTGGCCGTATTGGACCATATCGTTGTTGTTCAGCTCACCCAGCGTGTGGTTGAGCTTCATGATATCCTGCGAGAGCTGGAGACCCTTCGCGCTGAGCGAGGCGCGCATCAAGGCGAACGCCGCCGTGCGTTGCGCCTCGCTCATCTCGAGAAAGGACACGCCCTGCCGCACGTAGAAATGCTGGTTCATCCACTTGCGCCACTCGTCGTCGCCGACCGGATAGGTCGTGCGTTTCCGCTGCTCGTCGGTGAGCGCCTTCAGAAACGCCGTCGCCGCCACACGCACTGGCTCCGTCGTCACGCCGCTTGCCCGGATCGGAAACAGCCCGCTTTCGATCCCAGCCGTGGTCGCGATGCCGCGGAACGGCTCCGCGAGGCCCGCGGCTTCTGCCTGACGCGAGCGCTCCGCGGCGCTCGCGGGGGCACCTTGGCCCTTGGCCTTGGGTTGCTGGGCAGACGCGGCGAGCGGAGCGAAACCCGCGAGAATTATCAGGGCGGTGGAAACGTGTGCGGTGCGCATGGAGGGATGGGAGAGTTGGGGAAAATTTCTTAGCTTCGGGACCGGTAAGCCGGATTCTGTTCCTCCCGCTTTCGCAGGATTCGATCGTCATTTCTCTCCCGCCCACCTTGCGGCAGGCGAGACCTGCGTAGCTCCGCTTTCGCGGAGCGCAGCATGGTTGCGGCATACCCGTGGCTATTGGACGGGCCGCCCAGCCACCTATTTTGCCTTGCACCGGAAGGGGTTTATCGTGCCGCCGACGTCGCCGTCGGCGCGGTGGGCTCTTACCCCACCTTTTCACCCTGACCGCGCGGTTGCCCGCGCGGCGGTCTGTTTTCTGTGACACTGTCCGTCGACGCGCCTTGACGCGCGCCGCCTGCGCTCGCGGTGAAGCTGGCGCAGCATCCTGCCCTATGGTGTCCGGACTTTCCTCTCCGAACTTTCTAAAACGGGCGCGGGTTTAGCCCGCGCCTTGGGATCAAAGAACTCGGAGCGACGATCTGGCCCCGAAGCTAAGGCGGCCACGCTGCGCCGGCCGCCGAGCTCACGCAAGCCTCACGTGGCCGCGACGCGCTGTCGCCGCCAGGCTCGGCGGACCGGCCAAAGCGCCAGCGCCAGCAACACCATCGTGGCGCTCACCAGCGCGCCTTGAACGAGGGTCGTGACGTAGGTCGCCACAAACGGAGAGCCAAACGCCCAAACCGGCGCGCTGGTCTTAATGGAGGTCCACTGCACCAAGTTTGTCGCAATCATTCCCAGCCACATGTCCGGGCCAAAAAACATCACCGGCGCCAGCGCTGCCCGGGTGTTGGCCGCGACTCGCAGCGCCCATCCGAAGTCGCCGGGCTCAACGCCTTCGCGATAAGACGGCAACGCCGTAATCCAAGCATATGCCGTCACGTAGGTGACAACGCCCAGCAACATCGCCAACACCTGAGAGGGATGCTTAACAAAGGCCATTGAGGCCCACCAGAAACTCGGCAGCGCGCACAGCGCCCCGCGCCACGCCCAGCGCACCAAGCTCGGATGCAGGTGCTCCCATTCCGGGACGACGTTACTCATGGGGCCTCCGGATTCGGGCGCGCGCCACCCGTGTGTGCTTTCGCGGCGCCGGTGCGTCAGCGGCACCGGCTTCAATTGGCCACGCGAGTTCTCCTCGCTGAGCCGCGAGGCACGCCTCGAGCGGCAGCAGCCCTTGCAGTGCGCACCAGAGGCGAGGGAGCCGTTTGCGTTTCATCGCGTCACCTCCGGCTGCGGGCCGTGCCAGTCGACGTTTCGCGTGACGAACATCACCGCGCCGAGCGCGGCAAAGAGCGCCGCCGTGCCCGCCAACAGCGCAAAATCCTCCATCCGCAGCACCACAAAGAGCACGCTGTGCACCGCCGCCAGCAGCCCGGCGATCGCGCCCGCGCGCACCCAGCTTCGCAGAATCGCCGCGCGGTAGCTCACGATGAGCGACGACGACGCCACCGCCGCGCCCGCATACGCCACGCCCGGCGCTGTCACTTCGCCGAGCGCCAGCAGCGCGAGGTAGAACAAACACAGCGCTGCGCCCACCAGCGCGTAGTGCGCGGCGTGCAGCCGCAGCCCGCCAAGAATCTCGAAAAGAAAGAAGGCGGTGAACACGAGCGCCAGCACGAGCACCGCGTATTTCAGCGCACGGCCCACCGTTCGGTAGGCTTCAAAAACCGGATGGTCCACCAACTCAGCCCTGGGCGAGGCATCGACAATGAAACGCGGAATCGCACGCTTGTGAGTCCTAGCCCGCTCTTCCTGCAGCCCGTTCACGAGATGCAGCGGCACGTGCAGCAGCAACACGAGCGCAGCGACAAAGAGCAGCTTGAGCGTGATCGCGTTGCGCCGGGCAAACGGCATGCGCGGTGGAATGACAGGTGGAGCGTCCATGTCCGCCATCCTGCCCGCGCCGCGTGAAGCCTGGATGAAGCGGCGATGAATTCGCGATGAACTCTATGCGAGCGGAAGCGCCAGCGTCGCACGGGCGCCCCCATCGGCGCGATTTTCGAGCGTCGCCTCACCGCTGTGCAGGAGCGCGACCTCGCGCACGATGCTCAAGCCCAGCCCGCTGCTTTTGCGACCCGTGTCGGGCCGAGGCAACGAGTAGAATCGGTCGAAGACCCGGCCCACCGCATACGCCGGCACCCCCGGCCCCGCGTCATCCACCCGGCAAATCGCTCGCCCCGCCTCGACCGCCACCTCCACGTCCACGGTCCCGCCTGCCGGCGAAAACTCAATCGCGTTTTGGATCAAGTTGCCGACGGCATGACCGAGGTGCACGCGTTCTCCCCGCACCCGCGGCTTCGCGCCCGGGACGAGTGCAAGCGTGACCCCGCGCACCTCGGCGACTCCGCGCAGCGCCGCGACGGACTCCTCGGCCAACCCGCGCAAATCAATCTCCGCCTGCTCCGCCGGGCCGCGCCGGGCCTCGAGCGCCGCCAGCTCCAGCAACTGGTCGACGACACGCTGCACCCGCGCGGACTCTGCCCGGAGATTGGCGATGAAGCGGGCCCGTTCCTCGCGTGGCATCTCCTCGCCCAGCAACTCGGCCGCTCCGCGGATCGCAGAGAGCGGCGCCTTCAGCTCGTGCGCCAGCGCCTGCGTGTAGCGCTCCACATACGCCTTCCCCTCTAGCGCCACTCGCATCTCCTCAAAGGCTCGGGACAACGCCGCGATCTCTTTCGCGCGCGATGCGGGCGGCCGCGCCGCCTGACCGTCGCGCACCGTCTGCGCATAAGTGGTGAGTCGCTCCAGCGAGTGCGTGAGCTTCGAGGCAATCCACCACCCCGCGATGACCAGCACCAGCGCCACCGCGCCGGCACCGAGCGCCAGCCGGACGCGCGCGCGCCAGATCGCGTCCGCCACGGACACGAGCGGCCGCCCGACGCCGACATAACCGACCATCGCCTGCCCTCGTTTCACCGGTGCAAGCACGCGCAGCTCACCCTGCACGATGCTTGTGATCTCGGGCCCGGTCTCCTCCGCGGAGGCAGCCGCCGGCGCCGGTATGTCATAGTCCTTGCCCACATCGCGGCCCCCGTTGCCGTCATAAAGCACGCGCCCGCGAACATCGGTCACATAGACCCGCAGCGTGCCGCTGGTGCGCGCCAGCGCCGGCAGGTCGTCGCGCCACGCCGCCGCCAGATCGTCGCCGCTCGCTTTCGCCCCGCCCGATTCCAGCAGCGCGGCCAGCACCGTCGCCGTGTCGGCCAGGGTGCGGCGCATCGACTCGACATAGCGCAGGCGCACGTCCCGCAGGACAAACCCCATCAGCACAGCGAGGCCCAAGGCCGACGCCGCGACATAGACCGTGAAGATCGCGGTGCGAATTCTCACGGCCTCAGCTCGCCTCGCGCAGCGAGTAACCCAGCCCGCGGTGCGTCTGGATCGGATCGGCGCCGGGCGCGATCGCGCGGAGCTTGGCGCGCACGGTCTTGACGTGCGCGTCCACCGTGCGGTCAAGGCTCGCCCCCGGATCTTCCCACACCGCCTCCATCAGCTGGTCGCGTGAAAAGACGCGGCCCGGCCGCTCCGCCAGCACCTTGAGCAGGCGAAACTCGTAGCGTGTCAGCTCCAGCGCGACGCCGCGAAAGCGGATCACGCAGCGCTCGGCGTCGATGGCGAATTCAGCCGCGGGCTCTTCGGAAGGTTTCGTCGGCGCCGCTGGCGCCGCCCCGTTCTGCGTGCGCCGGAGGATCGCCTTCACGCGCGCCGTGAGTTCGCGCGGGCTGAACGGTTTCACGAGGTAGTCGTCGCCGCCGAGCTCGAGTCCGAGCACACGGTCGATCTCGGTGTTGCGCGCGGTGAGAAAAATGACGGGCACAGCCGAACGGGCGCGGATTCTCCTGCAGAACTCGAAACCCGTGCCGTCGGGCAGGCCGACGTCGAGCACCACGAGGGCAAATGACTTGTTTCCCAGCGCGGCGAGCCCCGCTCCGCCCGTCGCGCACCACTCCGGCGCGAAGCCCTCCGTGCGCAGCGCGTAAAGCAGCGTGTCCGCGATCGCCGGCTCGTCCTCGATGATCAGCACTGCGGGCAACGCGCTCATCGCCACTCAGGCCGAAGCCGCGCTCAACCGCGCGATCACCGCGGGCAGCAGCGCGTGCTCCGCCGCGTGCACTTTCGCCGCGAGCGTCTCGAGCGTGTCGCCCGGCTCGATGCGCACCGCCGCCTGATCGAGGATCGGGCCGCCGTCCACCTCCGCGGTCACGTAGTGCACGGTGCAGCCGGTGATTTTCACACCGCGGCGGAAGGCCTGCCCGATGCCGTCGAGCCCGGGGAAACTCGGCAGCAGGCTCGGGTGGAGGTTGATGATCTTGCCGGCAAACGCGTCGAGGAACGGCGGCTTGAGCACCCGCATGAAGCCCGCGAGCACCACCAGGTCCGGGGCGCAGGCGCGGATGGCGGCGATGTAACGCTGCTCGCCCTCGGCATCGAGCTTGGTCTTGAAAGGCGCCGCATCCAGCCATGCCGCCGGCACGCCGAAGCGCGGGCCTAACGCAAGGATGCCCGCGTCCGGCTTGTCCGAGAAAATCTGCCCGACCCGCGCGCGGCCGAGCCGGCCGGCCTGCTGGGCCTCGAGAATCGCCGCCGCGTTGGAGCCGCGGCCGGAACCGAGAATTACCACGCGCATCGTCGTCAAACTTCCCCCGCCGCCTTGATCCGCGCGATCAGGTTGGTCGTCGAGAAACCCTCCAAGAACGGCAGAAACTCGATCCGCGCCCCGACATCTTGCAGGGCACCACGCTCCTCGGGGTTGAGCTTGTCGAGGGTGTAGTCGCCGGCCTTGCAGTAGATGTCGGGCCGCAGTGCGCGGATCTCCGCGGTGAGGCGCGGCTCGCGGAACACCACGACGCCCGAGACAAACCACAGCGCTCCGAGCGCGTAGGCCCGCTCGATCTCCGCCTGCACCGGCCGGGACGGGCCTTTCAGCGCCCGCACGCTGTCGTCGCTGTTGATGGCCACGTAGAGTGCGTCGCCGAGCCGGCGCGCCTCCTTGAGGTAATAGAGGTGCCCCGTGTGCAGCAGGTCGAACACGCCGTTGGTCAGCACCAGCTGCTTCCCGGCGGCGCGCAGTTTCTCGCGCTCGGCCATCGCCTGCGGCAGCGTGAGCAGCTTCGGGTTGTCCAGTTTCGTCACGGGATTGCAGGCTCGCGTTCGCCGCGGGCGTTGTAAATGAAACTCTCCGCCCCATGAAAATCCGCCTGCTGCTCGCCGCGATTCTCACCCTCGGTTCCGCCGCCTCCGCCCTCGCCTCGAAGGAGAGGCCCGTCATCGGCCTCTCCCTCGACACGCTCAAGGAGGAGCGCTGGCAGCGCGACCGCGACACCATCATCGCCGAGGCCAAAAAACTCGGCGCCGAGGTCATCGTGCAGTCCGCCAACTCCGACGACACCCGCCAGACCCGCGACATCGAGTCGCTCATCACGCGGAAGGTCGACGTGCTCCTCGTCGTCCCCCACAACGGCGCCGCCCTCGGTCGCGCGATGAAGTCCGCCGCCGAAGCAAAGATTCCGGTCATCGCCTACGACCGTCTCATCCTCAACGCGCCAATCGACTACTACCTCACCTTCGACAACGTGAAGGTCGGCGAAGCGCAGGCCGCCTACGCCGCCGCCCGCCTGCCCAAGGATCGCGCGGCGCGCATCGTCCGCATCTACGGCGCGCCCACCGACAACAACGCCAAGCTCTTCAAGCAGGGGCAGGACAACATCCTCTCCCCGCTCATCGCCGCCGGAAAAATCCAGGTCGTGCACGAGGACTGGGCGCTCGATTGGAAACCGGAGAACGCCAAAAAAATCATGAACGCCGCCGTGACCAAGGCCGGCAAAGCCATCGACGCCGTCGTCGTCTCCAACGACGGCACCGCCGGCGGCGCGATCCAAGCGCTCACCGAGGACGGTCTCGCGGGCAAAGTGATCGTCACCGGCCAGGATGCCGATCTCGCCGCCTGCCAGCGCATTCTCCGCGGCACTCAGGCGATGACCGTTTACAAGCCGCTCAAGAACCTGGCGACGCTCGCCGCCCGCGTCGCGGTCGATGTCGCCAAGGGAAAAAAACCCTCTACCACCGCCACGCTCGACAACGGCGCGAAGAAGGTGCCTTCAATTTTCGAGCAGGTAATTTCGGTCGATAAGGCGAACCTGGCGGCGACGGTCGTGGCGGATGGGTTCCACAAAGCCGAACAGTTGAAGTGACGCCCCGCGGCCACCCATGCCCGAGCCGCTGCTCTCCGCCCGACGTCTCGTAAAGCGATTTCCCGGAGTCGTCGCGCTCGACGGCGTCGATTTCGACCTGCGCGCCGGCGAGGTTCACGCGCTCTGCGGCGAGAACGGCGCGGGCAAGTCGACGCTCATCAAGCTCCTCGCCGGCATCCACCCGCACGGCAGCTACGAGGGCGAGCTGCGCGTCGCCGGGCGCGTCGCGGCGTTTCATTCGATCCGCGACGCCGAGGCCGCGGGCATCGCGGTGATCACGCAAGAGTTCGCGCTCGTCGACGAGCTCAGCGTGGCGGAGAACATCTTCCTTGGCCGCGCGCCGCGCCGCGGGCTGCGGGTCGACTGGCTTGAGATGCACCGCCGCGCCGCCGCGCTCCTGCGGGATTTCGGCCTGACGATTTCCCCCGAAGCGCCTGTGCACACGCTCGGCATCGGCCAAAAGCAGCTGGTCGAGATCGTGCGCGCGATGGACAAGCGCTCGCGCGTGCTCGTGCTCGACGAGCCGACCGCCGCGCTCACGGAGCAGGAAGTCACCGTGCTGCTCGAACACCTGCGTCGTCTTCGCGCGCAGGGAACGGCGTGCATCTACATCTCCCACAAACTCGACGAGGTCCTCGCCGTCGCTGACCGCATCACTGTGCTGCGTGACGGCGCGAGTGTCGTCACGCTCGCCCGCGCCGAGGCGACGATCCCTCTCGTGATCCGCCACATGGTGGGGCGCGAGATCGCGGATTTGTTTCCGCGTGGCCCGGGCGTTTCGCCCGAGATCCAAGGCATCGGGGATAAGACCCGACCCACGGCTCCTGTCCTCTCCGTCCACGGGCTCACGGTCGCGCCCGCTAAAAATGCGCCGACTTTTCTCCGCAACCTCTCCTTCGATCTGAAGGCCGGCGAGGTGCTGGGCATCGGTGGCCTGATGGGCGCCGGGCGCACCGAGCTGCTCATGCACGTGTTCGGCGCCTGGGGGCATCGCGTCGCAGGTGAGGTCAAGCTGCTCAGCCAACCCCACGATGCGCCTTCGCCCCGCGATTCCATCGCGCGCGGCCTCGTGCTCGCGACCGAGGATCGCAAGCGCCACGGCCTCGTGCTCGGACAGGACATCGGCTTCAATCTCTCGCTCTCCAGCCTGCGCCGCTTCACCCGCGCTCCGGGCCGCATCCACCGGCCCGCCGAGCAGGTGAGCAACCAGCGCCACTTCGACGCCCTCCGAATCAAGGCCCCCGGCCAGTCCGCGCGCGTCGGCGGGCTCTCCGGCGGCAACCAGCAGAAGGTCGTCCTCGGCAAGGCGCTGATGACCGAGCCGCACGTCGTCATGCTGGACGAGCCGACGCGCGGCATCGATGTCGGCGCCAAGGTCGAGGTCTACGAGCTGATCAACCGCCTCACTGCCGAGGGCAAGGCCGTGCTGCTCGT
>JAEUHB010000392.1 GCA_016794665.1 Opitutaceae bacterium
CGTCGTGCTCGAGCCGCCGGCGCAGGGCGGGGAGTTCGTGTTCGTGCCGCTCTTTCAGGACGAGCTGCGCTTCATCATCGCGCCGCTGCACCCGTGGGCGCGCGCCGGCCGGGTGCCGCCCGCGGAGATCGAGAGCGAGACACTCGTGCTCTACAACAAGGCGAGCCAGACCTTCCGCCTCGTGGCGGAATATTTCCGCGAGGAGAAGATCGCGCTGAGCAACTTCATCGAGCTCGGCAGCATGGAGGCCATCAAGGAGCTGGTGAAGATCGGCATCGGCGCCGGCGTGCTCGCGGAGTGGATCGCGCGCCCGGAGCTGGAGAGCGGGTCACTGGTCTCGCTCCCGCTCGGCCCGCGCAAGCTGCGTCGCCAGTGGGGCGTCGCGCACCTGAAAGGCCGCCGCCTCGCGCTCGCGGAGGAGACCTTCGTGGGTCTGTGCCAGTCAGCGACGGAGACCCTTGGCCTCAATGCGCCGGTGGCGGAAGCGTGAGCGACGCTGCCGACTGCGCTTTCAACCCTACAAGACGTGGATTTGACTTAACCGCGGCATCAAAGCGGGCTGTCCATGCCTTCACATCTTCGTCGTCCCAATCTCGTTCGGATTCGTGGTAGGTTTTCAGCCCACCCCCATCGCAGCAATTAGAGTTTTCAAAATCTCCTCGTGCAGCGCGACGATAGTTTCTGCGAGTGCCGCGTCATAGCCGGAGGCTCCGCGCCACATTGGGAAGACATACCGTCGAGTTGAAATGGCCTGCACTTCGGCGAATCCTGAAACCGCGCGGAGGTGATCTTTAGCGAGAGTCGTTCCATCGCCGATCTTTTCGTTAACCTCTCGAAGGAGTTTTCCGAGAAATCCAGCATAATCCCAAAGCCAGAATCGTTCGCTGGTCAGCGGATGATCGCGCGCGTAGCTTTTCTTGAAGTCCTCGATGCGACGCGGCACGTTGGTGAGAAATGCGCTCTTCTCGCCGGGTTTAGAGGTTTCAATCGTTTGCCGTAGGGCGTGGGAGCAGCCTGCCAATGCCACGCATGCCGCGAGAAGTGCTGCTGACGTTTGCATTGGCAGCGAAATCAAATCTGCCACTCCCCCTCCGGCGCGTCCGCCGCTTCGCCGTGCTTGCCGTGGCCGACGAGGGCGTCGTTTTTCCGGCGGGAGCGGATGGCCACGCTGTCGCCCTTGAAATACGCCACCGAGTCCGCCGGGATCGATTTCATCAACCACACGTTGGACCCGATGATCGAGCGCGCGCCGATCGTGGTGTCGCCGCCGAGCACGGTGGCGTGGGCGTAGATGGTCACGTGGTCGCCGATGTCGGGGTGGCGCTTCACGCCCTTGACCGGGTTGCCGTCGGGATCGGTCTCGAAGGATTTCGCGCCGAGCGTCACGCCTTGGTAGAGCTTCACGTGCGAGCCGACTGTGGCCGTCTCGCCGATGACGACGCCCGTGCCGTGATCGATGAAGAAATGATCGCCGAGGCGCGCGCCGGGGTGGATATCGCAGCCCGTGCGCTCGTGGGCGTATTCCGTGAGCATGCGCGGAAGCAGTGGCACGCGCTGATGGTAGAGCACGTGGGCGAGCCGCTGGATCGAAATCACGAGCACGCACGGGTAGGCGACAATGATCTCGTCGATGCTGCGCGCGGCGGGGTCGCCGCGGTAGGCGGCGGTGACGTCGGTCTGCACGAGTTTGCGCAGGGCAGGGAGCTGGGCGAGGAAGGAGGTCGCGCACTCACGCGCCTGGGCGGCGGGTTTCTCAACCTTGGCGAAACGCAGGCACTTCCCGATCTCGGTCACGAGGCGTTGATCGATGCGCTCGAGCAGCTTGCCCGCGTGGGCGGGCAGGGCGCGCTCCGTGAGGCCGCTTTCCTCGAAATAGCCGGGGAAGAGCAGGTGCATGCAGTCCGCGGCGAGCTGGTTGACGG
>JAEUHB010000428.1 GCA_016794665.1 Opitutaceae bacterium
CGGTAGTTGATCGAGTGCGGCGGCAGCGGGAAGGCGTAGCCGTGGCGGTTGATGAGCACAAAGTCACCGCGCGTCTTGTAGGTCACGGGGCCGTGTTTCGTCTCGACGGTTTTGACGTCCCACGTCGCGAAGAGCGTGGAGTTGACGATGCTCGTGCCACTGATGAAGGCGACTTTCATGCGGCGACTCACGTCGTCGCTCGCGGCGATGACAACGCGAAAACTTGCCGCGCATCGCGCTCCGGTCTGAAGTGCCCGCGCACCACCCACCATGCCGCTCATCGATCTTCCGCTGCCCGAACTGCTCAAGTATGCCGGTCGCAACCCGCGGCCCGCTGATTTCGACGCCTACTGGGCGGCCGCGCTCGCCGAACTCGACGCCACGCCACCGAATCCCGAGCTCCAACCGAGCCGCGTGATCGCGCCGCGGAATGTCGAGGCGTTCGACCTGCGCTTCACCGGCGTGGGCGGCGCGCGCATCTACGCCAAATATCTTCGGCCGCGCACCGCGGGAAAGCATCCCGCCGTGCTGCAGTTCCACGGCTACTCGGGCCACACCGGCGATTGGCTCGACAAGGTCGGCTGGCCGGCCGAGGGGTTTTGCTACGCGGCGATGGACTGCCGCGGCCAAGGCGGCCGCTCCGAGGACAGCGGTCGCGTGCTCGGCACGACGCTGCGAGGCCACATCATCCGCGGCCTCGACGACCCGGATTCCCGGCGGCTCGCGTTCCGGCAAATCTTCTTGGACACGGTCCAGCTGGCGCGCGTCGTGATGGGTTTCGCCGAGGTCGATGCGGGACGCGTCGGCTGCTTCGGGGCGTCGCAGGGCGGCGCACTCTCCCTCGCGTGCGCCGCGCTCGAGCCGCGCATCCGCCGCACCGCGCCGGTCTTCCCTTTCCTCTGCGACTACCAGCGCGTCTGGGAAATGGATCAGGCCAAGGACGCCTACGAGGAGCTGCGACTCTACTTCCGCAACCACGATCCGCGCCACGAACGCGAGGCGGAGGTGTTCACCAAGCTCGGCTACATCGACGTGCAGCACCTCGCGCCGCGCATTCGCGCCGAGACCCTGATGTTCACGAGCCTCATGGACACCATCTGCCCACCGAGCTCGCAGTTCGCCGCCTACAACAAAATCACCGCGAAGAAAAACTACGTGCTCTATCCGGATTTCGGCCACGAAGCGCTGCCGGGGCAGATCGACCGGACGTTTGAATTTATGCGAGGGCTCTGAAATCCGGGCCAATCGCGAAAGCACGGAAAGGCGAACGCCCGGAAAGCACCAAATAGCGTCGGTTGCTTTTCCGTGTCGCAGTCCTTCCGTGTTTCCACGATTCAATCGCCCTATTTCACCCACGCGATCTTCTCGATGCGCGTGGCCAGCTCCACGTCCTTTGCGGTGATCTTGCTTCCCGCGTCGTGCGTCGTGAGCCGGATCGCGACGCGGTGGTAGACGTTGGTCCACTCGGGGTGGTGATTCAGCGCCTCGGCCTCGTAACTCACGCGCACCATGAAGCTCATGGCCTCCCGAAACGACCCGAACTGAAACGTCTTCGCGAGCGCGTCGCGCTCGATCATCCAGCCCGGCAAGCGGCCGACCGCCTGCGCGATTTCTTCCGGGCCCAGCGGCGGCGATTTCATGATCCAACCGTGACCGCGGAACCGCGGCCGTCAATCGGCCGGCACGCCTCGTCTGGCGGCTTGTCAATGCCCGCGACGGCGCCCAAGGTCGCCACTCAACGCATGCCCGCTCCCGCCGAAAACGTCCCGCAACACGTCGCCATCATCATGGATGGCAACGGCCGCTGGGCCAAGCAGCGCGGCCTGCCGCGCATCGAGGGTCACCGCCGCGGCGTGGAGACGGTGCGCACGACGACGTTTGCCGCCCGCGACCTCGGCGTGCGGATGCTCACGCTCTACGCCTTTTCCATCGAGAACTGGAAACGTCCGCAGGACGAGGTCGGCGCCCTCATGGGCCTGCTGGAGTATTACCTGAAAAAGGAGCTCGAGACGTTCGTCCGCGACCGGGTGCGGCTGCGCACGATCGGCCGCACTGAGGAACTGCCCGCCGGCGTGCAAAAGCTGCTCCGCACGACGATGGAGGAGACCAAGCACTTCAACGACTACACGCTCGTCCTCGCCCTCAACTACGGCGCGCGCACCGAGATCGTCGACGCTGCGCGCGCCTACGCCGCCGCCGTCGCCACGGGCAAGGAGAAGCTGAACGACAACTCGTGGGCGACCTTCAGCCGCTACCTCTACACGGGCGACATGCCCGACCCCGACCTCGTGATCCGCACCTCGGGCGAGACGCGCATCAGCAACTTCCTGCTCCCGCAGGCAGCCTACGCGGAGTTTGTGTTCATGCCCGTGCTCTGGCCCGACTTCACCAAGGCCGACCTCGCCGCGGCCATCGCCGACTACAACCGCCGCGAGCGCCGCTTCGGCCTGACGAGCGAGCAACTGAAGCCGGCGGCGGCGAAGTGAAGCCGGGCAGGAACTAGGTTTCTCGACGTCCGACCCGCATGGGCAAACGCATCTTCAGCACGGTCGCGCTCTGGGTCATCGTCGGGTGCGCACTGTGGTTTTTCCGCACGACGGGCGCGCTCGTCTTGATCGGGATCATCTCGGTGCTCACGCTGCGCGAGTTCTACGCGCTCATGCAGGCCTCGGGCTACGATCCGTTCGAGAAGTTCGGGCTCACGTTTGGCGCCCTCATCACGCTCTCGCCGTGGATCGAGGCCCAGCTGGGCTGGGCATTCTCGTGGGTCATCCCACTCGCGGTGATCGTGTTTGCGGTGCGGCTGCTCGGTGAGCGCACGCCCGAGACGCGCGTTGAGTCGCTCGCGTCCACGCTCTTCGGCCTCGTCTACGTGGCGCTGCTGCTGAAATACCTCGTGATGATCGTGACGCCGTTGCCGGGCGACACCGTCTCGGCCGACGGGCGGCTGCTCCTCTGCCTGTGGCTCGTGGCGGTGACGAAGTTCTGCGACACCGGCGCGCTGCTCAGCGGCATGGCGTTTGGGAAGCACAAGATGTCGCCGCAGATCAGCCCCAAGAAAACCTGGGAAGGCGCCGTCGGCGGCGTGCTGGTATCGATGGGCATCGGGGCGCTGGTCGCGTGGCTCGCACGCGGGGTGTTTCCGCCCCACATGACCCCTCTGGTCGCGGCGCTCATGGCGGTCCCGATCGCGATCGTGGGCATCGTGGCGGACCTCGTGGAATCGGTGCTGAAGCGCCGCGCCAACATGAAGGACTCCGGCGCGACGATCCCCGGCATCGGCGGGATGTTCGACCTCAGCGACAGCATCATCCTTGTCGCGCCGATCGGTTATTACTTTTTCCGGCTGCCGTGAGCAGTGCCGCGACCAGTTCCGTCCCGGCGTCGCGCCGGAAGCGCGTCGTGCTCCTCGGCGCGACCGGCTCCATCGGAGAAAACACGCTGCGCGTGCTTGCGGCGCATCGCGACAAGCTCGAGCTCGTCGGCATCGCCGCCCGCGCCAACTGGGAGAAACTCGCGGCGATCGCGCGGCAGTTTGGTGTGCGGCACGTGGGCGTGTTTGACGACGCGGCCTTCGCCGCTGCGCGCGCGAATGCGGCCGCGTTCCCCGCCGGCACGCGGCTCGTGGGCGGGCTCGCCGGCCTGACCGAGCTCGCGCAGCTCCCGGCCGCTGACATCGTGCTCGTCGCCGTCGTCGGCACCACCGGCCTCGAGCCGGCGCTCGCCGCGCTCGCCGCCGGCAAGGACCTTGCCCTCGCCTCGAAGGAAATCCTCGTGCTCGCCGGCAAGTTCGTGATGGCCGAGGCAAAAAAGCGCGGCGCCAAGCTCCTGCCCGTGGACAGCGAGCACAACGCGGTCTTCCAGTGCCTCGAGGGCCACCCCCATGCCGGCGTGCGCCGCATCGTGCTGACCGCGAGCGGCGGGGCGTTTCGCGACTGGCCGGCCGAGCGGCTGGCGCACGTCACTCCGGCCGACGCGCTCAAGCATCCCAACTGGTCCATGGGGCCGAAAATCACCGTCGATTCGGCGACGCTCGCCAACAAGGGCCTCGAGCTCATCGAGGCGCAGTGCCTCTTCGGGGTCCGCGCCGAGCAATGCACCGCGGTGCTGCACCCCCAGAGCATCGTGCATTGCCTCGTCGAGTTCACGGACGGCGCGATGCTCGCCCAGCTCTGCCCGCCGTCGATGACGTTTCCCATCCAGCACGCCCTGCTCCACCCCGAGCGCGCGCCGGGGGTCGATCCCGCGCTGGATTTCACTCGGCTCCTCGGCCTCGAGTTCCGCCCGGTGGACGAAGGCCGCTTTCCCATGTTGCGGCTGGCCAAGGAGACAATGGCCGCCGGCGGCGTCGCGCCCGCCATCTACAATGCGGCCAACGAGGTGGCGGTCGCCGCCTTCCTCGACGGCGTAATTCCCTTTCTTGCGATTCCGCGCGTGGTGGAGCATACGTTGTCCCGCGTGAAAAATTCCGAACCGTCCTCCGTCGCCGCGGTCCTTGCCGTTGACGCCGAGGCCCGCCGCACTGCCGCCGCCCAACTTGGCGCCGCCCGCTGATATCTTTCATGAGCCAGCTGCTCCTCGCCATCGGCCTCGTCACGCTCTCCATCTTCATCCACGAGCTGGGGCACTTTCTCGTCGCGCGCTGGCGCGGGATGGTCGTCCCGCGCTTCTCGATTTTTGGCATCGGCAAACCGATCGTGAGCTGGAAATGGCGCGGCGTGGAATACTGCATCTGCTGGCTGCCAATCGGGGCCTACGTGATGGTGCCCCAGCTTTCAGACCTCGGCAGCTTCGAGGGCGACGTGCCCGAGGAGGCGCGCGGGCTGCCGCCGGCGAGCTACGTCTCGAAGGTGCTCGTCGCGCTCGCCGGCCCCGTGGCCAACGTGATCTTCGCGCTGCTGCTCGGCTGTGTGGTATGGCAGGCCGGCGTGTCGGTGCCGGCCGAGTTCAACCGCACGGAGATCGGGGACGTCAGCCGCGAACTCCGCACGACCGATGGCAAGACGGTGCCCGGGCCCGCCGCCGCGGCCGGACTGCAGACCGGCGACGTCGTGCTCAAGATTGACGACAAGGCCGTGGCGAACTTCCAGGACATCATCTCCGCCGTCGTGCTCGGCTCGCAAGCCGCGCCGGATGGGCGGCGCGTCTCGCGGGTGACCTTTGAGCGCGAAGGCGAAGTCCGGACCGCGCAGGTCTTTCCCGAGCTGGTCGGTCCGGAAGGCTTCCGCACCCTAGGGATCGGCCCGCGCTCGGATCTCCTCGTGGAGAAAATCGGCGAGGCCTCCGCCGCCGCGAAGGCCGGCGTGCGCGCCGGGGACCGCATCGTGGCGGTCGATGGCAAGCTGCTTTCACGTCGCGAGGAATTGCGGGAGCATTTCCAAAAGAAGAACACCGAGCCGAGCGTCCTCACGTTGCGGCGGGACAGTGGCGAGGTGACGACCTCCATCGTGCCCGTGAAACAGACCGTCGAGGGCCAGAGCCTTTACCTAATCGGCGTGACTTGGAAAATCGAGACCGTGCGCGTGCATCCCACGCCGTTCGCCCAGATCGGCGACGCCGTGCAGCAGGTTTACCACACGCTTTCGAGCCTGCTGAACCGCAAGTCCGACATCGGCGTGCGGCACATGAGCGGCATCGTGGGCATCGTCGACAACCTCCAGCAGGTCGCGACGGTCGGCCTTATCCCGGCGCTGGCGTTCCTCATCGCGATTAACGTCTCGCTCGCGATCTTCAACCTGCTGCCGATCCCCGTGCTGGACGGCGGGCACATTTTTTTCGCCACGGTGGCGCGCATCCTGGGCCGGCCGGTCAAACCCGCCATCATGCAAAACGCCGTCGCGGCCTGCTTCGCCATGCTCCTCGGCCTGATCGTCTACGTGACCTACAACGACATCCGCCGCGCCATCCAATATCGGCGCGACGATCGCCCCGCCGCCCCGGCAGCGCCGAAGCCGGCGGAGCCTTCCAGCCAGCCTGCGCCGGCGAAATAAGTTTTTGCGGACCGCGCGGACGCGCTCACGCTCGGTGAGATGTCCTACTGCGCGTCGCGTTTTCAAACCATCCGCCGCCTCACCCGCGAGGTGATGGTCGGCTCCATCGGTGTCGGCGCCGCAAACCCGGTCCGGCTGCAGTCGATGACAACGAGCGACACGCAGGACGTCGCCGCCACCGTCAGGCAGTCCATCGCGCTCGCCGAGGTCGGGTGCGAGATCGTGCGCATCACGGCGCCGAATGTCACCGCGGCCAAGTGCCTCGCGGAGATCCGAAAGCAGTTCAGCGCGGCGGGCTTCGGGCACGTGCCACTCGTGGCGGACATCCATTTCCTGCCGAGCGCCGCGATGGAGGCGGTCGAGCATGTGGAGAAAATCCGCGTCAATCCCGGCAACTACGCCGACAAAAAGAAATTCGCCGTCCGCGAATACTCCGACGCCGCCTACGAGGAGGAATTGGCGCGGCTGCACGACGCGTTTTCCCCGCTCGTGCTCCGTTGCAAGGCCCTCGGCCGTGCGATGCGCATCGGCACCAACCACGGCTCGCTCTCCGACCGCATCATGAACCGCTACGGCGACACGCCGCTCGGCATGGTCGAGAGCGCGCTGGAATTCCTGCGCATCGCGGAGTCGCACGGCTACCGCGACCTCATCCTCTCGATGAAGGCCTCCAATCCCAAGGTCATGATCCAAGCCTACCGCCTGCTCGTGCAGCGCATGGCGCAGGAGGGCATGCACTATCCGCTCCACCTCGGCGTGACCGAGGCCGGCGACGGCGAGGACGGCCGCATCAAGAGCGCCATCGGCATCGGCTCGCTCCTGCTCGACGGGCTCGGCGACACCATCCGCGTCTCGCTGACCGAGGATAGCGTCTACGAAATCCCCGTGGCGCGCGCGATCGCGGACAAGGCGATGACCCTCTGGATACCGGATGCAGGACTCCGCCCCCGGGATCCTTCGCCCGACGGCATCGATCCCTATCGATTCACGCGGCGCGATACAGCCACAGTGGCGCTCGCGGAGGACTGCGTCGTCGGGCCCGGGCAGCCGCCGCGCGTGATCGTGCGCGTGCTGGACGTGGCAGCGCTCGCGCCCGCAGCGACGGCGCTCGCGTCGTCGAAAATGAAGGACACGCCCGCCGAGGGCCTGCTCGTCCCCATCGCCGGGCCCGGCGATCTGGCCGAGTTGTGCGGCGTGCTCGGCACGACGGCGCTGCCCGCGCGATTCCTCGTGCTCGAGATCGCACCCACGCTCACGCCCGATCTGCTCCAGCCGCTGCTCGCGATGAGCCGCGGTCGCGTCGTGCTCGTGCGGGCCTTTGGCGCCGCAGACGCAACGGCGCTCGCGAGCTTCGCCGCCCTCGTGCGCACGCACAGCCACGTCCTCGCGGCCGAGATCGTGCCGCAGGATTTCCCCGCACTCGCACCGACGCTGAAGCAACTCGGCGACGGGCGTCTGATTTTCACCCTGGCCGGGTTCAGCGATGCGAGCCCCGCCAGCGACGGCACCCACGCCATCGGCGCCTACCGCCAGCTCGCCGCAATGCTGCGCGCCATCGGATCGCGCGCCCCGCTCTGGATCCGCAACACCGCCGCCACCGCGGTCCGCGGCGACAATTCGTTTCTCTCCAAGCTCCTCGAGGCCTCCTTCCTCACCGGCGCGCTGCTTTGCGACGGCCTCGGCGACCTCGTGAGCGTCGAGACCGAGGCCGATGCGGTGCGCGCGACCAAGCTCGCCTACAACGTCCTGCAGGGTGCCGGCGCACGCAGCTCCAAGACGGAGTTCGTCGCCTGCCCGAGCTGCGGCCGCACGCTCTTTGATCTCCAGTCCACCACGCAGCGCATCCGTGCCCAGACCGGCCACCTGAAGGGCGTGAAGCTCGCCATCATGGGCTGCATCGTGAACGGCCCCGGCGAGATGGCTGACGCGGACTTCGGCTACGTGGGCGGCGCCCCGGGCAAGATCAACCTCTACGTCGGGAAGAACTGCGTCCAATACAACATCCCGCAGGCCGAGGCCGACGCGCGCCTGATCGCGCTCATCAAGGAGCACGGCAAATGGGCGGAGCCAGGGCCGGAGACCGCGCCCTGAGCCGCGGGTGTATTCGCGCGCGCCCGTCCCGTCACGGTATCGTAACACTTCGCACCCCGGGGAAGCGGCTTCCCAAGCCTTCCCCGCCATGGCGTAACATGAACTTCGTTACACACGGCGCCGCGCGATTCCCGGCGCCCGAATCCGGCGCGCGCTGGCAACCCAAAAATCGCCGGAATTTATGCGCGAAGGGGTGTGAACAAGTTGTGGGAAAGTTGGCCTTGAAACGATTTTTTGGTTCGCAGTTACTGCGCCCTCGTCCACTTCTCGCCTGTCGCCAGATTGTTCTTTCCCATGTCGCATGAGCCCGGCTCCTCGACGCCCCCGCAGTAACACCGGCTACTAGCCCCAGCCCACCAACACTTTCCAATTTTTTGTTTCACTACCCCTCCCGTCGTTGGTGGCGGAACACCATTTTCGTTACCGCGAGCGCAGACAGGCACGGCGATTCGGCATGACGGATCATTCCCGGCCAGCGCAGTGTGAATAAACTGCCCTCCCTCGCCCGTCCATGCCCTCATCCTCCCTCTCCCCCAGCCTCTGGGAAACGGTGAAGTGCGACTTCAAGTCGCTCTTCCCCGAGGATGTTTTTCAGATGTGGTTCGAGCCCGTCGTGTGCCTGGAGGCCACCGCCGATGCGATCACCCTCGGCGTGCCCAATGATTTCGCCGCAATCTGGATCCACGACAACTACCTCGACTTGATCACGCAGCGCCTGCGCCTCACGGCAGGCCGGATGGTCAACGTCACTCTCCGCAAGACCGACGCCCCCGCCCGCCCCGCCGCAGCTGCCGCCCGGGCCGCCGCGCACACGGAACTGACACGCGTCCGGGCCGCAGCCCGCCGCCATGCGCGCCCGGAGGACCGCGGCCCCGCCGCCGGCACCCTCAACCCGCGCAACACGTTCGAGACCTTCGTCGTCGGCTCCAACAACCAGATGGCCCACGCCGC
>JAEUHB010000449.1 GCA_016794665.1 Opitutaceae bacterium
CCTCCGTCCCCAGGCAGGCGAGTGCCGACGGGACCGAGTGGGCGTGGGTGGCCGAGATCAGCATCCGGTGGGGGGCCATGCCCGTTCGCACCGCCGCCAGGGACTTCGCTTCGTCGAGCAGCGGGCGGCCCATCATGCAGCTGTCGACCACGACAATCGCGAGCTGGGCGCGGGCGTCGGCGAACACGACGGCGCGCGCGTGGACGCGAGTGTTCACCTTGTCGACCGAGCGGCTGACCATGGAGCCGTTGACGAGGACGGGCAGGACGGTGGGGGTGACGTCGACCACGGCGGCGCCCGCACGGAACTCGGCGCGGGCGGCGACGGCGGCGAGGGCGGAAACGAGCAGGGCGACGAGGGTAAATATGGATCGGGCGTGCATGAGGGGGCGGGGTATCTGATAGAAACGACGCGCGCTGGGCCGGTGCAATCTGGAAGAGGGTCGCGAAGAGCGGTGATCAAATAGAAGTCGTGGCCGGCGCTCGCATTGACTTCGGTGGTTCGACAAAACAGGCTTTCGCCATGGCCACCGCCATCCAAGTCTCCCCTCGCGGAACGTTCACCCTCCCGGCCGGGCTGCGCCGGCGTCTGAAAATCGGCCGCAAGGAGCACTCTGTGCTTTTGATTGAGGAACGGCCGGACGGCCTCTTTCTCCACCCGGCGGTGACCGTGCCGCTGCGGAATATTCCGGCCAAGACAATCAAGAAGTGGGTGCGGGATGACGAGGCGGATGCCGCCAGCGTCACGGTGCTCAAGCGGTGACGGTCTTCCTCGATACCTCCACCCTCCTGGCTGCGAGCTGGTCGGGCAAAGGACTGTCGCGACTGCTCGTCGACTATGCGCCGAAGGCCGGATGGCGGCTGGTGACGGCCGACTACTGTGTCGCGGAGGTCGAGAAGAACGTGCGGAAACACCGGGCCGGGGCGGCGGATTGGCGCCGCCTCGTTCGCTGGCGGTAGGAGGTGGTGGAGTCGGTCTATGTCATCGAGCGCCCGGTTGTCTTCGATGAGACGAAGGACAAGCCGGTCATCTTGTCCGCAATTGGCAGCGAGGCCGACTATCTCGTGACCTTCGACGCGACGGATTTCGCGCACGTGCTTGGCACGGTGGTTTACGGGGTGAAGGTGCGCACGCCCAAGTCGTTTCTCCGGGAACTGAAGTTTGTGGCGTAGCGCATAGAGCGAGAACGCGCGGTGGAGGCCGGCTTCCGGGAGGTGCGGGCTGTCCGGCTACCGCGCCGCCTGCTTTTCCGGCGGGTGCGCCTTGCGCCACGCCTGCGCGCGGGCGTGGGCTTCGGTCACGCCACACTCATCGAGGATTTTTCGAAAACGCGGGTCCTCACGGATTGGGTCGAAAACACGGTCAAAAAGCAGGAACTCAACTCCGTGAGCGACCATGGCGCCCGACTGAATCGCCGTGATGCAGTCGTCGAAGCGACCAAGTGCGGCGAGCGCCCGGGCTTCACGAAACGTGTGGGGCCGGCCGGCCAACTGTTGTTCTGCAGCGGCTCGCTCTCCGCCCAACATCTGCACATAGGCTACATCCCCGACAAAAAGTCCCCGGCCGTCCTTGGCCTCCGCGATTGCTTCCGCCGTGCGGCCCAACCTGGCCAGCGCGACCATGCGGTGGCCCATCGCCTGCCAGTTCTGCGGCTGTAAGACCAGAGCCCGATCGGCTTCAGCAATGCACTCCTTCAGACGGCCGGCACAATAGAGGGCCGCACTGTAGTTATCTGCGAGGCGGCTGAATAGGGGATCCAGGATCACCGCCCGCTCATAGGCGAGCAGGGCTTCGTCGATGCGCCCATCTGATAGTTGCACCCGCGCCAATAGATGGTGGGCCGACGCCAAATTCGCGTTCAAGGCGATGGCCCGGCCCAGTTCGCGCCGGGCTTCGTCGAACCTCCACGCCATCCAAAAAGCGGCGCCCAATGCCACCCGGGCCTCGGGCAAATCGCCGTCCAGCGCCACCGCCCGTTGCGCTTCTGACATTATCTCGGACATCGCCGGACCCGTGCGTTGCGAAAACCCTCCGGCGGTCGCCGCCGCCTGCGCCAAGTTTCGCAGCACATCGGAAAGTGCGGCTCGCGCCCGCGCGAAATTCGGCTCCAGTGCGAGTGCACGCGTCAGAAGCTCCTTGGTGCGCTCATGGCCCTCTTGGGTGGTCCGATGAAAGGCTTGCCGCGCCTGCACGTAGAGCTCAAAGGCCTCCGGATTCACCGCCGCCGTCGCGGCCGCGGAACCCGCGCCGAGTTTCAGCGATAGATTTTTCGCGATCAGGCCGGCGACTTCGTCGTGGAGGGCGAAGATGTTCTTCAGCTCACGGTCGGCTTTTTCGGTCGCGCCCACTTGGAAGCCGTCCGCCTGGATGAGCTTCGCCGTGAT
>JAEUHB010000051.1 GCA_016794665.1 Opitutaceae bacterium
CGACATCTACGGCCAGCTCGAGGCCATCGCGCCCCACACCGTCTACGTGCAGGCCAAGACCTACCACGGCGGCGGCGAGTGGTATTCGCTCGACCTCGATTACCCGCGCATCGCCGCGATGCTCGCCAAAGCCAGCTACCGCGGCTGGGTCGCGCTCGAGATGGAGGGCAAGGAAGACCCGGCAACCGCGGTGCCGAAGAGCCTCGCGACGCTGCGGGGGGCGTTTGGGGCGCACTGAAAATTCTTAGGAAGGGACGGGGTCGAGTTCTCCAGGTCGCGCCAGTCAATCGGGCAAAACCTAAGAACTTCTCTTTCTCTGCGTCATTCTCGGTATGCGGCACGCTTACGTGATCGTTCCGGCGGCTCTGATGCTAGGATTCGCAGCGCATTTCTGGTGGCGAGACCCGGCCGGGAAGGCACCTCACCTTGTTGGAGATTCTCCCTTTTCATGGACGAGAACAGTGGAAGGCCAACGCGCGTCCGTCGCACTGGCACTTCACCACGAATATGAGGGGCGGGATGGCAGGCTTGAAGCCGCGGAGGATTTGCGCTCCGGCAAAGTCATCCTCTTGGGCTACGGTTTGGTCTATCCTTGGCATGCCGAGTTGCAGGAAATTTGGCGCCGAGACTACGGGGTCGAATTCCGCGATCTGGCGGGATGCATTGTAACGGACAGTCTGGTGAAGTATGTCGCCGGCTATAACGAGGTGATGCACGCCGACATTGTGGCGCGTTTCGGAGCGGAGATTTCCACCACTGTGGCCCAGAAGGCGCGGGGGCTCTATACTGAGCGCTACCTAAAGAGGAAATGAGCTGCCATAACCGCGGGAATTGCCCGCTCCCTTGACCGCGCCCGCCTTCGCGGCCACGAATCTCGGCCCCTGACCCCATGAAGACCCCGCTCGCCTCGCTGGCGTTCGCGCTCTGCGCGTCCGCTTTCCTTCTCGCGCCATCGGCCCTCGCCGCCGCGGCCAGCCCGGCCTCCCCCGCTTCCACGGCCCCGACGAAGGACGACACCGTGGTGCTTTCCCCGTTCGAGGTGAACTCCGGCGACGACAAGGGCTACGCCGCCTCCTCGGCTCTCGCCGGCACGCGCACCAACGAGAAGCTCGCCAACCTCCCCAACTCCATCTCGGTCTTCACGGCGGACCTGCTGAGCGATCTCGCGATCAACGATTTCTTCGGCGCGGTCGAGTTCGCCGTCGGCGCGGAGAACATCTTCAACGACACCGGCACCGTCGGCGCGCCCGTGGGCTCGCGCTCCGGCAACCAGATCAGCTTCCGCGGCATCCCGTCGATCCGGCAGCTGCGGGACGGCTTCCCGTGGTTCCTGCCCGCCGACACCTACAATACCGAGCGCATCGAGTTCGCGCGCGGCCCCGGCGGCCTCGCCTACGGCGACGTCGATCCCACGGGCATCATCAACGTCTCCACCAAGCGCGCCACGTTCCGCCGCGCCGCGAGCGCGACCGTGCGCATGGATTCCTTCGGCACGCAGCGCTACTCCATCGATGTCAACCAGCCGCTCGCGCCGCGCCTCGGCGTGCGCCTCAACGCCCTCAACTCCGAGGTCGAGCAGTTCCGCCAGCGCGGGAGCAAGGATTACCGCGGCTTCGCCGCCGCGCTGCGCTGGGAGCCGTTTTCTCACCGCCGCACCCGCCTCGATCTCAACTACGAGGGCGGCCACTCGCGGAGCAACCAGAGCACCCTCCACCTCAACGACGGCACCAAGGCCTACATCCGCGGCACGGGCACCAACGCCCTCGACGCCAACCCCAATCTCGCCGGCAACCAGGTGAACGGCGTCGGCATGCGCCAGATCGCCTCCGCCACAGGCAACCCCAACGTCTGGTTCGAGCAGGGCGGCGTGCTGACCAACATGCGCTCGACGGCGACCACCATCTTTCGCAACTCCGCCGTCCTCACGGGCGCGACGGTCGCTACGGGCACGGATCCGCAGAACCCCGTGCGCTACCCGCTCACCACGATCCCCTACAGCGTCTATCCCGACGGCGAGGACTGGGGCGGGCCCGACAACCGCCACGACACCGACTTTCACGCCTACAACATCGAGCTCTCCCACTCGCTCGGCGAGCGCCTGCGCTTCCTCGTCGCGCACAACGGCCAGGTCGACGACACGACGCGCCTCCAGACCTACTCCTCCGCCGGCGCCCTCGGGATGAATTCCCGCGCCGTATTCATCGACGTCAACCGCGTGCTGCCGCACCCCACGGTCCCCGGGGCCACGATTCCCAATCCGCGCTTCGAGGAGCTCTTCCTCGCCTACGCCCCGACCTTCACGACCGATGGCAACAAGGCCCTCGGCTGGCGCACCGCCATTGTCTACGACACGCCCCTGCCCTTCTGGCGCTCACACTTCCGCGCCGTCGCCGGCGCCAATTACCGCCACGAGCAAAACTACCTCGACACCTACGCCTACGCGCTCACCCAGCAGGAGATCGCCCGCCGCGGCCTCACGGGCGCGCAGGCCACCTTTGCCAACAATGTCGTCAACCCGATCCACTACCTGGCCGATGGCAACAGCGACCAAGCGCTGCGCCTCAACGTCGTCCCCGGCGTCACCGGCTTCTGGCGCAGCGGCGCCTCGCAGACGCGGTTCGACCAGACGCTCGGCTCGGGCAACCTCACCACGATCGGCTCGTTCTTCAACGGCCGACTCCGCACCAGCACCGGCGTGAGCCGCGACTACTTCCGCCAGAACCGCGCCCGCGCCCCGGTCCCGTTTGCCGCCACCGGCGAGACCCGCCTGGTCGATCTCAACAACCAGCCGATCCTCGACGCCACTGGCTACAACGTCCCCTACGAGGCCTTCAACCGCCGCTATGCCACGAGCCAGACCTACGGCGGCGTCTTCCACGCTCTCCCGTGGCTCTCGCTCGGCTTCGGCTACTTCGAGTCGTCGCTCTTCACCGACAGCGTGAGCTTCGAGCTCACCGGCCGCCCGCGCCTCCCGCGCACCGGCGAGGGCAAGGAGATGAGCCTGCGCTTCCGCTTCCTCGACGACCGCATCAACGCGACGATCACGCGCTTCTTCACCACCTCCGAGAACAACGCCCTCGCGATCAGCGCCCCGGCGCAGACCGAGCTCAACGCGCTCCTCCCCGCCGGGCAGCGCCTCCTCGGCACCGGCGACTACCGCGACCAGGAGACCGAGGGCTGGGAAATCGAGTCGCAGATCAACGTCTCGCGCAACTGGACGCTGCGCGCCACCTACTCGATGAACCGCGTGCAGTTCGGCCGCTTCTTCCCGCTCGTGCGCCCGTATCTCGCCGCGGCCCAGGCCGCCGCGCGCGCGCAAGGCCTCGACCCCGAGGACGCCACCGCCATCACGCAGCAACTCATCGACGACACCGAGGGCGCCGTCCGCGCCGTCCGCCGCGAGACCGCCAACATCACGGCCCGCTACAGCTTCACCGAGGGCCGCCTGCGCGGCTTCGCGGTCGGCACGAGCGCGCGCTACGCCATGGGCCGACCGCGCGCCGCGCTCAGCTCCGGCGGCGTCGTCGTGCTCTCCGCGACGAAGACGGACGACTATTTCCTCGTGAACCCGTTTGCCAGCTACCGGCGGAAACTCTGGCAGCGCAACTGGACTGCCCAGCTCAACGTGAACAACGTCCTCGGCCTCAACTCCGACCAGGGCAACAGCTACACCTGGCCGCGCAAGACCGAGCCGCGGCAATACATCACCACCGTGACCATCGAGCTTTGACGAGGGGGCCGGCCCATCTCAGTCCCCGACTCGATTCCCGCCGACAGTCATAGCGCCCGAAGCGGCCGTCTTCGTTCCATAGGGAATTTTCGTCGCCACTGTCCGGAGCCGGCGTCCATTTTTCCCGGCGGTCCAGCTGGCCGCCACCCCGGTTCCCGCCATGCCTCCGCCCCGACACTCACCCTAGCATGACCACCCCGCTCCATCGCGCGTTCGCGCTCGGCCTTTGTTCCCTCGCTCTCGCAGCGCCTGCCCGGGCCCAAACCGCGCCGGTCGCGCCGCCGTCCGCCGCGTCCGACACCACGGTCACACTTTCCCCCTTCACGGTCAGCACCGACAAGGACGTCGGCTTCGTCGCGACCAGCTCCCTCGCCGGCGGCCGGCTCGCGGGCGATCTCGCCGACACGCCCGCCGCCTACTCGGTGATCACACGCGAGTTCATCGACGCGCTCAACCTCACCGACCTCAACGGCGCCATCGAGTGGACCGTGAACACCAACGTGAACAACGACAACGGCGCGAACCTCACCTTCGCGTCGAACGTCACCTACACCACGCGCGGCCTCGGCGCGTCCACGCCGCAGCGGAATTTTTTCCCGTTCTACGTCAACTTCGACAGCTACAACCTGGAGCGCTACGACTTCTCGCGCGGCCCCAACTCCGTCCTCTTCGGCAACGGCAACCAGGCCGGCTCCGCCAACGTCGTGACCAAGCAGGCGCGCTTCGACCGCCCCGTGCGCGAGCTCCGCGCTTCGTTCGGCTCGTGGAACACCCGCCGCGTCTCCGTCGATCTCAACCAGCCGCTGGGCGACCGCGTCGCGGTCCGCGCCAATGCCGTGTGGCAGGACGGCCGCGGCTGGCGCGACCGCGATTTCTCCAAGGTGAAGGGCGCCGCGCTCACCGGCTCGCTGCGCGTCGGGCCCAACACCCAAATCCGCCTCGAGGGCGAATACGGCGAGAACAGCCGCATGTCCGGCTTTTCCAACGTCAATGACAGCTTCGCCGGCTGGGATGGCACCACCACGTTTGCCGCCCCGCTCACGGCCACGCCCGCCAACAGCAACGCCCTGGGCGTCACCCGCAATGCCGCCGCGGGCTTCTTCGTCTACGCCCCGGCCTCCGGCTTCACGGGCGTGATGAACTACCAGAACACCGCGCTCACCCTCGGCGCCGGCGCCAACGCCGCCGTCCCGATCGCCGGCCGGTTCTTCACCGGCGCGAGCCCCAACGCCTCGGGCGCCGACTTGCTCAACGCGATCAACCTGCCCGCGGAGCGCTTCGCCAACGCCATCCGCGGCTCCGCGTTCCGCCTGCCGGGCCGCGCGTTTTCCCCGTCGTTCGACGCGCCCGTGTTCTGGCAGCGCTACCGCGACGTCGCCCTCTACTTCAACCACTCGGTCGGCAAGGCCCTTTTCTTCGAGCTCGCCCTCGATCACAACAACAGCTTCCGCGCCGCCGAAATCACCCTCAACCGCGGCCTCGTCACCACGCTCATCGACATCAACCGCAACCTTCCCAACGGCGCGCCCAACCCGAACTTCCTCCAGCCCTACAGCGAGGCCAATCGCCAGCAGAACCCGCGCGGCGTCGACGCCTACAACGTCCGCGGCGCCCTCGCCTACGTGCGCGACACCCGCTTCGGCGACTTCAAGTTCAACTCCCTCTTCGGCACAAACGTCCAGGACAACCTCGGCCGCCTCACGCTCCTCGGCGCCCGCATCGATCCCGACCCGCGCCGCTGGTCGCTCACCGATCTTATCCGCTACCGCTACTACTGGAACCAGGCCGCCCGCCCGCTCCCGCAGCTCGGCCGGATCCAACTGGTCGACCCCGTGCTCGGCACCACGCGCGAGGTCACGCCCGCCTACACCTACGACACCTCGCGCCCCGAGGTGAACGCCAACACCAAGGCCACCTACAACTACGCCCTCGCCTCCGTGAACGGCCAGTTCTTCAAGCGCCGCCTGATCGTCCTCGGGGCCGTCCGCTTCGACGACTACAAGAACGAGGTCGAATACAACTCCTTCATCCGCGACTACCCCGCCGACTGGAACGGCAACGACATCATCTTCAAACCCAAGGCCCCCGCCGACTATCGCGGGCTCACCTACATCCCGAGGGACGCGGCCGGCGTCGCCACCGGCCCGGCGACGCCCGCGCTCCAGCGCCCCCGCGATGGCGCCGGCAACCGGCTCCCGCAATACGCCAACGACCGCTTCCAGGACGACTACGCGCCGCCGCCTATCAAGGGCACGAAGACCACCTACTCCGTCGGCAGCGTGTTTCACCTCCGCTCCTGGGTCAGCCTCTACGCCAATTTCGCGCAGACCTACAATCTCCCCAACGTCCAGCCCACGCTCACGGGCAACACGCTGCCGCCCACCGTTGCCGAGGGCGTCGACGCCGGCATCCGTTTCAGCCTCCTCGACCGCCGGCTGAACCTCTCCTTCAACCGCTATTTCTCCAAGGAGGACAACCAGAACACGGCCGCGCCCGCCAACGCCGGCGGCTCGATGAACAACATCATCAACGCGAATGCCGTGGGTGATTTTTCCGCCAGCGGCCTCAACATCCGCGGCCTCCAGCCGCTCCCCGCGGTCTTCATCGACCGCCGCCAGGGCAAGGCCAACGGCTACGAGTTCGAGGCCGTCGCCAATCTCTCGAAAGCCTGGCGCCTCTCCGCCAATGGCGCCATCGCGCGCGCCTTCGCCACCAACTCCGGCGAGATCACCGCCGCCTTCATCGACAAGAACCTGCCCACATTCCGCCAGATCGTCCTCGACGCCGGGGGCCTCGTCGACGCCACCAACGTCGCCACCGTCAACACCGCCATCCCCGTCAACCAGCGCTCGCCCGACGTCAACACCGCCGTCGCCGCGTGGAACACGCTCCTCGCCGCCCGCGCCGGAATCGTGGCGGGCACCGTCGTCAGCCAAAACACCGCCTCCGCGAATATCTTCACCGACTACTCGATCCAGGACGGCCGTTTCCGGGGCCTGCGCCTGGGCGGCGGCGCCCGTTATCGCGGCCGCGCGGTCATCGGCAACCGGGGCGCCGACACCATGGTGAATCCCGCCAACCCAGCCCAGGCCATCGACGACCCCAAGGTCGATGCATTCACGATTGTCTACGCCCCCGGTTACTGGGTCGCCGCCGCCACCCTCGGCTACAACTGGCGAGCCTCCGCCAAATACCAGATCCGCCTCAACCTCAGCATCGACAATCTCCTCGACGACGCAAAGCCACGCTACATCAGCACGATTCTCCGCGCGCCGGGCGGCGACGTCACCAATCCCGCGCGCGTCACGACGCCCAACAACTTCTGGTATCAAACGCCGCGCAGCTACACCTTCGCGGCGACCGTGCCATTCTGAGCCGCCGTCACCTCATGAAGATTCCCCTGCTGGTCGCCGCCCTCACGCTCGCGGGCTCGCTCGCGCTCAAGGCGGCCGAACCCACCAATGCCGCCGAGGCCGCGGCCAAGAAAGCCGCCGAGGACCAGCGCATCGACGCGCTCTACCAAGCGAAGGTCGCGACCCTTTCGCCCGAACGCCAAGCCTGGGAAAAAATCCTCCAGGAAAACCTCGGCACCGGTTTCTACCTCCCGCTGCACAAAAAGGATTTCGTCGCGGGCAAATCCACCGCTTGGGATTTCGTCGCCGACGACCCGCGCCTACCGCGCGTCCTGCTGATCGGCGATTCCGTTTCCCGCGGCTACACGCTCGCGGTCCGCGCCGCGCTCGCGGGCACAGCCAATGTCCACCGCGCGCCCGAGAACTGCGGCCCCACGGCCAACGGCCTCAAGAA
>JAEUHB010000003.1 GCA_016794665.1 Opitutaceae bacterium
ATCGACTGCATGGATCGCTCCCGCACCGACCCTTCGCCGCCTGCTCCGCCACGTCACTGCCATCGCTGCCCCCACACACGCCCTCGGAGCCGAAGCACGATGCGCCTGAGCCGGAACAGGCGTGCAAGCGCCGCGTCGCGCCCCCCAGTCGCCGGCATCACCGACGGCGCGGAGGGACACACGCCGCGCGACTGGATCTTCGGCCAATACGGCGGTGTGCGCGCCATTCGCGACGCGTGGTTCACACTCTACTCCAGCGGCGCACGCTACGACCTCACGGCGATCCGAAGGCGCGCACCAACCCGGCGCAAAGCGAAGCGCCGGAGATCCGGTCCGCCGCGCAAAGGCTCGGCGCGGCACTCTCAAGCCTGCCTGCCGACCACCGCCTGCCGTTCCGCTACCGCAGTGCGACGGCCCTTCCGATCGAGGCGGGCAAGCGGAAGTGACGCGCCTCCGCCACCACCACGCTTGCATCCTTCCCGCACGGGCCGATCCCCGCCTGCTCAGAGCCGGACGTTGGTGCCGAAGTAGAACATCGGCGAATGCACTTGGATGAGCTGCGGGCGGCCCGCGAACCACTCCAGCCGGCGGTCGGGCTCGTCGAGCACATTGGTCACGTCAAGGTAGAGATCCCAGCGGCGGGAGAGCGTGTAGACCATCTTGAGATCGACCTTGGTGAGTGCGGTGCGGTAGAGTAGCCGCGCCCGGCTCGCATTGAACGTGTTCAGCCAGCGACCGACGTGATTCACTTGCACGCGAATCGAGAGCGGATGGCGAATGTAGGAGATTCCCGCGTTGGCGGATTCCGGCGTGAAGCCCGCCACTTCCGCCGTGGACCGCACGGCACCTTCGCCGTAGTCGCCTTCGGTCTCAAGCCGGGTATAGTTCGCGAAAACACCGAATCCCTTGAACCATCCGGGCAGAAAGGTGAACTGCTGCTGGTAGGACAACTCGATCCCTTGCACTTTGGCGAAGCCGCCGTTGGCTTGGCTGGTGAGCGTGTAGCCCTCGAACTGACCGTCGAAGCCATTGCCCGGCCCGTTCGGCACGATCTGGCCTCCGGCCGTGTAGATGAAGTTCTTGATCTCCTTGCGGAAGAGACCGACCGAAAACAGGCCGATGGGCTCGAAGTGATACTCGGCGCTGAGGTCATAGTTGTCCGAAAACTGCGGCAGCAGGCTTGGGTTGCTGGTCGAGATCGATCGCGCGTCGTCGTTGATCGTGGTGTTCGGGATGAGCTGCCCGATCCCAGGCCGCCCGATGTTGGTCGCCCAGCTCGCGCGCAGGACGAGGCCGCGACGCGGCTCGTATTTCAGATGCAGCCCGGGAAAAACCTCCCGGTAATCGCCGCTCGCGGTTCGCCGGCCGGAGAACTCCGCCGTCGTCCGGCGCCGCTGTTCCTCCGGCGTCACCGCCCCGACCCATGCCGCGCGCCGCGCGCGTTCGGCGGCCGTCACCTGTTGCAGGGCACCCTCGCCCTTCGTCTTTGTGTCCTCGACGCGCACGCCGCCCTGCACGCCGAGCCGGCCGAGCCTGAGGTAGCCCAT
This sequence comes from Opitutaceae bacterium, assembly GCA_016794665.1. Lineage (GTDB taxonomy): Bacteria > Verrucomicrobiota > Verrucomicrobiia > Opitutales > Opitutaceae > ER46. The sequence continues at coordinate 1,548 of JAEUHB010000003.1, forward strand.
GACATAGCCGCCGCCAATCGTCTCCTTGAAGCGCTGGTTGCCGGTCAGCGGGTTCTGGGTGTTGGCGGCGACGTTTTCCGTGAACCAGCCGGGGTTTTGCCGGAGCGCCGTGCCGACATTAAACCCGCCGTAGTCGTCAAACGGGAAGCCCTTCTCGTCCACATACGGGCGCGTCGGGTAGGGCCAGCGCGGGTATTTGCCGCCGCGGATCGACTGATCGTGGCTGGGATTCACGAACCGGGCGAGGTTGTCGTCGGCCGTGCCCGCGCGCCCGTCCGGTCCGACGAAGGTGTAGGTGGATTGGGCGTTCCAAAGATCGCGGGTCTGCTCGCGCCACCGCAGACCGGCCTTCATCCAAAACGGCATGGTGGTGGCAAAGGTCTTCTTCACGTTGAGGCTCGCTCCGGTGTAGGCGTCCTCGCCGCCGCGATCCTGGTTCTGCAGCGTGTTGTCGGTGTAGCTGGCGATGCTCGCCAAATCGGGCCCGGCCGTCTGCCGGACGTCGGGAAAATAGGTGTCGCCCGTCCGGTCGATCCGCATGCCGACGCCGCGCGCCACGATGTTGAAAATCGCCCCGAGGTAATACTTGTGCACCGAGGTCGAGCGGTAGCCGTCGTAGTCGATTTCCAAATCCTCGTAGCGGTGCACGGCGCCGATGCGGTGCTGGCGGGCGTCGCCCCTGTTGCGGTGGCTCCGGCCCGTGATGGTCGCGATGCTGTTGGCCACCGGCCGCCACTCGGTGATTTTCGAGGTGAAGCCGGGGATGATCGCGCCGGTGCCGGTGAGGTTGCCCGCGGCGTCGCGGGTCGCGATCGTCTGCGCGGTGTTGAATCGCGCCGAGTCGATCGACGCCTCCTCGGTGTGGAGATTGACCGTGCTGTTGAGATAGACGCGCATCGCCTCGGAGACTTTGTAGTCGAGCTTGATGCCGCCGCCCCAGCGCGTGCGGACGTTTCGGTTGTCCGTGAGCGTGATGTCGTAGGTGTAAGCGGGATCGCCCTCGCTGTTCTGGTGATTCTGCGTCGACGAATCGTAGAGGTTGTTGTGGGCCCGGTAGGCGAAGTTGAACGCCACGCCGAGCTTGCCCTTGAACACCTCGGAGAAGGACAGCGAGAGGTTCGGGTGCAGCCGGTCGCGTTCATCGGTCAGGTGCGAGATGCCGCCCGCCGAGAGCCCGATTCGGCGCTCGGGCGAGCGATCAAAGGCGCTCTTGGAGACCATGTTGACTGCGCCGCCGATCGAGTCGGCATCCATATCGGGCGTGGGGGACTTGATGACCTCGATGCGCTCAATCGAGTCGGAGCCGATTTGCTGGAACTGAAACTCCCGGTTCGTGGTGGAGCCCGCGGCGTCGGCCATGCGGTTTCCGTCCATCGTAATCGCATTGAGCGTGTGGCTGATTCCGCGGATGCGGATGTAGCGGATGTCGCCGCCGACCGATTCCCCGACCACGCCCGGCAGCCGCGCGACAAGCTCCGCCGGATTGCCCGCGAGCGTGCCGAAAGCATCGGCGGAGACGACGTTCTTCACGTTCATCGCCTGCCGCTGCAGCGTGACGGCGAGGGCGTTGCCCTCGCGCTCGGACGACACGTTGACCGCATCCATGAGGTAGATGCCCGCGGTCAACGCCACGTCCAGCGCGACGGTGGCGCCGCTCCCCACCGCGACCTCGCGAGTCACGGCATCCAAGCCGGTGTAGCTCACGCGGATCGTGTGCCGGCCGGCGGGCACGTGCAGCCGGAACCGTCCCTCGCGATCGGTGACCGCGAAGGCCTCGGCGCCGTCCACCTGCAAGCTGGCGCCTTCGAGCAAGGCACGCGTGGCGGCGTTGCTGACGCGACCGGTGATGATGCCGTCGCCGGGTTTTTGGGCCCAGGCGCTGGGGAAAAGCGCTGCGGCGCAAAGTGCGAAAGCAAATCGAATGACGGAGAACGTTCGGAGGGAGCTCATGGGGCAATGGCGCGGCGGGGGTTGCGGAGCACCGACCCCGCCAACAACCCGCGTTCATCACGCTTTCGCCATAAGATGGGAATTCGACGTTGACCGAGGCATCACGGGCCGCCCGGCGTCAACGCCCGGCCGCGCTGATCCACGCCTTCAGCTGATCGCGGATCCAAAGCAGTTCGCGGAAGAGCTCCCTCGTGTTTTCCCCCGCATGCTCAATCACCCACGGGCCCCGGAAACCGGCCTGCCAGCCGAGATCGAAGCAACGCTTCAAGTCGTAGGCCGCATGCACGCCATTTGGCCCGAGCCGGCCGACCTTGAAATCACACGAGACCGCAAACGGAAACGCCTTCCGCAACCCCGCCTCCCGCAAGGCGGGGCTTTCCCACGAACCGGTGTCGGGCTGCGCGCCAACGCGCCCGCCGACAGCAGCGACGACGCGCGGGATGGCATCCGCATCGGCGGCCATCCAGCCGGCGTTTTCGAGCAGGACTGCCATGTGACGCCCGTCGGCCATGTCTGCGAGCCGACCGAGGCCCTCGGCGAGGAGCGGGAGGTCAGGCCTCACGTCGGCGGGAAAGGGCCGCACCCAACGCGCTCCCACGTGGTGCGCAGCCGTGATCCAATCCCGGTAGCGCGTCAGCGCGGCCTCCCGCACCGCACGGTCGGGAGACTCGATGGAGAGATCCTGCACCTTCACCCCAAGCACGGTCGTGTTCACCTTCACGTTGCTCACGACGCAGCCTGCCGCGTCGAGCGCGGCGCGAAACTTGTCGAGTTGTCCTGGCTCGAGGGACGCGAACGAGCCGGAGTTGAAGTCGAGCACCCTCATCCCGAGTTCGTCGCGCATCACCTTCGGCAGATCGAGCCAGCCGACATGGCGATCGGCGCGGCCGGGCGTCATCTGGCGGAAGATCGACGAGGTCGTGAGGCCGACCTCGCCGGCCCACGCGAGGTTGGGGGCGACGGCGGCGCGCGTGCGAGCCGCCGTCGCGGCGGCGAGGGTGGCGGCGGTGGAGAGGAAAGTGCGGCGATCCATGATGCGCGGAGCGAGGCCCGTCCCCTCCCCTACGGCGCGCTCGCCGGCGCAGGCCACGCGAGTTCGCGGTGCAGAAATGCAAACGCCTCCGTTCCCATCACCGTGTGGCCGCCCTCAAAGGTGTGGATGGCTGCGCGCTCCGGCACGCCGAGCCGCGCGTAGAGCCCGCGCACGCGCGCGAATTCCGCCGCGACCCACTCGACCGGCGCCACGCGATCCGTCGTGCCGTGCTCGACCATGAACGCCCGCGGCGCCACGAGCGCCGCCATCTCCGCGTGGCCAAAACGGGGCGCGAGGTTCCACTCGATCATCTCGGGCACGACATTGAAGACCACGCTTGATGTGCGACCGTCGATCGAGGTCATCTTGCGCACGGCGTCGGTGAAATGCCCGGAGCAGACGACGGCCGTGAAGCCGCCAATCATCACCGGCACGCGCAACGCCGCCATGCCGCCGTAGGACATGCCGTAGTAGGCCGTGCGCGCGGAATCGACGAAGGGCAGCGCGCGCAGCCACGCGACCGCGCGGCCCTGGCTCGCGGCCACGAGCGAAAAGATCGAAAGGCCCAGGGGACTGGCTTTCCGCTGCAACCGCCGGAACGGCTCGCCGCCGGTGTTGTTGGGCATCGCCGGCGCAAACACCACGAAGCCCCGCGCCGCCAGCCGCGCCGCATACGAGCGGTAGATCGTGCCCGCACGTCGGTCGACCGCCTCGGTCTCGATCAAGTCCGCGGGGTCGGAACTTGCGCCGTGCATGCACACGATGGCCGGACGGCGCTCGCCGGGGCGCAGGTCGGCCGGCACGAGCAGCAGGCCCCAGTCCTCGACCCCCGGAGT
>JAEUHB010000033.1 GCA_016794665.1 Opitutaceae bacterium
GTCACTTGCGCCGAATAGGCCCCGGCCGCGAGCGTCGAGAGCAGAGCCGCGTCGCGCGAGGTCGCGCCGAGGGCAAACGCGCCAACGCCCGCAAACGCGTTGGTGAGCGCGGTCGTGCCGCCCCAGCCGCTGTTGGTCGCGGTCTCCGTGCTGCCGGAAAATAATCCGAGCCGCGGATCGGCGAGCGCGCCGGTGACGCCAAACACGCCGAGCGTCGGGCCGATCGCGCGCACGAGGACTTGTTTGCTGCCAGTGCCGCCAACGACAAAGCCGGCGATGAGCGTCTCCGCGCCGCTGCCGGCGCCGGTGCGCACGGAAAGGTTGATCAGCCGGCCCGGATTGGGCGCGGCGACGAGCAGCACCGCGCCGTTGCTCGTGACGCTGTCGGCCGTGTTGCCGTTGCCGACGACGACCGAGTAGGTGGCGTTGGCCGCGGCCGTGACGTTGTTGAGGGTGTAAGCGGAGGCTGTCGCTCCCGCGATGTTGGTGCCGTTGCGGCGCCATTGGTAGGTCGTCGCGCCCGGCGCGGTCACCGTGAACGTCACGCTTCCGCCGGGTGCGACCGTCTGGCTGCGAGGCTGCTGCGTGATTTCGAAGGCGGGGGGTTCGACGACGCGGACAATCGACGTGGCGGTCGTCGCGTAGAGCGCGCCGTCGGCGCCTTGGATGAGTCCATTGAAATACGGCGAGCGGTCGGTCGTGAAGCTATGCAGGACACGGAAACCGCTGCCATCGGTGCGAACTTTGAAAATGACGCCGCGATTGTTGGCACCGCCTGAATTGGTGCGGCCGTAAAGCGAGCCGTCGTGACCTTGGAAGAACGCCCCGCTCGGCTCGAGGCCGCGCGCCGGTGTGTTGCTTGGAAATGTCGCGATAGTCTCGAATCCCGCGCCGTCCGGCAGCAGGCGGTAGATGCTGCCGCCCCGCGTGGTGCCATAGAGATAGCCGTCGGCGGCTTGGACCAGCGGGGAGCTGGGCTCAAGGGCAGGCACGCTATTGTTGAACGAACGCAGGACGGTGAACCCCGTGCCATCCGTGCGCAGGGCAAAGACCGTGCCGCGTCCGTTCGCGACCCCGCCCGCCCCGCCGCCGATGGTGGTGCCGTAGAGCCGGCCGTCGCGTCCCTCGATGAGCGAGTTGGGACCGATGCCATTCGCTCGGCTGGGCGCGCCGTCGAAGGAGAAAATCAGCCGGTAGCCCGTGCCGTCCGGCGCAATGCGATAAATGACGCCGTTGCGGTCGTCGGCATTAGTAGAGGTCGCCGTGCCCTTGGTAGCGGCACCGTAGAGGACGCCGTCGCTGGCGTGAACGAGGCCGCCCTGAGGTGTGCCAGCGTCCAATTGCACCGTCGGTTGGTCATGGCCGGTGAAGGATCGGAGGAGCACAAACCCCGAGCCATCAGGGTTCACCTTGTAGAGCATGCCTCCGTTGGCCGTGCCGCCGAACTGGCCCGTGCCATAGAGCGCACCATCGCGCGCGAGCATGAACGCGTAGTCCGGCAGGCGCGCACCCGAGGCGCCACCTGCAAACGCGTGGACGACTTGATAGCCGGTGCCGTCAGGCTGGAGCTTGAAAACGGTGCCGTTCGTCGTGGCATTGACCGAACTCGGCCGCGTGACGCCGTAGATCGTGCCGTCGGAGGTCTGCACAAGGTTGGCCGTGTTGGAGTCGCCTGTGAACGTGTGCAACGTCGTGGTCTGCGCCAGGGCCCCCGCGCCGGCCAGGAGTGCGCAGAGCAGCGGGCTGCGATGGCGGCCCAGGCGAGAGAGTGAAGGCACGGAGGAGAGTGGGCGCGGGATGGTTGACATCGACGGGAGTGGAAAATGGGGACGGGAGCAGACGTGATGCCGGGGCTACGGCACTTCGTAAACTTCAACCAAGGCGACACCCGTGGCGCCGCGGGTGCCGGCGACTTGGGCGGCAAGAGCACCGACCTGGATGAAGTCGCCGGCTTCCGTCGTGCCGTAGAGCGCGCCACCCCGCCCTTGGACTGGGCCGGCTGAGCATAACTCGCCGCTGGAGGGAAACGTGAAGGCCCGTGTCGTCTGCGCCACGACGGACGCGGCGCCGACCGATAGGAAAGCGGTCCGGAAACAATCGCGGCGGACAATTTGGAACAGGGATGACATGGCCTCAGGGGAATAGCGTTCGGGCCCGGCGACTGAGTCTGTTCGGGCCTGCAGTGGCAAGCGAAGGCTCGGGGTCGGCGGCGAACGGAGTGCGCCAGCCGATGAACACTCCCTTAGCGGCCCGGCCCGAAATCCTCCAGATACTGTTCTACGATCGTCTTGAGTGGCGGCGGCTGCGGCAGGCCGAGCGCGACGGCGCGCGCGCCGTCCACGCTCACCGGCCAGTTGCTCACGATGCCTTGGATGCGCGCGTCGAACGCGTCGACGATCGGGCCGAGCTTCAGGCCGCGCTCCGCGGCGACCTGCTGCAGCGTCGCCGCCGCGAGGTTCGGCGTCACGCGGTGCGCAGGCAAAACGTAGGCACGATCGCCGCCCAGCTTGGCTTCCGGCACCTCGTGCAGCGCGACAAATGACTCAATCACCGTGCGGTAGCCGGTCATCGGGTGCTGCTGCTCGCGGCGCACCGGGAGCTGGCACGGCTCGCCGGCGAGCGGCTCGCGGAACATCCCGCTCGCCCAGCTCGACGCGGCGGCGTTGGGCTTCCCGGGGCGGATGATCACGGTGGGCAGGCGCACGGAGCGGCCGTCGAAGTGGCCCTTGCGCGCGTGGTCGTTGATGAGCAACTCGCAGATCGCCTTGGTCATGCCGTAGGTCGTGCGCGGGGTGAGCTTGGTGAGATCCGTGTTGGGATCGGCCATCGCCTCGCCGCCGTAGGTGGCGATGCTGCTGGCGAAGACGACGCGCGGGCGCACGCCCGTCGCGGCGGCGAGGGCGCGCGCGGCCTCGAAGACATTGCGCCCGCCGTCGAGGTTGACGCGCAGCGCATCGTCGAAGCGTTCCTCGCACTCGCCGCTCACCATCGACGCCAGGTGGAAAATCGACGTCGCCGGATCGCGCCCGACCGCCGCGAAGACAGTCGCGCGATCTCCAATGTCGCCCTGGACGTGCCGCACGCGCGCGTCCGCCGGCGGGCCGCGGAACGCCGCGTCGAGCAGCACGATCCCGCGGATTTTCTCGGGCGCGCCGGAGGGGCCGGTCAGTTCGCCGCGCTGGAGGAGTTTCTGGCAGAGCTGCGAGCCGAGGAAGCCGCCGCCGCCGGTGAGCATGACGTTCATGAGCTGGAGGGGGTGCGAAGGAGGGAAACCATCAGGCGTGCATCACCTGGCCGCCGTCGACGTTCAGGGTCTGGCCCGTGATGTTGCGCGCGTGATGGGACGCGAGGAAGACGGCCATCGCCGCGCACTCCTCGGGCGTCTGCCACCGGCCGAGTGGGGACACCTTGCGAATCTTTCCCTGCGCCCAATCGGCGTAGGTTTGGCGCTGCGCCTCCGGCAGGAGCTTTTGCCCCGCGGCCCACACCGCCTGATTGAGCGGTGTCTGCACCATGCCCGGCGAAAGGGCGTTCACGCGCACGCCGTGCGGCGCGAAATCCTTGGCCGCGCACTGCATGAAATTAATCAATCCGGCCTTGGCCGCGCTGTAGGGCGGGTCCGTCTGCGAGCCCATCTGCCCGGCGACCGAGGCCACGAGCAGCACGGAGCCCGCGCCCCGCGCGACGAGTCCCGGGGCAAACGCGTGCGCGGCGTTCACCGCGCCGATCAAGTTGATCTCGAGCACGCGCGCCCAGTCGCCCGGCTCGAGGTTCCAGAACGGAAACCCGAACTTGCCCGAGCCCGCGCCGACGGAAAACACCACGTGATCTATCACGGGAAACCCGGTCGCAAACGCGCGCACCTGCGGCAGAGCCGTGACATCGCCAACCGTCGTCTCGAACGGCACCGCCTCGGCCGGCGCCGCGCGATCAAATCCGCGCACGCGGCAGCCCTCGCTGGCAAACGCCGTCGCGATGGCGCGCCCGATTCCGCTCGAGGAGCCGAAGACGGCGACGTGGTGGCCGGTGAGGTTCAGTTGCATGGTTCAGGCGGGAGCGGCCGACTTGATGAGCGTCAGCACGCATTCGAGGTGGCGGGTTTGCGGGAAGAGGTCAAACGGCTGCGCGGCGGCGAGCGCATAGCCGGCGGCGAGGAAACTCTTGAGGTCGCGCATTTGCGTCGCGGGATCGCAGGAGACGTAGACGACCGCGCGCGGGCCGTAGGCGAAGAGCTGCGTGAGGAACGTCTCGTCGCAACCCTTGCGCGGTGGATCGATGATCACGGCGGTGTCGGCGGCGGCGAAGCCCGCGGGCAGCGTGGCAAAGATCGCGGCGGCATCGGCGGCAAGGAAGGTGGCGTTGGCGATGCCGTTGGCCGCGGCGTTTTCGCGCGCAAACTTCACGCTGCTCTCGCTGATCTCGACGCCGGCCACCTGCTCGAAGGCGGACGCCGCCGAAAGCGCGAAGAGGCCGCTGCCGCAGTAGGCGTCGACGAGGAACTGGGCCCCGCTCGCCGCCGCCTGCTCGCGCACGTAGCGCGTGAAGGCGGGAAGGATGAACGGATTGTTCTGGAAGAAATCGCGCGCCAGGAAGCGCAGTTTCAGGTCGCCGACCGTCTCGGTGATGATCGCGTCGTAGTCGGTCGTGACGACGCCGCTGGCCTCGCGGAGGAGGAGCGTGGCGGAGCGTTCATAC
>JAEUHB010000064.1 GCA_016794665.1 Opitutaceae bacterium
GACCTTGCTCGTAGGCGAGGATGGCGCGGCCGTTCGGCAGCGCGAGGAGGGATGGAAAACGCGCGTTGGCGGCATGGCGCGCGGGTGCTATCGCGGCGAGACCTTTGCGCGTGAGCCAGAGATCGGGGCCCTGCTGCCAGACGACCACGAGCGAGTCGCCCGCGCGCGCGGCGACTGGTTGCATCCCGTCCGCGATTTTTTCCTCGGGCTGGCCAGGGACGGCAAAGAAAATCTCGTTGGCGCGTCGCCAGACGGAGGCGAACCCGGTGCGATCGGCAAAAACGGCGCCGCCGTCCATGGGGCACGCCTTGAGCGGCCAGGTGCCCTCGCCGATTTTCGCGGGCGCGCCGAATTCGCGCGCGCCGGCTCCGCGCGTGACACTCCACATGTCACGCGCGCCATCGACACCGTTGCGCCACATCACGGCGAGGTTGCCGCGGGCGTCGAACGCTGCGGAGGGATGGCAGCACTCGCACACGGTCTCGCCGGCGGGCGCACGATAGACGAGGTGGTTGGCGGACCACGTCGCGCCGCCGTCGGCGGACTCGGCGCCGAAGAGCTGCATGCGCGCGCCGGAGACATTGCGCAGATCGAGCCAAGTGACGAACAGGCGGCCGTCGGGCGCAGCCGCGGATCCTTGCAGGCCCTCGCGGGCGGCGCCGGGGATGTCGTTGATGCGGACGGGGCCGTCCCATGTCTGGCCGGCGTTCTTGGAGCGGAACGCGAACAACTCATCGGCCATAGCGGTGACGGTGACGCTGTCGCCGTGCGCGGCGATGCGTGGGCCGCGCCGCATGCCTAGCTTCAGCTTCGGCAGCGTCGCCACCTTGTTGGCGGGGGCAAACGTCCCGCCGCCGTCGTCGGAGCGCGCAACAAAGATTTCCCGGCCGCGACCGAACGCGACATACACGCGGCCCTCGGCCGTGGCGGCGAGCTGCGGCTGTGCAGCGGCGGAAAACTCGGCGGCTCGGACGCCCGCGAGCGGAAGCAGAATGGCGGGCAAGCATCGTAGCAGAAAGGTGAGTTTCATGGGTTGATTTGAAATCCTCGCGAGGCCGGGGTGGAGCGTGAGGACTCGAACATGTGCGGTTGAAGGGAGGCACCGACTGCCTTCAGGGCCGCAGCGCGCGAAAAAGCGATAACGTGCCGCAGGGCGTGGCGAATCGCTCGGTCTCGAGGACCGCCGAAAATCCAGCGTCGTGCAGAAGCTCGGGCAGACGGCCGCGGGCATGGTCACGGGTGGTGGCGAAGCCATCGAGCATTTGCACAGTAAGGAACAGCACGCGCATCAACGGGCCGGAAGGGCGCCCCCAGTCCGCGAGATGCAGCTCCCCACCAGGCGCGAGCACCCGGAACAGCTCGGTGGCGGTGCGAACTTTGTCTTCCCAAGTCAGGTGATGAAAAAAAAGAGAGGATACAACGCGATCGAACTCGCCGTCGGCGTAGGGCAGGGAGAAGGCGAGGGCCTGATCGAACCGCACTGCGACGCCGCGGCCTGCGGCCTTGTGGCGCGCACGCGCGATGATGCCTGGGTCGGCATCGACCCCGACGACATCGAGCGACGGTGCGGCCAGCTTAAGCGAAATGGAAAGCGTGCCAGTGCCCGAACCCACGTCGAGACAGCGTCGCCCTGGGGCGGCGAGAGCTTGGCGAACCAAGGCAGCCTTGAAGGTGGTTTCACGCGTCGTTAGTCGAAGCACCGAATCGTAGGCGGGTGTCAGACAGCGATAGCGCAGGGCGGGGATGTAGTCGGCGGACATGTGAAATCAGGGCTCACTTTTTCTCCGGGACGTTGGGGGCGAGCTTGGCTAGATAGCGGGCGGGATTCTTAAGGAATTTCTTTTCGCAGGGCGCGCAGCAGAACTTGATCAACTGGCCTTCATAAACGATCGAGGTCTCGTCGCCCATCGAGTCGAGGTCGTTGTCGGTGACGAGGCAGACCTTGAGCGGATAAGGCTTGGGCGTGCCCTTGGCCGCGGGGGATTTTTGCGCGGCGGGAGCGGGCGTTTGGGCGATGGCGGGTGTCGCGGCGAGCGAGAGGGCGAGCGTGGCGAAGAGAAGCAGTTTGGTTTTCATGTTGGAAAGTGAAACGACGGCGAACTCAGAAACGGAGGGTGACACCTGCGCCGGCACCGTAGTCGGAGTCGTGGGTGGCAATGAGGGAGATGCGTTTGGAGACGGTGTAGGAAAGGCTGGCCTGCCAAGAGAAATTCATCGCGGTGTCGTATTCCGCGCGCGCCGTGAGGCCGACGCGACTGGTGAGCTGGAGCATCCGGCCAATACCGAGGCGGGCATCGCCGTTGTGCTGGAGCGTGGCGGTCACGTCCACGAGGTAGGGCAGGCGGTAGGTGGCGCCAACGATCACGGCGTCGCGACCGTCCATCATGTTGGTGAGGCGATAGCCGGCGAAGGCGGTCCAGCGCGGGTTGAAGTAGTGCGAGACGGTGGCGTCGATTTCATACTCGCGACGAGCGACACGCTCCCAGCCGGTTTCCCACATGAGGTTCAGGTTTTTCCGGCCGCGCTGGATCGTGCCGTAGCCCATGCTAAGGTGGGACTGCACGGTGGCATCCAGCCACGCGTAGGTGTGGGGGTGAGCGTGATCGCCGAGAGCGGGACGGTAGGTAGAGTTGAGAGCTGAGGGCTGAGAGCTGAGAAACGGAGCCGTGAGGGCGGGGTTTTCGACGGTGCTCATTTCATCCCCGGCGGGGTAGCTCATCACTCGGCCCATGCCGGCCTTCATGTGGTAGAGGAGGTGGCAGTGGAAGAGCCAGTCGCGGTCCTCGTTGGCGTAGAACTCGATCGTGCGGCGGCTCATGGGCGGGACATCGACCGTGTGCTTAAGCGGAGCGAACACAGGATCGACGGCGTCGGGCATGAGCAGGCGGAAGAAGTGGCCGTGCAGGTGCATGGGGTGGTGCATCATCGTGTTGTTCACGAGGGTGAGGCGGAGGACCTCGCCCTTTTTCACGGGGACGGTGCTCTGCTCGTCGATGGTGCGGCCGTCGATGGACCAGAGGTAGCGCCACATGTCGCCGGTGAGCTTGAGCGTGACCTCGCGCACGGGGGCGTCAGCGGGGAGCGAGGTGGGCGCGATGGCGCGCAGGCGCTTGTAGGGCGGGAGCGGGCGGGGATTCTCCGTGGCGAGCGCCTCGGCGTCCGGGAGCGTGCCGGTCTCATCGAGCTGGTCGAGGACGGCGGCGAGCGCGACGTTCATGCTGTAAGCGTTGAGGCGGCCGGGGGAAGGCGCGGGTTTCTCCGGGCCGTTGCCGAGCATCACGGACGCGTGGCCGGAGCCGTCCTGCGACGTGGCGCGCACTTCCCACGCGGCGGGCGCATCGGAGGGAATGGTGACGAGCACATCGTAGGTCTCGGCCATGCCGATGAGCAGGCGTTGCTGACGGATAGGTGCGACCTCCATCCCATCCGCGGCGATGATCGTGAGCGGACCGGCCGCGGAAGTGAGGTAGAAATAAGTGGAGGCGCCGGCGTTGATGACGCGGAGACGGATGGTCTCGCCGGGGCGGGCGGGGAGTTGCTGCCGCGGGCGGCCGTTGGCGAGGAAGGCGTCGTAGGCGACATCGGAAACGTCCATCGGCGGCAGGCGGGATTTCTCGCGCTTGAGGTAGTCGCGGAGGTGGCCGGATTGCGCGGCGCCGAGAAGGGATTGAGCGGTGTTTTTGCGGATCGCATACCAGTCGCTGCCGCGGACGAGGGTGCGCATGACCTCGTCGGCGTTTTCGTTGGTCCAGTCGGAGAGCACGACGACCTCCTCGCGATCAATGCGCGGGATGTCGGCGCGAGCGGGCGCGTCGGCGCGCGGCTCGACGACGATGGCACCGTAGATGCCTCGCTGCTCCTGCAAACCGGTGTGGCTGTGATACCAATACGTGCCGCTGTGCTTGAGCAGAAACTCGAAGGTCCGCTCGCCGCCCGCGGGGATGGGCGGCGTGGTGAGGTAGGGCACGCCGTCTTCGAGATTGGGCAGGAGGAGGCCATGCCAGTGCGTGGAAGTTTCGCCTGACGGGAGGCGGTTGCGCACGCGAATGCGCGCGATCTCGCCTTCGCGGAAACGCAGCACGGGGCCGGGCACGGTGCCGTTGAGCGTGAGCGCGCGCACGGGCCGACCGGCGGGCGCAAGCGTGGTCTCGGCGATGTCCAAGGTGTAGTCCACGATGCGCGCGTTGGGGAAGAGCTGCGAGGCCTTGGGCTCGGCCTCGCGCGCGGCCCACGCGGCGGCGCCCTTGCCGCCGCATTCCTTGCAGGCGTGGGCGAGGTTGGCGGCGGCGAGGGTGGCTACGGGCAGGAGCAGGGTGCGCAGCTTCATCAAGGAGAGAACGGCAAGGGACGGCGGACGACTCAGTGCTTGTGGTCGGTTTGCCCGTCCTTAGCCGGCATTTTTCCAGCCGCGGCATCGTCGATCATCTTGAGATACTTGGCCGGATCCTTGTCGAATTTCTTGATGCAGCTTTTGCAGCAGAGCCGCACGAGGCGGTCGGGTTTTCCCGCGACTTTGTAGAGATGGTCGATGGGCGGGCCCATGTCGCTGTTGCCGTCCAGCTTGTCGCCGGAAACGACGCAGGTGGTGAGTGGATAGGCGGGCTTGGCGGATTTATCGGCGACGGCCTTTTCGGCCGCGAAGGCCGAGGTGGCGAGACCGAGCACGGCGACGAGGGCAGCAAGGAAGAGTGCGGAAGGCTTGGTGAAGAAATTCATGGGAGATAGGAAAAGAGTGGAGAGAAAATGGGATATGAGACGCGCCCGGCCGCGCGATGGGCCGGACGCAGTGACCGTGCGCTCGTCAGGCGGGTTTCTCGCAGCAGCAAGTGCAGGCGGAGCACGACGGCGCGGGTGTTGACGCAGGCGCAGCAGCGGTGACGGACGAAGCGGCGGGCTTGGCGATCTTGGCCGGAGACGCGCGCAGCCAATATTCCGGGCCGGGACCGGCGGTGAGGAAGGAGGCGGCGCCGGCGAACAGGCCGGCGGCGAGGAGGACGCGATAGGTTTTCATGATGGATTCGGGTTTGGGCTGAGCGCCGCGGCGCGCGATGCAACGCGGACATCCAGCACTACACCGCACGGCGTGAAATCCCCTGAAATCTTTTTTCGTGCGGCGCGACCGACGGGAAATAGCGCGAAGTTGGAAAATAGTTTGAGGGATTCCGGCCGGATCGGGTTACTCTGCATGAAACTCGCCACATGAACGCTCCCGATAATCCCGATCCCTTGTCCCGTGCGCTGGCGGACTGGCGTGTGCAGCCTCCGCGCAACCCGCAGTTCCGCGCCAGCGTGCAAGCGCGGCTTGCGCCCGAGCGGCGCGCGCCCTCGTGGAGCGGCTACGTGCGCGCACACTCGGCTTGGGTGGCGACTGCGCTGGCAGTGGCCGTGCTGGCGGGCGGGTGGACGGGCCGGGCGCGCGCGCGCGCCACACTCGCGGCCGAGAGCGTGGCGATGGCGGGCCACTATGTGCGTGGGCTCGACGCGCGCGTGATGCGTGCGCAGTAGTCGGCGCGGCGGAGCGAACCAGCGATGAAAAATCTGCTCGTCACCCTCAGCGTTGCCGTCGCCGCCTGTGCGCTCGCGTTCGCCCTGTGCTACCGGATGAGCGACGAGCCGGCGCTGCGGCGCGCAGCCCGCGAAGGCGATGCGCTGGCGTGGCTGCGCATGGAGTTTCGCCTGAGCGATGCGCAATTCGCAGCCATCAAGAAACTGCACGACGACTACGGCGTGGTGTGCGGCGAGCACTGCACAGCGATCATGGCGGCAAGAAACCGTCAGGCGCCCGCGGCTGAACTCAGGGCACTTGAAGTCGCCTGCGTGGACGCAATGACGGCCCACTTCCGCCAAGTGGCGGCGTTGATGGCGCCCGGCGAAGGCGAACGCTACCTCGCCACCGTGCTGCCGCTGGTGCAAGATCACGATCATAGCGCAGCGCCCACGGTGCGGGGGAAACTTTGACCGAGCCAGCGGCCAGCGACGCGGCGGAGGCGGCCGAGGATGCGGCGCTCATGCGCCGCGTGCAGGCGGCGGACGAAGTGGCGCTGAGCCGACTGATGGAGCGATGGGAGCTGCCGGTGAAGCGCCTGCTCGCGCGCATCGTGCTCAACGCGACCGAAGCCGAGGAACTGGCGCAGGAAACCTTCGTGCGCGTGTGGCAGCAGCGGGACAAGTTCCGCGACGGCGCGGCCCTGCGGCCGTGGATTTTTGCCATCGCCGCCAACCTCGCGCGCAACCGGCTGCGCTGGTGGAAGCGCCGGCCGGTCGTGGCGCTCGATGATTGGACTGAAGTTCCGACTCACGACGGGGGCGCCGATGACAGCGGAACGCGAAGACTTGAGCGCGCCGAGCGTGTGAAGGCGGTGCGCGATGCAATCGCCGATTTGCCGGGAGAACTGCGCGAGTCGCTTGTGCTGTTCGAATATGAGCAAATGTCTTACGCGGAGATCGCCGAAACGGTCGGAGCCTCGCCAAAAGCGATCGAGAGCCGGATCGCGCGCGCGAGGGGAAAGCTAGGTCTCGCGCTGAAATCTTGGGCCAAAAATCACGGCGACTACGATGCCTAGCGCGGAGGGTCTCGCTGCGCGCTACGGCGCAGCAGAACCCTCCGAGTTCGACGGCGAAGGCTTGCATGACCCCAGACGGACCTCGGCGCCCTCGACTCGGGCTCGGATTCTCGTGCCAGCGAGCGTTTCAATAGACGCGGAGGCAGGACGGGGTATTGGCAGTCTCGTGCAGTCTGCACAATGTGGGGGCAGCACCCGGACGAGACGCCACCGACGGGCCGTCCATCAGCTGGCCGTGCCCGCGAAGGCGGGCTCGGACGGGGCGCGCGGCTCTGCCAGTGGCAACTCGATCACGAACTCCACCCAGCCCTCCGCCGGGGCGGGTGCAAGCGCGATGGTGCCGCCGTGGGCCAGCACGATTTCGCGCGAGAGACTGAGCCCGAGGCCGTGCCCGCCGCGCTCGGTGCGACTCGGGTCCCCGCGGCAAAAACGCTCGAACAGCCGGGCGTGCAGCTCCGGCGTGATCACCGGGCCGGTGTTGGCGATGCGGACGATGACGCGCCCACCCGTGGCGGCGAGGGTGCAGGTGGCCTCTCCGCCGGCACGGTTGTGGCGCGTGGCGTTTTGCAGCACATTCAGCAGCACGCGGCGCAGGTGGTTGGCGTCGCCAGTCACGGCGATGTCGGGCGGCAGGTAGGCGCGGAGCGCCACGCCCTGCCCCGTGGCAAGCAGCTCCGCGTCCTCGCACGCTTCGCGCACGAGCGCGGAGAAATCGAGGCGGTCGCGGTGCAGCGCGACTTTGCCGGCGTCAAAGCGCGCCAGCAGCAGTAGATGATCCGTGATGCGGTCGAGCCGGCCGATCTCTTCCTGCAGGCTAAGGAGGCGCGTCTCGATGGCGGCGTCGGGCGTGGCGGTGTGCAGCAGGCTTTCGATTTCACCGCGCATGATGGTGAGCGGCGTGCGCAGCTCGTGCGAGGCATCGGCCGCGAAGCGCTGGGACTGGCTGAAACTGGCGTCGAGCCGCGCGAGCATAGCGTTGAGCACGGTGGCGAGGCGCTGGATGTCGTCGCGCGCGGCGGGCACCGGCACGCGTTGATCGAGGCGGGCCGCCTGCACGCGCTCGGCCGACTCCGTGAGCCGCCGCACGGGAGCCAGAGCATTGCCGGCGATCCACCAACCACCCACGCCGGCCACCAGCAGCACGAAGGGCAAGGTGAGCGCATATCCCGTGAGCAGATGCACGATCATGTCGCGCAGCTCGGTCAGATCGTGGGCGACGACATAAATGTCGGTGCCGTCGGGGAAAGCGCTCGCGCGCCAAACGCCGGCGGCGATATGAACCGTCCGGAAGCCCGGGCTGCCCAGTATGGCCCGAGCCGCCTGTTCGGTCAGTCGCGCCGAAGCGCGGAGCACGCGCCCTTCGCCGTCGAATCGGACATAAGTCAGCCAAGGCTCGTGGCGCAGGATGGCATCGGCGGATTGCGTCGCGGCACCCGCGCGGTCGAGGTCCGCGATGTGACGAGCTTCGCCGGCGAGTTCCCGATCAACGGCTTCGAGTTGCTCCCGGTAAACGAAGAACAGCGTGCCGGCCGAATAGAATACGAGGACCACCAGGGCCAGCGTGGACGCCCAGCCTGCGAATTTCCAACGGATCGGCAGCGGCTTCATGCGTCGGCCTGCAGCGCGTAGCCGAGGCCGCGCACGGTCTGGATGAGCTTTAGCGGAAACGGATCGTCGAGCTTGCGGCGCAGGCGCTGCACCGCGACATCGACAAAATTTGTGCCGGGATCGAACTGGTGGCCCCACACGCTTTGGCTGATCTCGACGCGCGTGACGGCGCGGCCGGGCGTGCGGAGCAGGCATTCGAGCAGGGCATACTCGCGAGGGGTGAGCTCGATGCGCGCGGCGCCGCGCTGCACGCTGCGCGTGGCGGTGTTGATCGTCAGGTCGGCGTAGTGCTGCACGGTCAGGCCCGTGCCGGTGCGCCGGCGCAGCACGGCATTCAGGCGCGCGACGAGTTCCGTCATCGAAAAAGGTTTGGGCAGGTAGTCGTCGGCGCCGAGTTCGAGGCCCTCGACGCGCTCGTCGAGATCGCCGCGGGCCGTGAGCAAGATGACCGGCACCGTGTTTTTGTCCTGACGGAGCTTGCGCAGCACGCTGAGGCCGTCGCGCCCCGGCAGCATGATGTCCATCACCGCGGCATCGTAGGTTTCCTTGGCCAGCCGGAGCACGGCGGTGTCGCCCTCGTGGCACACGTCGGTCGTGAATCCGCGCTCGCGCAAGCCGGCCTCGATCAAAGCGGCGACCTTCTTTTCGTCTTCGACGATTAAAATGCGCATGATGGCCGTTATGACCGGAGACACGGGACGCGCGAGAGGGAAACCGCCGTCCGGATGACAGCCGTGCTGGCGACGATGACGGCAGGATGACGGTTTTGTCATGTATCGAACAATATGGGCGGGCCGGATTCTTACGCCGCACCATGCACGATCCTGCTCCCGCTGATTCTGGCACCTTGGCTGTCGCGCTTCCGGCAAGCTGCGCACCGGCTCGGAAACGCGTTTTTCGACTCTTGCGCCCGGATTCCCCGCCCCTGTTCGAGCTGGAGCGGCTACGCGACACCGCCGGCATGGTCGTGGCCTTGCGGCCGCTGCGGCGCGCGTTCGCGGAGGTCGCGTGCTTTTCTGCGGCATGGCTCGCGGCGCGCCTCGTGTTTGCCGCCGTGTGATTCAGCCCACTGCGCTCCATGCAAAACACATCATCCAACTTATGCCCCGTTCCGGCCGAGCGTCCGCCAAGCCGGTTTTCCTCGGCGCTGGCCCGGCGACACGGCGGGGCGTTTCTCGTGCTGCTACTGGCGTTGGCGATCGGGTCCGCCACGCGCGCCGTGCTGCTGCTGAAATCCGCGGCCGAGATCCCGTGGGACCTTGGCTTGGCGGCGGCCGCGGGATGGGGCGTGCTGTTCGATCTCGCCACCGCGCTTTGGATCACGCTGCCGTTGGCGCTGCTGCTCGCGCTGTTGCCGGCGCGATTTTTTTCGGGACGCCTCGGCCGGGCCGCGGCGCATCTCGGGCTGGGTGCGATCCTCGCGCTGCTGTTCTTCGGCGCGGTGGCCGAGTGGTTCTTCTGGGACGAGTTCGGCGTGCGCGCCAATTTCATCGCGGTCGATTACCTCGTCTATACGACCGAGGTGCTCGGCAACATCCGCGAGTCGTATCCCATGCCCGCCATCTATGCCGGGATCGGCCTCGCCGCCGCCGCGGGGCTCGCGGGGCTCGTGCGGACGCGGTGGATCGCCCGTTGGCTGGATCATGCGGCGCAGCCGGCTGGCGTCCGGTGGCGGGCGGCCGGCGGCTGGGCGCTCGCGGCCCTCGGACTCGGGCTCGCCTTGCGGCAGGACCTGTTGCCCTCGTTTGCGAACAACTATCAGCGCGAACTCGCGAAGAACGGGCTGTGGTCTTTTGTGGCCGCGTTTCGCGCCAACCAGCTCGAGTATGACCGGTTCTACCCGACGCTGCCGATCGATGTCGCGTTTCGGCGCACACGGGACCGGCTCGCGCAGGACGGATCGAAACCGCTGACGGACAACCCGCGCGATCTCCTGCGCCTCGTGCCGGCGCCGCGGCCCGGGCCGGAGCAGCGGCTCAACGTGATCCAGATCACGGTCGAGAGCCTGAGCGCGGATTTTCTCGGCGCCTTCAACCGCGCCTCGCGGCTCACGCCGAACCTCGACGCGCTCGCCGGGCGCAGCCTGATCTTCGGCAACTTCTACGCCACCGGCACGCGCACCGACCGGGGAATGGAGGCGCTCACGCTTTCCGTGCCGCCCACGCCGGGCCGCTCGCTCGTGAAACGGCCGGACAACGAACGCCTCTTCTCGCTCGGCTCGGTCTTCCGCAGCAAGGGTTATGCGACGGCCTTCGTCTACGGCGGCTTCGGCTACTTCGACAACATGAACTATTTTTTCGGGGAAAACGGCTACCGCGTCGTCGACCGCACCAAGGTCGCGGCGGCGGACATCACGTTCGCCAACGTCTGGGGCGCGTGCGACGAGGACTTGTTCCGCTGGGCGCTGCGCGAGGCCGACCGCGACCACGCGGACGGGAAGCCGTTTTTCCATTTCGTGATGACGACCTCGAACCACCGGCCCTTCACGTATCCGGAGGGCAAGATCGACCTGCCGTCGAAAATCTCGGGGCGCGCGGGCGCGGTGAAATACACGGACCACGCCATCGGGGCTTTCCTTCGCGCCGCGGCGGAGAAGCCGTGGTATCGCGAGACGATCTTCGTGATCGTGGCCGACCATTGCGCGAGCAGCGCGGGCAAGACGGAACTGCCCGTGCAGAATTACCGCATCCCGCTGCTGATTTATGCGCCGGGCGGACAGGTCGCGGCGGGCACGGTGGCAACGCTGACGAGTCAGGTTGACTACGCACCCACGCTGCTCGGCCTGCTCAACTGGTCGTATCCGAGCCGCTTCTATGGCCGCGATGTCTTGACGGCGCCCGACCGGCCGGGCCGCGCGTGGATCGGCAATTACCAAAAATTGGGCCTCTTCGACGGCGCGCGGCTCGGGGTGCTGAAACCACCGCGGCAAGCGGTCACATTCCGCTACGACGCTGCCACGCACGCGCTGACGCCGCAGGCGCAGGAGGCGGAGCTGATCGACGACGCGATCGCCGCCTACCAGACCGCGAGCTGGCTTTTCCGGCACGGCGGCCAGCGCGAATACGACCCCGCCCATGCCACCCGCAATGTCGCCGCCGCTGCGCCTTGACCGCTCGTGGCCGTTGGCGCTGGCGGCGCTCGCGTTCGCCTTTGCCTTGTTCGAGTTCACGGACCTCGATCTGTGCGTGCAAGACCGGCTGTTCGATGCGGCCGCGGGTGTCTGGCGGGTCGACGGCAAAGACCCGCTTTGGCGGGCGCTTTTTTACTCCGGCCCGAAGTTTACGATCATCGCTTTTGGACTGGTCGTGCTCGCGACGGCGGTCGTCGGCGACCGCATCCGCCACGATTTCGGTCTCGGCGATGTGCCGCGGGCCGATCTCTGGGTGCTCGCCCTCACACTTGCGACGGTGCCCACGCTGGTCGGCGGGCTCAAAGATGCGACCAACGTGTTCTGCCCCTCTGAAAACCGGCGCTATGGCGGTGATGTGGCTTACGCCAAAGTGTTCGACTGTTTTCCGGAGAGCGACCGGCCGGCGCGCCGTGGCCGTTGTTTTCCGGCCGGGCACTCAAGCGGCGGATTCGCGCTGTGCGCTCTGGCCGGCGTGGCGCGGACGCGGCGCGGGCAGGCCTGGGGCATCGCGGTCGCGACGGCGGTAGGCGGCACGATGGGCTTTTACCAGATGGCGAAAGGCGCGCACTACCTCAGCCACACGGTCGTCACTGCCGGCCTGGCCTGGGTGGTGTTTCTTGCCTGGCGGCGGGCGTTCAGGCGCCACCGCGTGGGCGCCGGGGAGGAGAACCGATGAAAACTAAAGGCCACCCACTCCATCGGATACGGGGCGCCGGCGCGCTCGTCGGTTGGCTGGCATTCGGCGCGGCCGGGTATGGCGCGGTCGATGCCCTCGCGCCTGATCCGCGCCTGCCGGGGGTGTTCGACACGGAGCTGACGCAGACCGAGTCCCCGCACCACCTGCGGTTCATATTGCGGCCGCATTTCGGTGATCTGGTTCGGCACGACCATCTGCGCGTGCCGATCGGCGTGCGTTACGGCCTGGGCCAAACGACGGAGGCCAGCGCCGAGGCTGAGGCCTATGTCGCGCACGGCCTCGGGGCGGTGAAAGTCGGCAGCCGCTTCGGCCTCGCGGGCCTGCGGCTGGCGGCGAAGCAGCGGCTGCCAGCATGGGCGTGGTTCGGCGAAAACGCCGTCGCCCTCGGATTGAGCTACCGACTACCGGTAGGAAGTCCGCCCGAGGAAATCACCGACGGGCGCCGGCACTTGTCGCCATTCGTGACCGTGACGCGGCCGGTGCCCGGTTGGCCGCGGCTGACGGGATTCGCGAGTGCGGCCGCGGATTTCACGGCCCGCACGGCGTTTCGCGGCGTGCGCAACCGGAACACGCTGCTCGACGATTCGCTGAGCCTGACCTCAGGCCTCGTGTGGCGGGGCGCCGGGGTCACCGGCACGCTGGAGACGACGTTCGCGACGAACGCGTTCGGCGCGAAGGAAAACGGCACGGTCGTCACCGTGCGCCCCGGAATGTCGTGGCGGCTGCCCAACTCGCGCTGGCTGCGCCCCGACGGACGCTGGACCGTGGGGCTCGCGCCACGGGTGAGTTTCGGGCCGGACGGGACGGACTTCGGCTTTGGCGTGAAATTGCGCGGCGACTTCGATTTCCGGAAATGGATGCCACTCCCCCGCAAGTGAACGTCGCGGTGGGCTGGCGAGCCGGGCGCCGCCGCGGCGGAGTGGCCGCCTTCCCGCCGGCATGAAAATCCGTCTCATCCACAATCCGCGCTCCGGACCGGCGCGGCGGCAGCGTGCGGTGTGCGAGCGATTGAGGGCGGCCCTCGCGGCCCAAGGCTTCGCGGGCGCAAGCGATCAGACGCGAGGGCCGGGTGACGCGACCCGCCTCGCGCGCGAAGCCGTCGCGGCCGGCTGCACGCACGTGGTCGCGGTCGGCGGCGACGGCACGGTGAACGAAGTCGCCGCCGCTCTCGCCGGCACGGCCGCGACGCTCGCGATTGTGCCCGCCGGCTCCGGCAACGGCCTCGCGCGGCATCTCGGGATTCCCCGCGATCCCGCCAAGGCGCTCACGCTGTTGCAGCCGGGCCGCGGCAAGATCGAAGCGATCGACACCGCAACGGCCAACGGGCATTTTTTCTGCAACGCGATGGGCTTCGGCTTCGATGCCGACGTGGCGGCGCGGTTTTGCCTCCAGCCGCGCCGCGGACTCGGCGGCTACCTGCGCGCGGCGTGGCGCGCCTGGCGCGAGCGAGCGCCGGAGTCGTGCCGCATTGAATCTGCGTCGGGGAGCTGGACGCAAGACGTGCTGCTGCTCGCGGTGGCGAACTCGGATCAATACGGCAACGACGTGCGCATCGCGCCCGGGGCCGGCGTGCGCGACGGTGCGCTCGATCTCGTGGCGATCTCGCCGGTGGGCGCTGGCGGCCTCGTGCTGTTGCTTGCGCGGCTCGCGACCGGAAAGCTCCTGCGCAGCCCGCGCGTGCGCCATGCGCGGGCGGCAGAGTTCCGGCTCACTCGATTGCGCGCCGGCCTAATCCACCTTGACGGCGAAGTGCGCGCGACCGCCGCCGAGATCGCGGTGTGCGTGCAAGCGGGCAATCTCCGCGTGCTCTTGCCGAAAGCGCGGGGCTGAAGCTGCCGGCGGCTGCCAAGCTGATCCTCTTCCTCTCGGCCGAACTCCAGTTGCAAGAGCCCGGCTAAGTGTTGAGTGAAATCACGCCGGGCCGAGGACGAGAAAAAAAACGCGCAAACCGAGGCGCCGCGGAAAATTCAGTCAGCGCCCCGGTGCTCGGTGCAGCTTGATCCCAAAGTGCCAAGGCGGCAGTGCGAAATCTTCGTCGCCGGCTGTCAACCCGGCTTCCGCCGCCCATGCGGCGATTTGCCCCGGGCGTGGGCGAATTGCGAGGCTAGGGCCGCGGGGAGTGGCGATGTCGCTCCGCCAGTGGATCACGGCGACGAGGCCGCCCGGGCGGACGACATCGCGGGCCGCGCGGAGGAGGGCGACGGGTTCCTCGGCGTGCAGGATGTTGAAGAGAAGCGCCGCGTCGCAGGACGCGGGCGGGACGCAGAAGCCATCGGCAACTACGTCGCGGATTCTAGCGTGGATATTGTGCAGCCCGGCTTCCAGGCCGCGCTGTTGGGTGGTTGCGACCATTGCAGGATCAAAGTCGACGGCGATCAATCGACCAGCAATTCGCTTGGCCAGGGGAATGGTAAAAGTGCCGTAGCCGCAGCCCAGTTCGGCGACGTCAGCCGTGGTCGAATCGAAACCAAACGCATCGAGAATGGCCGGGACATCAAACAGCGTTTCCCAGTAGTCTTGGGCTGGCATTCCGCTTTCGCGTAGTTTCATAGGGTTG
>JAEUHB010000113.1 GCA_016794665.1 Opitutaceae bacterium
CCAAGACGGAGCGCATCGACCGCATCCTCTGGAGCCGCAATCGGAGCGACCGCCAGCCCAATCTCGATGATCACCTCATCACGAACTACCGGATCGAGGTCTCGCTCGACGGCCAGGCATGGACCCAGGTTGCGTCCTCGCGGGATCGACTGGGCGACGCCTGGCGCAAACGCGTGCCGGCGATCGCCACGCTCAGCTCCGTGCCGCCGGCGCGTCTCGAGGAAGTCTCACGAATCGTCGCCGAGCGCAGGTCCCTGCAGGAGCAGGTGAAGCGCCTCACGGAGTTTCCGCCCGTTTACGCCGGCAAACTCCGCGAACCCGGTCCCACGTTTCGCCTGCATCGCGGCGATCCGCTCGCGCGGCGCGAGCAAGTCGCCCCCGGCGGCCTGGCCCGCTTCGGCAAGAAACTCGCGCTGCCGCGCGACCTCCCCGAGCAGCAGCGGCGGCTGGCCCTGGGGGAATGGCTGACGTCCGTGGAGAATCCGCTGCCGGCACGCGTGATGGCGAATCGCATCTGGCACTACCACTTCGGCACCGGCCTCGTGGACACGCCCAGCGACTTCGGCGTCAACGGCTCCAAGCCCACGCATCCGGAGCTGCTCGACTGGCTCGCGTCGGAGTTCATCGCCCGCGGCTGGAGCCTCAAGGCCATGCACCGGCTGATCCTGTTGTCGGACACCTACCGGCAGTCGTCGCGGCCGCACCCCAAGGGCCTCCAGGTCGACGCCGCGACGCGGCTCCTCTGGCGATTCCCTGCGCGCCGGCTGGAGGCCGAGCCGCTGCGCGACACGATGCTCGCGATCTCCGGCCGGCTCAATCTGCGGGAAGGCGGCGCCGGATTCTTCCTGTTCGAACCCAACATCAGCCGGAGCAACATCCAGACCTACGTGCCAAAGAGCGAATTCACCGACGACGATCTCCGGCGCATGGTCTACCAGACGAAGCCCCGCGCGCAGCTCGACGACGTCTTCGGCGCGTTCGACTGTCCCGATGCCGGCCAGATCGCGCCGAGCCGCACGCGGTCGACGACCCCGTTGCAGGCCTTCAATCTCCTCAACAGCCCGTTTTTAATGCAGCAGGCGGCGGCCCTCGCCGCGCGGCTGGAGCGCGAAGCGGGCCCGGAGCCCGCGGCCCAAGTGCGCCATGCGTTCCGCCTCGCCCTGGGCCGCGAGCCAGCCCGGGAGGAGACGTCAGCTGCCGTCACGATGATCACGCAGCACAGCCTGGCGCTGTTCTGCCGAGCGCTTTTCAACGCCAACGAATTCGTCCACACGCCTTGATCTGATCATGAGCCCTCCGATCCTCTCCCACGCCGGACGCCACCTCCTCAGCCGCCGCGACTTTTTGCGCTGGGGCGGCACGGGGCTGGGTGGCGTCGCCCTCGCCTCGCTTCTTGCGCAGCAGCGCCTGATGGGCGCGGGCCCGTGGCGGCCGCAGATCGACACCCGCCTGCCCAACGCCCCTCGCCCGCCGCATTTCCAACCCAAGGCCAAGCGCGTGCTGATGATTTTCTGCTCGGGCGCAATCAGCCACATCGACACCTTCGACTACAAGCCCGAGCTCATCCGGCTGCACGACCGGCCGATGCCCGGGGGCGAAGGCCTCATCACGGGCCAAGGCATGCAGGGCAACGTGATCAAGCCGCTCTGGGAATTCAAACCCCGCGGCCAGAGCGGCAAGGTGGTCTCCGATCTCCTGCCCAACCTTGCCGAGCTCGCGGACGAGATGTGCTTCATCCACTCGATGACCGCCAAGTCGTCCGCCCACGGGCCCGCCGAGAACCAGATGAGCACCGGCTTCATCCTCGACGGTTTCCCGGGCATCGGCGCGTGGGCGACGTATGCGCTCGGCAGCGAGTGCGAGAACCTGCCGGCGTTCGTCGCGATCCCTGATCCGCGCGGTGTGCCGCAGACGGGCTCGCGCCACTGGGCCTCCGGCTTTCTTCCCGCCGCGTATCAGGGCGTCGCCTTCAGCGCCGACAAGCCGATCCCGCACCTCAACCGACCCGCCGGCGTCACGGCGCAGGATGATCGCGCCACCTACGATTTCCTGAAGCTGCTGAACGACCGCCATCTCGCCGAGAATCCCGGCGATTCCGAGCTCGCCGCGCGCATCTCCGCCTACGAGCTCGCCGCGAAGATGCAGCTCGCCGCCGCGAAAGTCGGCGATTTCGCCGACGAGAGCGCGCACACGCTCCACGCTTACGGCGTGGATGACGCGAACAAGAACAAGGCCGGCTTCGCCCGCAATTGCCTCCTCGCGCGCCGCCTGCTCGAGCGGGACGTGCGTTTCGTGCAGCTCTTCAACGGCGCCTACGCCATGGGCGAGGGCGTCGGCAACTGGGACGGTCACAAATACATCGTCGACCAATACAACATCCACGCGCCCATCCTCGATCAACCCGCGGCGGCCTTGCTGCGTGATCTGAAGCAGCGCGGGCTGCTCAACGACACGCTGGTGGCGTTTGTGACCGAGTTCGGCCGTATGCCGACATTCCAGAAGGGCGCCAACGGCCGCGATCACAACGAGAAGGGCTTCACCGTGTGGCTCGCCGGCGCAGGGGTGAAGCGCGGCTTCAGCTATGGCGCGACCGACGACCTCGGCTTCAAGGCCGTCGACAAGGTCACGACCATCTACGATCTCCACGCAACCTTGCTCCACCTCCTGGGCCTCGATCACGAGCGTCTCACCTACTACAACAGCGGACTTGAGCGCCGCCTCACCGACGTTCACGGGCATGTGATCGACGGGATTCTCGCCTGAAGCGGCAACGCCGGCACGCGCCGCTGTTGCTTCCCTGCGCGAAATCCCCCAACGGTGTCGGCTCCCATGTTCGAGTCGCTCACCGATAAACTCTCCTCCGCCCTCCGCAACCTTCGCGGCGTCGGCCAGCTCTCCGAGGCCAACATGGCCGCCGCCC
>JAEUHB010000138.1 GCA_016794665.1 Opitutaceae bacterium
CTCCGGCGAAGTGCGTAATTCCATCCTCTACGCGACCGTCCTCATCATTCTCGTTTTCCTCCCGCTGCTCGGCCTCAGCGGCGTCGAGGGCAAGCTCTTCGCCCCGATCGCCATCGCGACGATCCTCAGCATGGTCGCCTCATTCGCCGTCTCGCTGACACTGATCCCGGTGCTCTGCTCGTTCCTGCTCAACCCGAAGGAAGGCCACGCGCACGACGACGGTCGCTTCGTGCGTCTCCTCAAGGCGATGCTTCGCCGCACGCTCATTCGCGTCGGGCTCGATTTCCCGTATCCCGTGCTCGCCCTCGTGCTCGCCGGCGTCGTCGCGGCGTTTTCCCTCTACGGCCGTATGGGCAAAGACTTTCTCCCTGCCTTCCGCGAGGAAACCGCGCTCATCGCCGCCACTTCCGCTCCCGGCACTTCGCTGGAGGAGATGAACAAAATCTCAGATGTGATCGAAGCCCAGATTCTAGCGGTGCCCGAAGTTCGCAAAGTCGGCCGCCGCCTCGGCCGCGCCGAACGCGGTGACCACGTCGTCCCCGTCTCCACCGCGGAGTTCGACGTCGATTTCCGCATCGAGGACACCGCCTCGACCGGCCCCAGCCGCAGCCGCCAGGAAATCCTCGACGAGTTGAAGCGCCGTCTAAAAACCATCCCCGGCGTCTTCGCCGTCGTCGGCGGCCCGCTCGCGGATCGCATCGGCCACATGCTCAGCGGCGTCTCCGCGCCCGTCGCGATCAAGGTGTTCGGCCCCGACTTGGACACGCTCCGCCGTCTCGGCACCGAGGTGCAGACCGTGGCGAAAACCATCCCCGGCTTCGAGGATGCCAAGCTCGACCAACAGTCCTCGATCCCCCAGCTCCGGATCGAGGCCGACCGCGACCGCGCCGCCGCCTACGGCGTCACGCCCGGCGCGCTCAACGAGCAGCTCAGCGCCCTCCTCGGCGGCAAGGAGATCGCCGAACTCCGCGAGGGCCAGCGTGCCGTGAACCTCGTGATTCGACTGCCGCAGGAATGGCGCGACTCGCCGGAAAAAATCGCCCGCCTCCCCGTCGAAACCGAAAGCGGCCAGCGCATTCCGTTGTCGCTCGTCGCCAATGTGCGCGAGGCCAAGGGCCCCAACGTCATCTTCCGCGAAAACAGCCAGCGTCGCTTCACCATCGCCATCAAGCCCACCGTGCGCGATGTCGGCGTGCTCGTGGCCCGGCTGCAAAGCGAAGTGCGCGAAAAGGTGAAACTCCCCGAGGGCTACTTCATCACCTACGAGGGCGAGTTCCAGGCGCAGCAAGATGCCACGCAGCGCATCGTGATCTTCAGCTCCGTGGTGTTCGTGGTCATCGTGTTTCTGCTCTACGGCTATTTCCAGAGCCTGTCGCTCGCGTTGCAGGTGATGCTCAGCATCCCTCTCTCGCTCGTGGGCGGCCTCGTCTACACGTGGCTCAAGGTAGACAACATCAGCATCGCCACGCTCGTCGGCTTCATCGCCGTCGGCGGTGTCGCCGCGCGCAACGGCATCATGATGCTCTCGCACTACCTGCACCTCATGCAGCACGAGGGCGAGGGCTTCACGCGCGCGATGGTCGAGCGCGGCACGCTCGAACGCATGGTGCCCGTGCTGATGACGGCCCTCGCGGCTGGCATCGCCCTGATTCCGCTCGTCCTCGCCGGCGATCAACCCGGCAAGGAAATCCTCCACCCCGTCGCCGTCGTCATCGTGGGCGGCCTCGTCTCCTCCACACTCCTCGAATTCCTCGTGCGTCCGCTTGTGTTTTTCCACTTCGGAAAAAAAGCCGCCGCCCAAGCCCTCGAACGCGAGGCCGCCGCGGCGCAGTGATCCTTTCCCGTCAGTTAACCAAAGCCTGCTCAGTTCAAAAAAAACCAAAAACCATGAAAGTGAAATCCCTCGTCCTCCCGATCATCGCCGCCCTCGCGGTCAGCCTTCCGGCCTTCGCCGCCGACAAGAAGCACGACCCCAGCGACCACAAGCATGAGAAGAAAGTCGCCGGTCCCAACGGTGGCCGCATCATCGCCACCGTCGAGCCCCGCGCCGAGTTCTTCGTCACCACGGATCGCAAGGTCCAGATCACCTTCCTCGACAAGGCCGGCAAAGCCATCGCCCCCGCCGATCAGATCGTGACCGTCACCACCGGCGACCGCTCCGCGCCGAAGGTCCTCACGTTTGCCAAAGCCGGCAACACCTTGCTCTCCACCGCCGCGATCCCGGCGGGCGACGAACTTCCCACCGTCGTGCAGATCAAGGCCGGCCCCACCGGCAAGACCATCACCGCAAAATTCAACCTCGACCTCAGCAAGTGCGGCGAGTGCAAGCTCGCTGAATACGCCTGCACCTGCGCCTCTCACTGAGTTCCGCGCCCCGCCGGCTTGGGCGACCGCTTCCCTGCGTGTTACCCAGACCGGCCGGCGCACGTCTTTCCCCCGTTCCCCGCGATCCGCACAGGTATCGCCGACGTTCCGAGGAATACATCGACATCACCCGAACCTTCGATACAAATCTCTGACTAAAGATACCGCGTGAGAATCGTCTTCAAACTCGTCGCTTTTTTGCTGCTGGCACTTTGGTTGCCCGCGACAGAGCACTGCGCTTTGGAGTCGGCCGGTTTCACGATTCTGGCGCACGACGATCATCATTCCGAGTCGTGCAAGGACACGTGTCAGGACGATGCCTGCCATTCCATCGAAGGTGTCTCCTACCCCAAGGCGTCGTCGGACCTGCGAGTCCTGCCTCCCACGGTTTCGTTCGCCTGCTGTCTGTTGAGTGTGCTCGTCGCCCCCGCCGTGGTGCCGCGCGAGCCCGTGAGTCTGGCCACCGCGCCGCCTGAGCTTCAGGCGTTGGGTCGCACGTGGCAGTTTGTTCGCCGCGCGGCCCTGCCTGCGCGCGCGCCCGATTGCGCGGCTTGATCCGTCCCTGCGCGGACGGATTCGTCGCCTGATTCCTGGCCCCATCACGCCTGCGCGCGTCGTGGCCGGTCATTTCCTCCCCCGGTTCGTGTTCGTTTTTCCAACTCTCCATGTCTCCGTATTTACGTATTTCCCTGCCGAGCGCGTCGCTCGGATTGGCCCTCCTTCTTTCGGCTGTGCAAGTGTCCGCCCAGAATGCTGCACCGCCTGCGCCCACGCCCATCCTCTCGCTGGGCGACGCCCTGCGTCGCGCCGCCGAGCAGAATCCCCGCCTCGCCGCGCAAGGCTACGCCGAGCGCGCTGCCGAGGCATTGATCGAACAGGCCGGCCTCCGTCCAAATCCCACGCTCGAAGCCTCGCTCGAAAACGTCATGGGCACCGGCCGCACCCAGGGCGTCCGCTCCCTCGAAGCGACGGTGCAGGCGAGCCAGACCTTCGAGCGCGGCGGCAAGCGCGAGAAACGCGTGGCCCTCGCCAGCCGCGAGCGCGAGGCCGCCGCGATGGAATTCGCGGTGCAGCGCGGCGAAATCCTCGCCGATTCCGCCTCCGCCTATGTGGCCGTGCTCGCCGCGCAACAACGCCTCGCCCTCGCGGCCGAGCCGCTGAGGCTGGCGCGCGACACCGTCGCCGCCGTCGATGCGCGCGTAAGAGCCGCCTTCGCCCCGCCCGCCGAAGCCGCCCGCGCCCGCGCCGCGCTCGCCTTCGCCCAGGCCGACTATGCGCGCGGCGAAGCCGGCCTCGCCCAAGCCCGCACCGTCCTCGCCGCGACGTGGGGCGGCGCCCCGGCCGAGGTGTCCACTGTCGCCGGCGCGCTGCAAGTGCCCGCCGCCCTGCCGGCGCAGGACATCTTCCTCGCGAAGCTCGCCCGGCATCCGCGCCTCGATCTCCAGCAGGCGATCGTCGCCGGCCGCCGGGCCGCGCTCCAGTTGCAGCAGGCGCAGGCGACGCAGGATGTCACCGTGGGCGGCGGGCTCCGTTTCCTCCGCGACGGCACCGATGCCGCCTTCGTCGGCGGTGTTTCCCTGCCCATTCCCTTTCGGAATAAAAACCAGGGCAACATCCGCGCCGCCCGCGAGACGCTCGCCGGCGCCGAGCAGTCCGTGCGCGCGGTCGAGGTCGAGTTGCGCGTCGCGTTCACCGCCGCGTGGCAGGATCTCGCCGCCGCCCATGCCGCGGCGCAGGCCCTGCGCCGCGACGCTTTGCCGGCGACGCAGGAGGCCTACAACGCCGTGCGCTTCGCCTACGAGCAGGGCCAGCTCCCGCTGATCGACGTGCTCGACGCCCAGCGCGCCCTCGTCGCCGTGCGGCGCGAACTGCTCGACACCGAGGCCGCCTATGCCGCCGCGCTCGCCCGCACCGAGGCGCTCACCGACGCCTCTTTCCCCGCCGTATCCGCCCTCATTTCCCAGCCCTGATTTTCCCGTCACCGACCGATTCCATTTTCACCCATGAAACCCAAACTCATCCTTTCCCTCCTCGCCGTTCTCGTCGTGGGCGGCGGACTCGCCTTCTACATCGTCAAAAGCGGCCGTGCTCCTGCCGCCAAGACCGCCGGTGCCGAAGGGGAAACCGCCAAAGGCCCGCACGGCGGACGCCTGCTCAAGGACGGCGATTTCACCCTCGAACTCGCCATCGTCGAGGCGGGCATCCCGCCCGAATTCCGCGCTTGGTTCACCCAGGGCGGCAAGCCCCTCGCGCCCTCCGGCATGAAACTCACCGTCGAGTTGAAGCGCCCCGGCAACGTCATCGACCGCCACGCCTTCGTGCCCGAGGGCGACTACCTGCGCAGCCCCGACGAGGTGTATGAACCCCACTCCTTCGACTACACCATCGTGGCCGAGCACGCCGGTCGCACCCACCGCTGGGCTTTCGAGGCACCCGAGCTGCAGGTGACGGTCGGGGCCGAAGCCGCCACCCGCGCCGGGGTCGTCGCCGAGGTCGCCGGACCCGCCACCATGATCGAAGCCCTCGCCGTTTACGGTCAGGTGAAACTCAACGCCAACAAGGTCGGCCGCGCCGTGCCGCGCTTCGGCGGCATCGTCCGCGAAGCCCGCAAGTCCCTCGGCGACACCGTCACCGCCGGCGAAGTCGTCGCTCTGCTCGAGACAAACCTGTCGCTCGCCACCATCGAGGTAAAGGCCCCCATCGCGGGCATCATCGTGGACCGCGACGTCAACGCCGGGGAGACCGTCACCGAAGGCGCGGCGCTCTACACCATCGCCGACCTCGCCGACGTGTGGATCGATCTCAATATCCCGAAGCGCGATCAGGCCCGGGTGAAAGTTGGCCAGTCCGCGATCATCCACGCCGACGACGGCGGCCCCGAAGCCAAGGGCACGATCTCGTGGATTTCCCCGGTCAGCTCCGCCGAGGCGCAGACGCTCGTTGCCCGCGTCGTGCTCGCCAACGCCGACCAGCGCTGGCGCCCCGGCCTCTTCGTGAAGGCCGAAATCTCCCTTGCCGAAAAGACCGTCCCCGTGGCGGTCAAGGAGTCCGCTGTCCAGTCGCTCTTCGACTTCACCGTGGTGTTTTCCCAGCACGGCGAACTCTACCAGGCGCGTCCGCTTGAGTTGGGCCGTCGCGGCGGCGGCTACGTCGAAGTGCTCAAGGGCCTCAAGGCCGGCGAGCGCTACGTCACGGAGAACAGTTTTCTCATCAAGGCCGACATCGGGAAATCCGGCGCCTCGCACGATCATTGATCCTGAACCGGAGACCACCGCCATGAAAGAAATCATCGCCATCATCCCGCCGCACACGCTGGCGCGCGTCATGCGCGCGCTCCATGCGCTGCCGCATTTCCCCGGAGTCACCCTTCTCGACGTCCACGGCCAGGGCCGCGGCCGCGGGGCCGGCGGAGCCTTCCGCCCCACCGAGGATAATTTCACCTTCCACAAAAAGACCGTGCTCCTCCTCACCTGCGACGACGCCCACGCCGACCTTATCGCCGACACGCTCGTGCAGGCCGCCCGCACCGGCAACAAGGGCGACGGCCTCGTCACCATCAAGGATGTCGCCCGCGCCATCCGCATCCGCACCGGCGAGACCGCCGGCCAAGCCCTCTAAGCCCCGCCCGTCATGCTCGAAAAACTCATCCATTTCTCCATCCGCCAGCG
>JAEUHB010000150.1 GCA_016794665.1 Opitutaceae bacterium
GGCAATTCTGGGGCATCTTCTTCCCGTCGCTCACCGGCATGATCGGGTTCTGGGCGACACTCTCGCTCAACATCCCTGACTTCTCCCGCTACGCGAAATCGCAGCGCGACCAAGCCCTCGGCCAGGCGCTTGGCCTGCCGACGACGATGGCGCTCTACTCCTTCATCGGCGTCGCGGTCACGAGCGCCACCACGATAATCTACGGGAAGACCCTCTGGGATCCGGTCGACGTGCTCACGCGTTTCACGAACCCGCTCGTGCTCATCGGCGCGCTGTTCGCCCTCTGCCTCGCCACGCTCGCGACCAACATCGCCGCCAACGTCGTCTCGCCCGCCAACGACTTCGCGCAGCTCGCCCCGAAGAAGATTTCGTTTCGTCTCGGCGGACTGATCACCGGGCTCATCGGCATCCTGATGATGCCGTGGAAGCTCGTCGCCGACCCCAACGGCTACATCTTCACGTGGCTTATCGGCTACAGTGCGCTGCTCGGCCCGATCGGCGGGATCATGATCGCGGACTATTTCGTCTATCGGAAAAAGCAGCTCGACGTGCCCGCGCTCTACTCCGCCGACGGCCCCTACCGCTACGCCCATGGCACGAGCTGGGTGGCTGTCGCCGCGTTCCTCGCCGGCGCGTTGCCCAGCCTGCCCGGTTTCCTCGCCAACGTGAAGGCGATCGAGCCCGCCAGCATCGCCCCGCTCTTCCACACGATCTACGGCGTCGCCTGGCTCGCGGGCTTCGCCATCGCGTTCGTGATCTATCTCGTCCTGCGCAAGCTCGCGCCCAATGGATGAACCAAATTGAACCACAGAGACACAGAGGCACAGAGAAAGGCTGGAGCACTCGGTTTTCTCCGTGCCTCCGTGTCTCTGTGGTGAAACTGTTTTCCCAATGAAATCTATTCCGCTGCCGCCCACCTC
This sequence comes from Opitutaceae bacterium, assembly GCA_016794665.1. Classification (GTDB taxonomy): domain Bacteria; phylum Verrucomicrobiota; class Verrucomicrobiia; order Opitutales; family Opitutaceae; genus ER46. The sequence continues at coordinate 921 of JAEUHB010000150.1, forward strand.
TCACACACCCGCGCCCTACACCGGCCCGTCGCTCGAGCAGGTGCTCGCGCAGCGCAAGCAGTTCCTCAATCCCGGCCTCTTTCTCTACTACAAGCAGCCGATCATGATCGTGGAGGGGAAGATGCAGTATGTCTGGGACTCCAGCGGCAAGCGCTACCTCGATGGACTCGGCGGCATCGTGACCGTCAGCGTCGGTCACTGCCACCCGCACGTGCTCAAGGCCATCAACGCGCAGAACGCCACGCTCCAGCACAGCACGACGATTTACCTGAATCCCAACATCGGCGCCTTTGCCGAGAAGCTCGCGTCCAAGTTCCCCGGCGATCTCAAGGTCTGCTACTTCGTCAATTCCGGCTCCGAGGCCAACGACCTCGCGCTCCTCATGGCGCGGCTCGCCACGGGCAACTACGACGTGATCGCGCTGCGCAACGCCTACCACGGCGGCAACGCCAGCGGCATGGGCGTCACCGCGCACAGCAACTGGAAGTTCAACGTGCCGCACTCCTTCGGCGTCCACCACGCCGTCGCGCCGTATCCGTATCGCGGTCACTTCGGCTACGACGACCCCGACGCCGGCCGCAAATACGCCGATGACGTCAAGGACCTCATCGGCTACGCCACGCCCGGCAAGGTGGCCGCGTTCATCGCCGAGTCCATCCAGGGCGTGGGCGGCTTCGTCGAGTTTCCGCAGGGTTATCTCAAGCACACCTACGAGCACGTGCGCGCCGCCGGCGGCGTGTGCATCGCCGACGAGGTGCAGACCGGCTTCGGCCGCACGGGCACGCATTTCTGGGGCTTCGAGACGCAGGGGGTCATCCCCGACATCGTCACGATGGCCAAGGGCATCGGCAACGGCGCGCCGCTCGCGGCCGTCGTCACGACGCCCAAGATCGCGGCGACGATGACGCAGCGCGTCCACTTCAACACCTTCGGCGGCAACCCCGTCGTCTCAGCGATCGGCAAGGCCGTGCTCGAGGTCATCGAAAACGAAAGGACGCAGCAGAACTGCCTCGAGCTGGGCGCCTACATCCTCGCGGGCCTGAACAAGCTCAAGGCGAAGCACAAGGTCATCGGCGACGTGCGCGGCAAGGGCCTGATGCTCGGCATCGAGTTCGTGAAGGACCGCGCGACGAAGACGCCCGGCAAGGAAGAATGCGCGCAGGCCGTCGAGAACGCCCGCGAGCTCGGCCTCCTCCTCGGCAAAGGCGGCCTCTGGGGCCAGACGATCCGCTTCGCCCCGCCGATGAACATCACGAAGGCCGACGCGGATTTCCTGCTCGCGGTGCTGGATGAGGCGATCGGGGCGGTGTGA
>JAEUHB010000192.1 GCA_016794665.1 Opitutaceae bacterium
GCACGCGGCCTGAATTTCGATGAACGCGCGCGTCCTCCAAAACTTCGCCCTGCCGCTCGCGCTCCTTGCCATCTGCGCGTTCTTCGCGGCGAGGGAGCCGGCGTTCCTGGGTGCGCGCAACCTCACTCAGCTCGTCGGCGAGTTTTCGATCACTGGCACGCTGGCGCTTGGCATGTTCCTCATCCTGCTCACCGGGCAGATCGATCTCTCGGCGGGGAGCGGCGTGGGGCTCGTGGGCGGGGTTGCGGCGGTGCTCGTGTTTCAGCAGGGCTGGCCGGCGCCGCTGGCGCTGGGCGCAGCGTTCGCCGTCGCGGTGGCGCTGTGGACGCTCATGGGCGCGCTCATCGTGAGGGAGCGCATCCCGTCCTTCATCATCACGCTCGGCGGGCTGCTGATTTTCAAGGGGCTCTTCTGGCTCGTCATCCAGAATTCCACGGTGCCTGTCTCGCGCGGCGACGAGGAGAATCTCTACGCCAAACTCACCACCTACTACCTGCCCGCACCGACCGGCATCGGCCTCGCGGCGGCCGTGCTCCTGGGGCTCACCGTCGCGACGTGGCGGGCGCGCGTCGCGCGGATCGCGCACGGGCTCGCGGTGCCGCCCGCGTCCCGCGCGATCACGCGCTGGAGCGCGGTGGCCGCGGTCACGCTCGGGCTCGTGATCGTGTTCAACCAGTTCCGCGGCGTGCCGCTCTCGCTCCTCGTGCTGGCGGCGACCGCAGGCGCGGTGTGGTTCGTGACACAGCACACGCCGTTTGGCCGCGCGCTCTACGCCATCGGCGGCAACGAGGAGGCGGCGCACCTCTCCGGCCTCGCGGTCGAGCGCACGCTCATCGCCGCGTATGCGCTCATGGGCGTGGCGGTGGCGCTCACGGGCTTCATGCAAACGGCCTACCAAGGTTCGTCCACGACGACCGTCGGCGACCTGATGGAGCTCGACGCCATCGCGGCCTGCGTCATCGGCGGCACCGCGCTGCGCGGCGGGCGCGGCACGGTCGGCGGCGTGATCTTCGGCGCGCTGATCATGACGGCGCTGCTCAACGGCATGACGCTCCTCGCCGTGTCGCCCGAGGCCAAGTTCATCGCCCGCGGCGTGGTGCTCACGCTCGCGGTGTGGATGGATGTGAGGCTGCGCCGCCGCTGACGCGGCGCGCTCAGAAGAACTTTTTCGCCTTCTCGAAGAAGCTGCGCGAAGTCGGCTCCGTGGCGTCGCCGCTCACGCGGGCGAACTCCTCGAGGATTCTCCGCTGCTCGCTCGACAGCGATTGCGGCACCTCGACCTGCACGCGCACGAGCTGATCGCCCTGCGCGCCGCCCCGCAGGCTGGGCACGCCCTTGCCGCGGAGGCGGAACGTCGTCCCACTCGCCGTGCCGGGCGGGATGCGCAGGCTGCCCTTCCCGAAGAGCGTCGGCAGCTCGATTGTCCCGCCCATCGCCGCGAGCGTGAACTTGATCGGGATCTCGCAGAAGAGGTCCTCACCCTGGCGCTGGAAGAGTTCGTGCTCCTTCACCGTAATCACGATGTAGAGGTCGCCGGAGTTGCCGCCGGCGGCGCCCGCCTCGCCGTTGCCGGTTGAGCGCAGGCGTGAGCCGGTGTCGACGCCGGGAGGCACGCGCACGTTGAGCTTCGTGTTCTTGGCGACACGGCCCTCACCCCGGCACGCCGTGCAGGGGCGGTCGATCTTGGTGCCTGCGCCGCCGCAGGTCGGGCAGGTCTGCGTAAAAGTGATGATGCCACCGGATCGCCGCACCTGGCCGGCGCCGCGACACGTCGGGCAGGTCGTCTTCTTCGAGCCGGGCTCGGCGCCCGCACCGTCGCAGCGCTCGCACGCCATCGCCTTGCGGAACGAGATTTCCTTTTCCACTCCGCGCACCGCCTCCTCGAGCGTGATTTCAAGATCGTAGCGCAGATCGGCGCCGTCGCGGCCGTTGCCGCCGCCTCCGCCGCCCCCGCCAAACATCTCCTCGAAAATCCCGCCGCCGCCTCCGCCGCCGCCACGCTGGCCGAAGACCTCGCGAAAAATATCAAACGGATCGTGAAAGCCACCGCCGCCGCCGCCCATGCCACCAGGGCCGCGGGGCGCGCCGCCTCCGCCGCCGCCCTCGAACGCCGCCGCGCCGTAGCGGTCGTAGGCCGCCCGTTTCTCGGGATCGCTCAGCACCTCGTAGGCATGCGAGACCTTCTTGAACATCTCCTCCGCCTCCTTGTTGCCGGGGTTCTTGTCCGGGTGGAATTGCACGGCCTTCTTGCGATAGGCCTTCTTGAGGTCGTCGGCGTTCACGCCGCGCTCGACGCCGAGCAGCTCGTAGTAGTCGTCCTTGGCCATGTGGAATCAGCGCCGGCGCGCTCAGGATTTTTTCTCAGCCTTGGCGAGACCGCTCGAAATGATGACAGATGCCGGGCGCAGGAGGCGGCCGTTGAGCGAGTAGCCCGTGCGCACGACGGTGATGACGTGCTCCTCCTTCACCTCGGCGCTCGGCTGGTGCGAGATGGCCTCGTGCTGATGCGGATCGAAGGGCTGGCCGGCGGGCGAGATTTCCTTGAGACCGTGGTTTGCGAGCGCGGTCTTGAGCTGGGTGAGCACCATGTCCACGCCGCCAACGAGCGATTTGAGATCGGCGTTGGGCTGGCGGGCGGCACTGATGGCGAGGGCAAGGGTGTCCAGCACCGGAAAAACATCCTCTAGCACCCGGCCGGCGGCAGTCGTGCGGAGATCGTCCTTCTCCCGGACGGTGCGGCGGCGGAAATTCTCCAGATCGGCCGCCGTGCGCATGAACTTGTCGTAGTTGGCCGCGGCCTCGGCCTTGGCCGCCGCGAGCTGCGCCGCCAGATCGGGGGCGCCCCCTTCGCCGCCGGGCGTGTCCGGAGGAGGTGTGGCGGCAGTGCCTGCGGTGGTCGCGGAGTCGTTGTTCTCGGGCTCGGGCATGGTCAAAAGAGGACGGATTCAACAGCGGGTTTCGCGATTCTTCAAGCGTGGCGTGGGGCCGCGCATGAAACTCGTAGCTTTCCCCGGGACGCTCGGTGGTGCGCCCGCCGAACACGTCCCCCGTTCGAGGCGGCTACGCGCCCGTGAAGTTCTCCGTCAGCAGCAAAATCGTCGTTGTCTCCGCCGAGATGGTGAAGGCTCCCGCGTAGGGAGCGAGGGCGTTGTCACCGCGCGCGAGGCGCTGGCCGTGCGGCGACCGCGTGCCGCCGCTGCCGTCGGCCGACGCGCGCACGGCGCCGCTCACGACACTCACGATGCGCGGCTGCTCGCCGGCGCGCAGGTGCACGCGCTCGCCGGCGCCAAGCACCACGCGGCGGATGCGAAATTCCGCGCAATCCGCGATTACGCCGGAGGTGGGCGCCGCGCGCACCGGCGCAGGCTCAAAATCGTTCCAGTCGATCGAGCGCAGCGACTGCGCCACGTGGAGTTGACGCGGCAAGCCGTCGAGCCCGACCCGGCCCCAGTCGTAAACGCGGTAGGTAGTGTCGGAGTTTTGCTGGATTTCGAGGATGAGGTTCCCCGCGTCGATCGCGTGGACCTGGCCGCTGTGCACGAGGATGGAATCGCCGGCGGCGACGTTGAAGCGGTGCACGCAGGCCTCGAGGGTGTTGTCTGCGATCGCCTGCTCGAACTGGGCCCGCGTGACACCGCGCCGGAGGCCGACGATGAGCTCGGCGCCGGGCACCGAGTGCGCGATATACCAGTTCTCGGTCTTGGGTTCGCCCTTCAGTTCCCCGGCGACGACCGCAGGGGGATGCACCTGCAGGCTGAGTCGCTCGCGGCAATCGAGCCATTTGACGAGGATAGGAAACGGCCTGTCCGCGGGCCACGCCGGGCCCATGATCTCGCTGGCGTGCCTCGCGAGCACACTGCGCAACGACTGCCCCAGCCAAGGACCGTCCGCCACGATCGACGGCGCCTCGGGCCGATCGACGATTTCCCAGCTCTCGCCAATGGGGGCGCCAGGAGGCAAATCTCGCCCCAGCGCCGACTCCAAGGCACGGCCACCCCACACGCGTTCCTGATAGAGTGGCTGAAACCGGAGCATGTCGCGCATAGGCAGTAACGAGTTTTTTGTGAAAACCAGCGGGGGGGTTTACATTTGACCAGCCATCTTGCTACCGTCGAATTCGGAACCGAGCCGCCGGCCGGCCCAACAAAATGCGCAAGTCCGATACTTCAAACCCAATCGACGGCCCGTCCTTTCAGGCCGCGCGGTATCGGCCCAATTGGGCCGCGGCAGCGATGTTCTTCGTGGCGGCCGCGTTCCTAGCTGTCGCCCTGATCGACTATGACCCCATGCAGGTGGGAGCGCCCTTCCGCTCCACCACCGCGATTGGCAAGAACCTCATGGGCTGGATCGGCGCAGACGCGGCGTGGCTGCTGCTGTTCACGGTGGGCGTGAGCACCTGGCTCATCCCGGTTTTTTTCATCTGGCTGCTCTACATATCGGTGCGCAACTCCCGCCACCTCACCGGCGGCCGCGCCGTGGCGATGCTGGTCGCATGTGTGACGTTTGCGGGCCTCGCGGCGATGTTCCGGGAGTCGCGCTGGGGGAGCGACTATTTCCCATGCGGCTACGGCGGCTATGCGGGCCGGTGGATCTATCACAGCGCGCTCGCTGACGCCCTCGGGCCGTTCGGGTCCGGGTTGATCTTGGCGACGTTCTACGCGGGCTCGCTGCTGTTCGTCTTCGTGCGGGACATCGGCGGGGAGTTCGAAAAAATCTTCGCCAACTTCACGGCTTGGCGCGCCGCACGAGCACGCCTCAAAGCCGAGCGCGCCGAGCAGCACCGCCGGGAAAGCGATCTGCGCGCCCGCCAAAAGGCGGCTAACCTCACCACCCCGCCCATCCCGCCCGGCGGCACCACGGCGCCGCTCGCCGTCGGACCCTCGGGCAAGAAGACCTTTGCCCCGAAGGCACCCGAGGATCCCCTCGCCAAGGGCATTCCTTCGCGCGCCAGCCGGGGCGACGCGACCTCCGCGCCGTTCGATCCGAAGGCCGAGACTCGTCCGGCGATCGGCACAACCGCGCCGATTCCGACGGCCCCCGCTTCCACGAAGGCCCCTTTCGAGCCGAAGCCCGCGCCCGCCAAGGTCGAACTCAATATCGTCAAGCCGGAGGAACCCAAGAAGGCCGCCAAGCTCACGCTCCCGCAGAGCGACGACGCCAACTACCAGTTTCCGCCGCTCACCCTCCTCAAGGAGCAAATCAAGCCCGCCGGCCTCAACAGCGAGGAGGAGCACCGCCAAAACGCGGAGAATCTCCTGCGCATTCTCGGCGAGTTTGGCGTCGAGGTGACGCTCGGCGAGATTCATGTCGGCCCGGTCATCACGCGTTACGAGGTCGTGCCCGCCGCCGGCGTGCGCGTCGAGAAGATCGCCGGCCTCGACAAGAACATCGCGCTCGGCATGCGCGCGCAGTCCGTGCGCATCCTCGCGCCCATTCCCGGCAAAGCGGCCGTTGGCGTCGAAGTGCCCAATCAGAAATCCACGCCCGTCGGCATGCGGGAGCTGCTTGAGAGCGTCGACTGGGTCGAGGGCAAGGCCGAGCTCCCGATCGCGCTCGGCAAGGACGTATCCGGCAAACCGCTCGTCTCCGATCTCGCGAAGATGCCGCACTTGCTCATCGCGGGCGCCACCGGCTCCGGCAAGTCCGTCTGCATCAATTCCATCGTCGCGTCCATCCTCTACTCGAAAAGCCCGAAGGACGTGCGCCTCATCATGGTCGACCCCAAGGTCGTCGAGCTGAAGGTCTTCAACACGCTCCCGCATATGCTCATCCCGGTGGTGACGGAACCGAAGAAGGTCCCCGCCGCCCTCAAGTGGCTCCTGCGTGAAATGGAACAGCGCTACCAAATTTTCGCGAAGGCCAACGTCCGTAACATCGTCGGGTTCAACTCGCGCAAGAAGGGCAAGTCCGCCAACCCCTTCCCTCCCCCGCCGCCAGATCAAGGCACCCTGAACGGCGTCGCCCCTGCGACCGAAGAAATCGAGATCCCCGAGCGCCTGCCCTACATCGTCGCCATCATCGATGAGCTCGCCGACCTTATGATGATCGCGCCCGCGGAGATTGAGACCAACATCGCGCGCTTGGCGCAACTCGCCCGCGCCGCCGGCATCCACCTCATCATCGCCACGCAGCGTCCGTCGGTGAACGTCATCACCGGCGTGATCAAGGCCAACCTGCCCTCGCGCATCGCCTTCCAGGTCGCCTCGCAGGTCGACTCCCGCACCATCATGGACACCAAGGGCGCCGAGACCCTCATCGGCCGCGGCGACATGCTCTTCTCCCCGCCCGGCACCTCGCGCCTCGTGCGCGCGCAGGGCGCCTTCGTCGCCGACGAGGAAGTCCACGAAATCGTTGAGTTCCTCAAGCGCAATGGCCCGCCGCAATATGTGCAGGCCGTCCAGCAGCAGATCGACCGCGCCGCGCGCGAGGATGAAGAGGGCGAAGGCGGCCCCGACGACGACGGTGAACTCGGCGACGACGAGGAGCTCTACAAGCAGGCGCTGGACGTGCTGAAGTCCACCAAGCGCGCCAGCACCTCGATGATCCAGCGTCGCCTTCGCATCGGCTACAATCGTGCCGCGCGCATCATGGACCTCATGGAGGAAAAGGGCATCGTCGGTCCCGAGAACGGCTCCAGCCCCCGCGAGATCCTCGTCGATCTCGACGCGCTGTGAAAAGCGGCCGCACGGTTTGAAATCGCTGGGCCGGCGCCCGTCGGTGCGACGTTGTCAGTCACGCCCGGCATGTTCGGAGCGCCCCGGCCCACGTTCCCAGCCGCCAAGTTGTTCACATCGCCTGTGGACAAGTTGCCGCAGAAGAAACTCGCCCCGGCCTCGCGTCTTTCTCCAAGTTCTCCGCCCACTCTTTTCCCCCAGACCATGCAAACCATCGGTGAACGGCTCGAGGAAGCCCGCAAGAAGAAGGGCATCTCCCTGCGCGAGGCGGCCGAGGCGACCAAGATTCGCGGCGACTACCTCCAGAAATTTGAGGGCAACCAGTTCGACATCGGCCTCACCGAGATCTACGCGCGCGGATTTCTCCGCACCTACTGTAATTTCCTGAAGCTTCCCACCGACCGAATCATGGCGGATTTCGCCGCTCTCGGCCACGGCGGCGCCAAGGCCCGCCCGCCGGCGCGCGAAATCTACGGCCGGATGGAAGTGACCGCTCTGCCCGCCGAGACCCCGCCGCCGCCCGCGCCCACCGCCGAGCCCACGCCCCGCACCGGCCCGCGCCCCCGCACCGGCAGTTCGCTGCCCAAGGGCCTCGATCCCGCCCTCGTCTTCAAGACGCTCAAAATCGCCGGCGTCGTGCTTGGCGTCGTCTTGGTCTACCTCATCGGGCGCGCCCTCTTCTCCGGCGGATCAAATCCGACTCCGAGCGGCCCGAGCGTCGGGCTCGTCGCACTACGACCGGTCAATGTCACGGTCACCGTGAGGAACCCCGACGACAGCGACGGCCCCGTGCTCTTCAAGGGCGCCGTCGTGCCGGGTGAGACAAAATTCGTCCCGCGCAAGGGCGCTCTCTTCATCGACGCCAGCATCCCGGAGAACCTGCTGCTCGAGATCAACGGCACGCGCCATCCGATGGGACTGCCCGCAGGCAGGACCCGGGGTCAGTTGCCCGCGCCTCAGCCCTGACGCACTGCGAGCGGCGCCCGCCGGCGGTCGCGGGATTTTCAGCGCAGACCGACAGGCGCCCCGAGCACCTCGCGAAGCACAAATGCGCGCCGCAAGCTCTGCGGGTCGCGCAAATCGTCAATCAGGCGCCCGCGCGCCACGGCCCGCAGCGCCGGCTCGCCCTGCGCCACCTCAGCCCGCGCTTCCGCCAGATGCGCGGCCCGACGCTTGGCCAGCATCTTCTGCTCCTCGAGTGTCCTTAGCTGTTCGGCCAGCTGCTGCTGGCGCTCAAGCTCCGCGCTTTGCCGCAACGCGGTCGCGGGGAGCGGCGGCGGTTCTTGCGCGGCCGGCTGGGCGCGTTTCTGCAGTTCCTGCAGCATCCGGCCCAGCGGGCCGTCGAAGACATCCGGAAGCTGCGTCGTCTCCGGACTCGGCGCGGGACGCTCCAATGCCGGCGGCTCCGCCGCAGGTGCGCCGCCGCCGCGGCGCTCCGCGATCCGGCGGCGGATTTGTTCCTGCACCTCCCGCGTGCGACGATCTTCGTCGAGCGCGTCGGGCCGCGCCTGGCGCTGCTCCTCGCTCTGCTGCTCCCGCGCCCGCTTCGCCGCACGCATGATCTGGCTGATGATCACCAGCGCGAAGATCACCAGCGGCAGGTTGCCGAGGACCCAGTTGATGATCTTGTTGAGCATGGCCGGCGCGACGGGTGGCCGTTACTTCTTCCCCTCGGGGTGCGCGATCGAGGAGCGCATCGAGGTGTCGGCCTGCACGTTTTCCATCTTGTAGTAGTCCATCACGCCGAGCCGGCCGGTGCGGAAAGCCTCGGCCATCGCGCGCGGCACCTCGGCCTGCGCGCGCACGACCTCGGCCTGCATCTCCTGCACGCGCGCCTTCATCTCCTGCTCGACGGCGACGGCGGCGGCGCGGCGGATTTCGGCCTGCGCCTGCGCCATGTTCTTGTTCGCCTCAGCCTGCGCTTCCTGGAGTTTCGCACCGACGTTCTCGCCCACGTCGACATCGGCGATGTCGATGGACAGAATCTCGAACGCCGTGCCCACATCAAGGCCGCGCGCGAGCACCGTCTTGGAAATGCTGTCCGGCGACTCGAGCACGATCTTGTAGCTCTCCGCCGAACCGATGGTGGAGACGATGCCTTCGCCCACGCGGGCGATGATGGTCTCTTCCTTCGCGCCGCCGACAAACCGGTCGAGGTGCGAGCGCACGGTCACGCGCGCCTTCACCTTAACCTGGATGCCGTCCTTGGCGACGCCGTCGATCGTGGTGCGGCCGCCCTCGGGATTGGGGCAGTCGATCACCTTGGGATCGACGGAGGTGCGCACGGCCTCGACCACGCTCTTGTTCGAGCCCTTCGTCGCGAGATCGATGGCGCAGGCGCGGTCCCAGTTGAGGGCGATGCCGGCCTTTTGCGCGGCGACGAGCGCCTGCACGGTCGGGACCACGTTGCCGCCCGCGAGGTAGTGGGCCGCGATTTTGTCAGTCTCGAGCGGGATGCCCGCCTTCACCGCGGTGATGCGCGCCTCGACGACGAGGCCATAGGGCACGCCGCCGAGGCGCATACCGAGAAGGTTCATCACGCCGACGGGCGCGCCGTTGAGGCGGGCCTTGAGCCAGGTGCCGATGAACGACACGAACACCGCGAAGAAAACCAGCGCGACGATGACGACGGGGACGATGACGAAGAGGGACAGGTCTTTCATGGGAGTTTGGATTCGGAAACGATAACGCGAAAATTGTCGAGGCCCACCACGGTAAGCACGACGCCGCGCGCGGCGTGCCCGCTCCGGCAAAACGCCTCGTAGCGCCGGCCGGCAATCTCCACGAGGCCGGTGGGCACGAGAGGCGTGAGCGCCGTCGCCGTCGCGCCGACGACGCCCTCGGCCGCCACGGGGGGCTGCGACACGCCCTCCACCGCGGATTCAACAACGAGGGCCCGGCCCACGCGCGAACGCGGCAGCCAGACCAACTCGAGGTAGAGCATCACGCCGAGGAGCATGAACGCCGCCAAGGTCGCCAGTGTCCCGTAGCCGGAACCGAACTCCACAAATGCCAGGATGGAGCCGGCCCCGAGCGCCACGCCACCGATGATGCCCGCGATCCCACCCGGCAGGAAAATCTCCGCCGCGAGCAGCAGCGTGCCCGTCACAAAAAGCAAAATGACCGCGGTCATCGCTTCTCCTCCACCACGAGGCCGAAGTCGGACTGCGCGCGCACGCGCACCGCGCGCCCACGGACGATTTCACCCAGCTCGCTGCGCGCCTCGTAACGCCGGCCGCCGATCTCAATCTGCCCGCTCGGCCGGAGATCAGTCACCGCGACCCCGTCGCGCCCGACGAGCGAAGCCACTTCCTCGTCGACCGCCCCACCGGCAAGTTGCGCGGCGCCGCCCACCGAGGAATGCACCACGAGCCGATCCCACACCCAGCCTTTGGGCAGGAACCGCGCGAGCGCGAGCGCCAGGCCGACCGCAATCAGCAGGCCGATGCCGAGGCTGCCGAGCGGCGCCACAAACGCGTCCGCCGACCACGCGACCGACACCGGCTCGTTGGGCCACAGGTCCGCCATCGACCACACGAGCGACCCGAGCATCAGCAAAATACCGCCCACCGCCAGCACCACGACGCCGGGCAGGAAAAAGACTTCCGCCGCCACCATCGCGACGCCGAGTCCAAAGACCAGCATCGGCTCGTGCCCCGAAAGCCCCGCGACGTAGCTGCCGAGAAACACGATCGCGAGGCACGCGATGCCCACGGCGCCGAAGACCCCGAAGCCCGGGGTCTTGAACTCAATGTAGAGCGCCAGCATCCCGAGCCCCATCAGAATCGGGGAAATCGTCCGGATGAAAACCGCGAGGTGCTCCGACCACGTGATCTGGAGGCGCTGCGAGGTGAAGTTGCCCGCGCCGAATTTTTCCGCGAGCAAATCGTCGAGCGACTTGGCGATGCCGGTGGCGAGCAGCTTGAGCGGCGGTTCACCGTAGGCCTTCATCGCCTCGGTGGCGGTAAGCGAGAGCAACTCGTCTTTTTCCTTGATCACTTTGTCGCCGATTTTCAGCTCCTTCTTCGCGTCAATCATCGCCGAGATGACCTCGCCGCGGTGGCCCTTGCCCTCGGAGATGGCGCGCATGCGGGCCTTGAGGTAGCTCACGATCTTGAGCTTCATCGTCTCGTCGACCTCCTTGCCGCCGGCCTGCACGGGCGCGGCGGCGCCGATGACACCCTCGGGCGCGAACCAGATTTCCTCCGTGGTCGCCGCGATGAACGCCCCGGCCGAGATCGCCTCGGTGTTCACATAGGTGATCGTCTTGCCGGGGAACTTGGCGAGCGCCTCCATGATTTCGAAGGTCGCGCCGAGCTCGCCGCCGGGCGTCTTCATGTCGAGCACGACGACCCCGGCCTTGGCCTCGATCGCCTCCTTGAGCCCGCGGCGGATGATGAAGAGCAGCGGCGCATCGACCTGCTCCTGCACCGGGATGACTACGACCTTGGTCTTGCCTCCCTCAGCCGATACCGGCGCCGGCGCGATCGCGGCCACGCTGGTGAGCGCGGTCACGAGGCCAAGGAGGAGAAAGCTGGGGAGGCGGGGAAGCATCGGCGCGGGCACAGTTAGCGCCGCCCGCGTGCAGCGCAAGCATCGCGCCGCTTGAAAAAGCCGCGGCCTTTCCACACAACCGGGGTCGGCGCGTCCGGCGCCCAGCCAACTCATCCTCCCCGTCGATGGAAAAAATCCCGTATCAGGGTCAGACCCTCACGCGCTGGCGCGTGGGCAACTCCACGTTCCTCGCCCTGCCCGAGAAGGGCGCCCGGCTCATGAACTGGAACCTCACGCTCGCCGACGGCTCGGTGCGCGATGTGATCTACTGGCCGGAGGACGCGAACTTCGCGGAGTTCGCCAAGGTCCGCGGCGGCAACCCGATTCTGTTTCCCTTCAACGCCCGTGTCTTCGACCGCGGCGACATCCACTTCTGGCGCGCCGCCGACGGCGTGCGCCGCGCGATGCCCATGCACGGGATTGCGCGGCAAGGGGACTTCAAGGTCACACATCTGGATGCGCGCGGCTTCATCGCCGAATTCGTGCCCGGCGAGGAGGCGCGGCAATGCTACCCGTATGCCTACGAGTTCACGGTGACCTACATCTTCGAGCCGCTCGGGCTCTCCTGCGAGTTCGCGCTCACCAACCGCGGCCGCGAGCCGCTGCCATGGTCGGCGGGCCACCATTTTTATTTCACCCTCCCGTGGGTCGAGGGCACGGTGCGCGGCGACTACTTCATCCGCATCCCCGCGGGCAAGCGGCTGCGCCAGGACGCCAAGGGCCAGCTCATCGCCGGACCGGAGCTGCAACCCGAGGAACGGCTCGACAATCCTGCGCTCGTGGACGCGCTCCACACCTCGCTCCAATCAGGCGAGGTCGTCTTCGGCGAAAAGGGCAAGCGCGGCGAAATCCGCCTCGAGCTCGGCACCGAGCCCGTGCCCAAGCCCGACTCGACCTACGTCACCTGGACCCTCGACGCCAAGGCGCCCTTTTACTGCGTCGAGCCGTGGATGGGCCCGCCCAACGCGCCCGAGCACAAGGTCGGCCTGCACTTCGTGCCGCCAGGCGAGACGCAGCGTTTCTCCGTGCGCGTGCGCGTCGGCTGACGGCGCGAAATTCGCGCTGACATTTCGCCCGCACTTCCGTCACGCTGGCCCGATGGAATCATTCTGCACGCAACTGGCATTCATCGACGGGCTCGGCACCCCGGAGATGATGCTGATTTTCGTGCTCATCTTGCTGCTGTTCGGCGGGCAAAAGCTGCCCGAGTTCGCGCGCGGCATCGGCAAGTCGCTCCGTGAGTTCAAGAAGGCGGCCGCCGGCGTCGAGGAGGAGTTCAAGCGCGCGCTCGACGAGGACGAACGGAAGCAAAACCAGCTCAAGCTCGCCGAGCCCTCCACACCGTCCGCGGCGACTCCCGCACTCGACGCCACCGCCGGCCCCGGCGCCTCGTCCGATCCCTACATCGATCACAACCACGAGCACCACTACGGCGACTACTCGCACGAGACCGCGCACCAGGAAACGCAGACGCCACCGCCGGCGCCGGCCCCCGGCGAAGCCGGCCCCGAGATCACCATTCCCGCGCCCGCACCCGCCTCGCTAGCGCCTCCTCCCCCGGCGGCATCGGGCGTTTACGACGACGCGCCTGCGCCGCAGCCCGTCGAGCCCGAAAAATCCCCGTCGCCCGCGGACGGGCCGGCCAAGGCACCGTGAGCCGCGCGTCCGTGCCGTCCGAGTCCATGTCGGAGTCCGCGCCGGTCGCGCTGCCGATCACGGGCGAGCTGGATCTGCACGCGTTTCGCCCCGCTGATCTCGGCGAGCTGATCCCCGCCTACCTCGCGGAGTGCGCGGCGCGCGGCATCCGGGAGGTGCGCATCGTGCACGGCAAGGGCGCCGGCGCGCTGCGCGCCACGGTGCACGCTCTGCTGCGTCGCGACCCGCGGGTCACGACGTTTCGCAGCGGTGACGAAACCAGCGGTTCGTGGGGCGCCACGATCGCCACCATCCGATGAGACGGCTCGCGCCCATCCTCGCCGCCGCCGCGGCGCTGGCGCTCGCCCGGGCGGCGGATTCCCCGCTCATCCTGATCTCGTTCGACGGATTTCGGTGGGACTACGCGGACCTCCACCCGGAGGCCGCGCCCACGATCCGAGAGCTGCGGCGCGACGGATTTTCCGCGCGCGGGCTCGTGCCGGTTTTTCCGAGCAACACGTTTCCCAACCACTACACGATCGTCACCGGGCTGAGGCCGGCGCGGCACGGCATCGTGAACAACATCTTCTTTGATCCCGCGCACGGGATGTTTTTCCGCTACAACACGGCGGCCTCGGCCGGCGACTCGCGCTGGTGGGGCGGCGAACCCATCTGGGTCACCGCGGTCAAGCAGGGGAAAAGGTCCGCGACCTCGTTCTGGGTCGGCTCCGAGGCCGAGATCGGCGGCGTGCGCCCCACGTTCTGGAAACGTTTCGACTATAGCATCCCTTTCGAGAAGCGCCTCGATGAAATGATGGGCTGGTTCGCGCTGCCGCCGGCGGAGCGGCCAGCCATCGTCACCTTCTATTTCGACGAGACCAACGCACAGGGCCATCGCTTCGGCCCGGACGCCCCCGAGCTCGTCGCGTCCGTGAAGCGCTGCGACGAACACCTCGCCGCGATGCTCGCGCGCCTGCGCGGCGCCGGCCTCGAGCCGAACCTCGTGATCGTCTCCGATCACGGCATGACCGCGACGAGCCGCGACCGGGTGGTGATCGTCGACGACTTGATCGATCTCGCGGCGGTGCAGGTGGAGGATGAGGGCAGCGTGTTCTCGCTGCGCCCGCTGCGCGGCACGGCGGAGGAGCTCGTGCGCAAGTTCGACGGCGTCGCGCACGTGAAGGCATATCTGCGCGACGACTTGCCGGCGCATTTCCAATTCCGCGGCAACGACCGCATCGCCAGCGTCTGGGTGCTTCCCGACGAGGGCTGGCACGTGGGCACGCGCGCGGCCTACGAGCGGCTGCGCACGCGCTACGCCGCGCAGGGCTACCTCCTCGGTGATCACGGCTACGATCCGCAGCTCGAGCGGATGCGCGGCATCCTGATTGCGCACGGCCCGGCTTTCCGGCGCGGGGTCAAAGTGCCGGAGATCGAGAACATCCACATTTACAACCTGCTCTGCGCCACGCTCGGGCTCACGCCCGCGCCCAACGACGGCGATGATCGGCTCGTGCGCGCCGCCCTGCGCGAATGAGCGCCGCGCGTCCCCGGGCCAAACGGCCCGGTCGGCCGTAACTTTTCAACAGGTGCCGTGTTCTTGGCGCGTCGAAAAAAGAACACGTCATGAAACTCCAATCGTTCCTCGCCCGCGCCGCCCTAGTGGCTGTCGCCGCCACCCTCGCCGGCTTTGTGCTCGGCGCCTTCATTCTCGAGCTGTTTGCGGCCGCGGTCGCGACCCTCGTGCTGCTGACTGTGGTCAGCGAATATGCACCGCGTCCCCGCGTCGCATCGCTGGCCTTGGCGCGCCGCGCCGAGCGGATGCCGCTCGCCGCCTGAGGCCCGGGCCCTTTTCCTCCGCGCCATGAACTCCCTCCCCCCGCCCGTCGGCTCCACCGTCATGCACGCCATCGACTACAAGGTCCACGGCGCGGAAATGCAGTTCGTCGAAATCGAGCTCGATCCCAACGAGGCGGTCGTGGCGGAGGCGGGCGGCATGATGTTCATGGATGACGGCATCGCGATGGAGACCGTCTTCGGCGACGGCTCCGCGCGGAGCGGCGGCTTCCTCGGCTCGCTGCTCGGCGCGGGCAAGCGCCTGCTCACGGGCGAGTCGCTGTTCATGACCGTGTTTCAGAACCAGGGTATGGGGAAGAGGCGCGTCGCCTTCGCGGCGCCCTACCCCGGGAAGATTCTGCCGGTGCACCTCGCCGATCTCGGCGGCGAGCTCATCGCGCAGAAGGACTCGTTCCTCTGCGCCGCCAAGGGCGTGAGCGTGGGCATCGCGTTCCAGAAAAAAATCGGCGCCGGCTTCTTTGGCGGCGAGGGCTTCATCATGCAGCGGCTGACGGGTGACGGCTGGGCGTTTGTCCATGCGGGCGGCACGCTCCACGAACGCACGCTCTCGCCGGGCGAGGTTCTTCGCGTCGACACCGGGTGCATCGTGGCCTTCCAACCCACGGTGGCCTACGACATCCAGTTTGTGGGGGGAATCAAAAGCGCGCTGTTCGGCGGCGAGGGGCTGTTCTTCGCGACGCTGCGCGGTCCGGGCAGGGTGTGGCTGCAATCGCTGCCGTTTTCCCGGCTCGCCGGCCGCATCTACGCGGCGGCCGGCGGGGGTCGCGAGGAAGGTTCCATGCTCGGCGGCCTCGGCCGCGTCCTGGACGGTGACAACAGCTGAGGACGGCGTGCCGGCCGCACGCCGGCATTGCCTCCGGGATCGCGCCCGCCCAAAGTGGCGCGATGAAGATACCCCTGACCTATGGCGCCATCATGGCGGTGGCTGCCGCCGTGCTGACCCTGCTGCTTTATTTTGCGGGGCTCCACGACAACCCGGAAAAGTTCGGCACGGGCCAGTTGCTCGGCGTGATAGGGGGCCTCGCCGTCGGCATCACGTGCCTCGCGCTGGCGATCCGCGAGAAGCGCGCGAATCATCCCGTGACCTCCGCCTGGGGCTATGGCTCGGCGCTCGGTGGCGGCGTGCTTACGGGTCTGGTCGCGAGCGTGCTCGGAATTGCCACTGGATATCTTTACTTCGCGGTGATTCATCCCGGCTTCGGGGACCTCGTGCTTCAGGTAGAACTGGCGAAATTGGAAGGAAAGGGCGTCCCGGCCTCCGCGATTGCGCAGGCCGAGGGCATGATAAAGTTCATGACGCGGCCCGGGATGATGATCGCGATGCAAGCTATCGTCGGCTTTTTCTGGACGGTTGTGCTCTCGTTGATCATCGCGATTTTCTTTCGCCGCCGCGCGGCGGACACGCCGCCCCTGATTCCGGCGCAATAAAAAAGGAAAGACCGCGGGGCCACGACGCCCCGCGGTCGGGTCTCCTCTTTCCGGGCTGCAGGCACCGGAAAAATTTTGGCTCAAAGCAGCGGGGCCGCCGGCCGGACCGCCCGCGCCGGGGAGCGCGGCAGCGAGATGCTGCGCTCGAGGGGGCGGATGACCTTGGTCTCGGTGCCCCTGAAATCGCCATCGGTGCGGAAGGACATGTTGTGCATGCCCTCGAGGGTCTCGAGACGCACGCGCACCGCCTCGGGCAGAGCCTTGCGCTCCTCGGGCGTCGTGACCGGGCCGGAAAATAGCTCCACGCCCTTGATGTCCTTCGCGATGAGGGTCTTGATCCCGTCCTTCTGCGCGAGTTCGAGCGAGCCCGCTTCGTCGGAGAACACGAGGTTGCTGTCGGCAGTGTTGATGCTCATCGCGCGGAAGCCCGGCCCACCCTGCCGATCGATTTGGATCCGCACAGGACCCTGCGGGCCCGACCCGCCGCGCATCGCGCGCGCGCGCTCAATCAACGAGAGCACATGATCAGTTTCCTCGCGGACCTGACCGGACCCAGGCGCCGCCTCAAACGGCGTGAAGGCGGCCAAAGGGCCCGCCTCGAAGCCGAAGACGCGCGGCTCGCCGCCAATCGCACTGAGCTTGGTCGTCTCGTGCTGGCCCAGCGTGACCCTGGCGGTGCTGCGCTGGCCGGCGCGCAGGAAAGTGAGCGTCACTTCATCGCCCTGCTTCTTGTTGCGGATGAGCACGGCGAGCTGCCGCGTCTCGATCAGAATCTGGTCATCGAGCTTCAGCAGGATGTCGTGCGGCTGGAGCACGCCTTCGGCCGGGCTCTTGGGCACGACATGGTTGACGACAAGGCCGGTGCCGCGCGGGAGACCGAGCTGGGCGCCGGTTGTCGCCGAGACCGGGCCGGTCTCGACACCCAGGAAGGCGACGGTCTCCTTTTCGATCTTGTCGGCGCGCTGGACCATCACGCGACGCTCGGGGGAGCTCGAGATGACCCGCAGTTCGGATTTGGACTCGGATTTCGACTTTGACTCGGATTTTTCGGCGACCGCGGCGTGCACCGCAGGAAGAGTGGCGAACGCGGCGAGGGCCGCGGCCAGATGCTTGAGTTCGGGTTTCATGGAAAAAAAGCGGCGGGGTTTATTGGAAGACAACGGGGACGACGCGGACCTCCTCGCGCGGCACCGTCCAGATGAGCGAGGCGTTGGTGCGCGGGTTGCGCCACTGAATCGTATCGACGTAGCGGAGCCGCTCGCGGCGCGCCGGCGAGCCGTCGTCGAGAGTGACGAGGCCCTCGTCGCGCACGGACACGAGCACGTTCTCGGCAGCGACCGGCTTCAGCTGCGCCTCGGCGGGACGCAGTGCGGCGGCCAGGCTGCTTTCGGCGCGCCGCTCCGGCAGCACTTGCAGGAGCATCGCCACCACCGCCGCCGCCGCGGGCAAGGCGATGGCCCAGAACCAATGCAGCGGCGCCTCGCGCCTCGGCGGCGCCGCGGCCGCGAGATCGCGGGCGATTCGTGCGGTCAGGGCGGTGGAAACCGGCGCGGGGCGCAGGGAACGAAGCTCTGCTTCGAGTTTGCTCAGGTCATCCATGGCATTCGGCGAGGTCTACATGCTGGCGCAAAGCCGCGAGCGCGTAGCGATAGCGGGACGCGGCGGTGTTGGGCGAAAGCCCCAGCTCGCGCGCGATCTGTTCAAAGGTGAGTTCGCCCCAAATCTTGAGCACGAGCACCTCCCGCTGCTCGGCCGGTAGACGTTTGAGCGCAGACTCGAGCAGCGCGCGGCGTTCGTCGCCGGCATCCAGTGCCTGAGAAAAGAGAGCCGGCTCATCGGCCAGCGCCCGCTCTTCCCGGGCCGCACGCCGGCCTTCGCGCCGCGCGAGGTCCAAAGCCGCCCGTCGCACCGAGGTGACGAGCAGCGCCATCGGCTCGCCGGGCAAGCCACGTTGGTGGCGCCAGAAACGCACGAAGGCTTCCTGCACCACGTCCTCGGCATCAGCGAGCGAGCGCGTCCACTGCCGCGCGCAAAGCAGCAGTTTCGGGCCTTGGAGCTGAAACCAGGATTTCCATGATTCATGATCGGGCAAAATCTCCATGCAGTCGTGGCGGAGCAGTGTTTGCCTGAAGAGCGTCATGAGCCCCGGTGTTTGTCTGTGCGCCGGCAGAAAAGTGTCGCGCTGACCACTTGACCAGTCTCGCCAAAAATAAAAAGGGGCCCGGATTGCTCCGGGCCCCTGTTGCAGGTTGGTGTATAGACCGCGCTTAACTGCGGCCGAACAGGCTCCTCCACGTGATGCGGTATTCCAGGGCCGCGATGCGGAGCACCACAAGCACGGCCGCGAAGCCCACGATCGCCTCCACGGGGAGGGATCCAGCGAAGAAAAGCACGAGCGCGGCTGCCAGAAGGCCGAAGGGGACCGCTAGGATGATGTTCTTATTCATTGTTTTGTCTTGGTTGTCGCCAACCCGAATCCGGGCTGACGGCCTCATACTACGGCATTCTCATCAATAGTTGAAATCGCAGCTTCCTATCATTCCAATAGCATATACCTATGGAACTGCACCAACTTCGCTATTTTGTGGCGGTGGCCGAAACCGGCAATTTCACCCGCGCCTCCGAACGCAGCCGTGTCGCGCAACCCTCACTCAGCCAACAGATCATCAAGCTGGAGACGGAAGTGGGGCATAAGCTCTTTCACCGGCTGGGTCGCAAAGCCGTGCTGACTGAGGCCGGCACCGCTTTTCTGGAGCGGGCCAAGCGCATTCTATTCGAGGTTGAAAACGCCGCCAAGGAGCTCGGCGACCATCCGAGCCTCGGTCGGCGCATCGCCGTGGGCGCCGTGCAAACAGTGATGCCCTACCTCATCACGCCTCTGCTCGCTGCTCTCCGCAAGACACACACCAACCTGCTGGTCGACGCGCAGGAGGACTTTCGCAGCAACCTCGTCCGCGCGGTCGTCGACGGCGACCTCGATCTCGCGGTGGTGCCGCTGCCCGTGAAGGAACACCGCGTGGCAATCGAGCCACTGCTCGCCGAGCCGTTGCTCCTCGTCGTCGGCAACACCCACCCGATCGCGAGCCGCTCCGAAATCAGCGTGGGCGACCTGAGCGGCGAGACATTCGTCTCCCTGGGCGACTCCAGCTCGCTCGCGGCGCAAATCCGGGCGTTTTTCGGCGACCAGAAGTTTCAGCCCCGCATCGGCCACCGCTGCGCGCAGGTGGCGACCCTGAAGCAGTTCGTCGCCGCCGGGCTCGGGATCTCGCTGCTCCCTGAGCTCGCGCGCCAGCCCGGCGACCGCGACACCCTCACCTACCTGCGGCTCACCGGCAGCGAACTCACCCGCGAGCTCGTCGTGATCCGGCACCTCCAGCGCTACCAAAGCCGCGGCGCCGAACAGTTCCTCGCGCAACTGCGCGCGCACGTGAGCACCCACGAGGCCGCCCGCACCGCCCCGGCGTGACCGTTGCGCTTTGCCAAAATTCACCAACCATCCGCCCTCCATGCCGCCCGCCGCGCCAACCCTCCGTCCCGAGCTGCTCGCCCCCGCCGGCGATTGGGAGTGCGCGCGCGCCGCTGTCGAGAACGGCGCCGACGCAATCTACTTTGGGCTTGAGCGCTTCAACGCCCGCATGCGCGCGAGGAATTTCACGCAGGCCGACCTGCCCGCGCTGATGGCGTTCCTGCACCGCCGCGGGGTGCGGGGCTACGTGACGTTCAACACCCTCGTCTTCACCGACGAGCTCGATGCCGCCGAGGACTACCTGCGCACGATCATTGCGAGCGGCGTCGACGCCGCCATCGTGCAGGACATCGGGATTTGCCGCCTCATCCGGCGCCTCTCGCCCGATTTCCCGATCCACTGCTCCACGCAGATGACCATCACCAGCGCGGCCGGAGTGGAGTTCGCGAGGACGCTCGGGGCGCAACTCGTCGTGCTCGCGCGGGAAAACTCCCTCGCCGATATCGCGAAAATCAACGCCGCTCAGGCCGCCGCCGCGGTGCAGCTTCCCCTCGAGGTGTTCGTGCACGGCGCCCTGTGCGTCGCCTACTCCGGCCAATGCCTCACCAGCGAGTCCCTCGGCGGCCGCTCCGCCAACCGCGGCGAGTGCGCCCAAGCCTGCCGGCTGCCCTACGATCTGATTTCGGATGGTGGCAAAGTGGATCTCGGTGACCGACGCTACCTCCTGAGCCCGCAGGATCTTTCCGGGATCGAGGTGCTGCCCGACCTCGTCCGTGTGGGCGTGTCGTCACTGAAAATCGAAGGCCGGCTCAAGTCCCCGGAATACGTCGCAAGCATCACGCGCGTCTACCGGCGGGCGCTCGACAACGTCATGGCCGGCCTGACCGGCGTCGCCGCGCCGGGATTCGAGCCGCGCGCCGCGCGCTACGAGCTCGAGATGAGTTTCTCCCGCGGCCTCTACCCCGGCTGGTTCCGCGGCATCAACAACCAGGAGCTCGCGCACGCGCGCTTCGGCACCAAGCGCGGCGTCTTCCTCGGCGAGGTCACGCGCGTGCACAACGAAGCCGTGTCGCTCCGCCTCGCCGCGCCGCTGAAGCCGGGCGACGGCGTCGTCTTCGACGCCGGCAATCCCGCCGAGCGCGAGGAAGGCGGCCGCGTGTATCAGGTCGAGCCCGGCGCAGGCGAAACCACGCTGCGCTTCGGCCAGGGCGACCTCGACTGGCGCCGCATCCGCGCCGGCCAGCTCCTCTGGAAAACCAACGATCCCGCGCTCGACCGCGAGGTCCGCGCCACTTTCGAAGGGGAGAGGATCCGTTTCACCCGCCCCATCACGCTCGAAGTCCACGGTCGCGCCGGCACGCCGCTCACGCTCATCGCCAGCGACGCCCTCGGCCACGTCGCGCAGCTCGACTCCGCCGTCCCGCTCGCCGTCGCCGAGAAATCCCCGCTCACCCCTGAGCGCCTCGGCGAGCAGCTCGGCCGCCTTGGCGGCACCCCGTTCAAGCTCGGCGAGCTCCGCTCCTTCCTCGAGGGCGACGTCATCCTCCCGGTGAGCGAGCTCAACCGCCTCCGCCGCGAGATCACCAGCGCGCTCGAAGCTCTCCGCTCCGCGCCGAAGCGTTGGCAAATCTCCGCCGCCTCCTCCGCCCCTGCGAACGGCCGTTTTCGAGGGCCAGCTGCTCCGGCGCCGGCCGCCCCGGGCCTGATCGCCGTCCTCCGGCTCCCCGAGCAGCTCGACGCCGCGTGGTCCGCCGGCGCGCGCACGATCTACTGCGAATTCGAAAATCCGAAGCACTACCGCGACACCGTCGCCCGCTTCCGCCAGCTCCAAGTCGAAAATCGGGAATCCAAAACCGAAAATTCCTCGGTTTGGGTCGCCCCGCCCCGCATCTTCAAGCCGGGCGAGGAATGGATCCTGAAACAGGTCCGCTCCTGCGAGGCCGACGGCTACCTCTGCCGCAACTACGACCACCTCGCGTTCTTCGCCGGCGATCGCCGGCGCGGCGACTTTTCGCTCAACGTCGCCAACCCGATCACGGCCGACTATTTCATCCAGGAGCACAGTCTCGAGCGCGTCACCGCGAGCTACGATCTCAATATCGCGCAGCTCGAGGCGTTGCTTCGCGCCGCGCCGCCCGCGTGGTTCGACCTCACGATTCACCAGCACATGCCCATGTTTCACATGGAGCATTGCGTGTTCTGCGCGTTTCTCTCGACGGGCAAGGACTACCGCGACTGCGGCCGGCCCTGCGACACCCACCGTGTCGCGCTCCGCGACCGGGTGGGCGCCGAGCTGCCGCTCAAGGCCGACGCCGGCTGCCGCAACACCGTGTTCAACAACCGCGCCCAGACCGGGGCCGAATACGTCGCCCGCCTGCTCGAGCTCGGCGCGCGCAGTTTCCGCGTCGAATTCGTAAACGAGACCCCCGCCGAGGTCGGCCGCACCCTCACCCGCTACGGCCAGCTCCTCCGCGGCGAAATCTCCGGCTCCGATCTCTGGCGCGAGCTCAAGCTGATCAACCAGCTCGGCGTCACCCGCGGCCAGATGGAGACCGCAGCGCGGGTGCTGCCCCGGAAGACCTAGCCAAAAAAGCCAAGGCGGGGCCGCTTTCGCGACCCCGCCAGGTCCAGCTTCAACTCAACAATCCGTCGGGCTAAGCCCGCGCGAACTGTTGCATCAGTTCGACCAAGCCCGTCGGCGCAGGTTCCGCTGGTTTCCATTTTCCCGTCCACCCCGGCTGGCCAAGGCCGGTCTTTTCTTGTGTCGAGTTCGTGCCGAAAACCACCTACCTCCCTGCCACGCCCATGCCCACCCCCGTCACCACCCCGCCGCTCGCCGCCAGCGGGACCGCCAAGGCCAATGACCTCGAAATCAAGGACGCCCACCTGATTTTCAGCTCCGTCTGGCGGGACCTCGAGGCCGATGTGGGGCGCGAGAACCTGCGCTTCCCCAAGGAGATCATCCTCCTCGGCGGTGCGCCGGGGGCGGGCAAGGGCACCAACACCGCCTTCATCACCAAGACCCGTGGCCTCACCTGCCCGCCCATCGTCGTCAGCGCCCTGCTCGATTCCCCCGAGGCCCGCGCGCTCAAGAACGCCGGCAACATGGTCGGCGACCGCGAGGTCATCGGCCTGCTCCTCCGGCAGCTCCTCCGCCCGGAATACGGCGACGGCGTCATCCTCGACGGCTTCCCCCGCACCAAGGTGCAGGTCGAGTGCCTCAAGCTCCTGTTCGACCGGATGCAGGCCTTGCGCAGCGAGTTCTACGACACACCGCTCAGCATCCATTTCCGCCAGCCGACGATCCACATCATGGTGCTCTTTGTCGACGAGCGCGAGTCGGTGAACCGCCAGCTCAAGCGCGGCAAGGAGACGGTCGCGCACAACGAGGAGGTCCGCCGCTCCGGCATCGGCGAGCTGCGCGAGGACCGCCCCACCGACCACGACGAGAAGCTCGCGCAGCGCCGCTACCGCGTCTTCAAAGAGCAGACGTGGGAGGCCCTGCAGTCCCTGAAGGAGATCTTCCACTACCACTTCATCAACGCGCAGGGTTCCTTCGAGGAGGTGGAGCAGAACATCCTGCGCGAGCTCGAATACCAGAGCACGCTCGAGCTCGATCCGCGCACCGTTGATCGCCTCCGCGGCGTGCCGGTCGCCAGCGAGATCATCATCGGCGCGCGCCAGCAGCTCGTGAAGCGCCTCGACGCCTACGAGCTCGAGCAGGGCGAGCTCTTCGAGCAGGTCGTGGGCTTCATCGAGAAGAAGATCATGCCCATCGTGAAGCGCCACGCGATCTCCGGCGTGGCCCAGGTCAACGCGGAGGATCCCGTGCTCGACGCGCCGATCGCGCTGGCCATGCTCATCGACGTCTTTTCCGAACGCGGCTACCACGCCGTGGTGGACCTGCACCGCATCGAGGTGCCCGAGAAGTTCGACGTCCGCACCGGCCAGATCACCTGCCGCATGAAGAAGGTGTTCCGCATCCAGATCCGCTTCCCCGGATCGGAGATTCGCCGCGGATAGTTTGGATGCCAGCCCCTGCCACGGGCTGAGCAGCCACACGCGTGTCACAGAAAAATTGTTCTGTGCGGTCGCGGGGCGCTGACGCAACCCATGCTCTACCCTTCGATTCTAGAGCGGTTCAAGTAAAGCTATAGCCGCAGGCGGCAAACCAGCCGCGTGCGTCAGCCGGGGTGACGGCGCGGAGGGCTTGGCCGATGGCGATTTGGAGTTCCGGGAGGGTCCGCGCTTCGGCGGCGCGCAACCGCACCTTCACCTTGCTCCACAGCAGCTCGATGGGGTTCAAGTCCGGGGAGTAGGCGGGCAGGAAGCGGACTTCGGCGCCGGCTTGGGCGAGGAGCGCCAGCGTTTGCTCGTTCTTGTGTGCGCCGAGGTTGTCCAGAATGACGATGTCCTTTGGGCGCAGCGCGGGCACGAGCACCTCGCGCACATAGGCTTGGAAGACCGCGGTGTCGGTCGCCCCCTCGATGGTCATGCAGGCGCTGGTCCCGTCCAGCCGCACCGACGAGATCATGGTGGTGATCCGCCAGTGGCCGTGGGGCGCGTGGCAGACCAGCCGCTGGCCCTTCGGGGCACGACCGCGCAGGCGCGTCAGGTTGGTCTTGGCCGCCGACTCGTCGAGGAAGACGAGCCGGGCCGGGTCGAGGCCGCCTTGGCTCCGCCGCCACCGCCGCCGCGCCCGGGCGACGTCGGGCCGGTCTTGCTCGGCCGCATGGAGCGTCTTTTTTTATATGTCAGCCCCAGCTTCACGCTCATCCAGTGGACCGCCGCCACCGTGCAGCCCAAGCCCAGCCGCGCCTTCAGCTCGGCCAGCGTCAGGTCGGGCTGCCGGGCGACCAACGCCTTCAGGCGCGGCCCGTGCTCAGGCAAGAGCCGCGGCTTGCGCCCGGAAAAGCGGTGCCGCGGGCGCAGGTCGCCGGTGCGGGCCCGCTGCGCCAGGAGCTTCTTCACCATCCCCAGCGACACCTTGAAGCGCCGCGCTACTTCCTCCCGCGTGCCCTCAGCGGCGTCGTAGGCCGCCACGATGCTCTCCCGCAGGTCCAGCGACAGGGTTCGTCTCATTCCTTGACCCTACCACACGCTCGGCAGTTCGGCTATAGTTATATTTGAAACGCTCTAGCGGACCCTTACGAACGATCGAATGGCCTGCCGATCATTTCGAAACAGGCCCGCAAAGGCCTACCATAGGTATCTTAAGGCTAAAGAATATTTCCATTCGGAGTGGATGAGTAGGCCCTGCTCCTTTTTGCAGGAATGAAGGCACCTCAAGTTACATAAAGCCTTGATTAACTGATTTTTGTTAGAATACACGCCAACAAACATACTTAAGGCGTCAGACCTTCTTACAGTGAGTCCACGTGTATCTTAAGATTACCTACAGGTCACCGGGCTGCTCGAAAGTTTTTAACCTATTCAGACAAACAACTTGCCGGTCCACATCGGAAAAACAGGCGCAATAGCGATTCCGGTCATGAATCTGCTACGGCCCTTTCCGGACTCGCGACGCCATTTCGGCCTCCGCGCTCCACCTCAACAGTCAGCTCTTCATGGAAAAGCCGATCATAATTGCTTCGCTCACAACAAAGGACGCTCCGCGCACGAAGACGCTAGAGAGCGGCCTCCGTTCGGCACGACTGGCCACGCAGCGGCGTGACACCTCGCGCAGTGCCGCCGTGACGAAGCGTGAGATTCCGCGAATTACAGGGAAGCATCTGGCGATAGGCGGTGAGCCATTCCTGATCAAGGGCGTGACCTACGGCACTTTCGCGGCGAACGACGAGGGCGAGCCTTATCCACCGCACGGGCAGATGAAGGAGGACTTCGCGCGAATGGCCGATACCGGGATTAACACCGTGCGGCTTTACACGCCGCCCTCGGATCGCATGGCGGATCTCGCGGCGGCAAGCGGGCTCTTCCTCATTCCGGATATTTGCTGGGGGCCGCGGACGTGCGAGTGGGACTATGTCGAGTGGTGGAAAAAGGCCGTCGATCGCACTGCCGAGCAGGCGCGCCGCCTGCGCCATCACCCGGCGCTGCTCATGTTTTCAATCGGCAACGAGATCCCGCCCTTGATGGTCCGCTGGTATGGGCGCGCCCGCACGGAGGAGTATCTCCGGGTCCTGTATGACGCCGTCAAGGCCGAGGCCCCGGAATCAATCGTCACCTACGTTAACCATCCGCCCACGGAGTATCTCAACCTGCCCTTCCTGGATGTCTTGTCGTTCAATGTTTACCTGAACCGCGAGTCGGACTTCCGCTCGTATCTGGCGCGGCTCCACAGCCTGGCGGGCGACCGGCCGCTCTTCCTGGGCGAACTCGGATTCGACAGCCAGGAATTTGGCGATGCGGAGCAGGCCCGCTACCTCGCGTGGCAGTTGCGCGCCGTCTTTGAGAAAGGCCTCTGCGGCGCAGCCGTCTATGCGTGGACCGACGAGTGGACGATCTTCGACTCGCAGATCAGCGGCTGGTCGTTCGGCCTCACCACGGCGGATCGCCGGCCGAAGCCAGCGCTCGCAGCCGTCCGCAAAGTTTTTTCCAACGACATCTACCGGCTGCGCTCCACGCCTTGGCCGAAGGTGAGCGTTGTGGTCGCCGCCTACAACGGCGCCGCCACGCTCGACGAGTGCCTGGCCGGCATCGCGCGCCTCGAATATCCCGATTACGAGCTCATCGTGATCGACGACGGCTCGACGGATGAGACCGCCGCCATCGCAGTGCGCCACGGGGTGCAACCCATCCGCGTGCCCAACGGCGGCCTCAGCCGCGCGCGCAACCTCGGCATCGAGGCGGCCAAGGGCGAAATCGTGGCGTTCATCGACAGCGACGCATATCCGGATCCTCACTGGCTCTACTACGTCGTCACCGCCTTGGAGGAAAAGGGCGGCGCCGCGGTCGGCGGCCCAAACCTCATCCCGCCGGGCGTCGGTTTCGTGGAGGAGTGCGTCGATTGCGCGCCGGGCAACCCCACCCACGTCCTGCTCGACGACGAGCGCGCGGAGCACATCCCGGGCTGCAACATGGCTTATCGCAAGAGCGCGCTGCTCGAAATCGGGAATTTCGACCCCACGCACCGCGCCGCCGGTGACGATGTGGACGTCTGCTGGAAGCTGCTCGTGCGCGGCCACACCATCGCGTTCAGCCCGAGCGGCGTGGTATTCCACCACCGCCGACCCACCGTGAAGGCTTTTCTCAAACAACAAAAAGGCTACGGCTACGCCGAGGCGCATCTCCAGCGCCGTTACCCGGGACGCTACAATTTCTTCGGCCACCAAGTCTGGCGCGGCCATGTCTACGACACCGTAAGCCACAGCATCCGCCAGCACGGGCTGCCCCTGCTGTTTCAATCCAGGGTGTATCAGGGCAGCTTTTGCGGAGAGCAGTTCCAATCCGTCTATCAGCCTTTCCTCAACTGGTGGATTCAGATCTTCACCGCGATCGAGTGGCAGGTCGTCACGCTGGGTCTGCTGCTGTCCGGCGCGCTCGGGCTTGCGATCGGCGGGACCGGCACGGTAGTCGCGCTGGCGCTCGGAGGCATCATGCTGGCCCTGTCGATCGCGAGCGCGATTCTCTGCGCCCGGCACGCGTGCTACCGCAAGCCGTGGCGCGGCGCCACTCGCTTCCGCGGCACCGCCTTGGTCGCATTCCTCCATTTTGTGCAACCCCTGTCACGCGCGGCGGGCCGGCTGCGCGGCTGGTGGGCGGAGCGCGGCACGCAATACCGCTATCCCGCCTCGCAGCGTCTCTACGGAAACCTCCTGCAGCGAGCGCAGTTGCTCGAGGGTCTGCAGGAGCACCTGCGCATGTGCGGCTGGATCGGCCGGCCGGCCGACGAGTGGAGCGAGCACGATCTCGAGATACCCGGGCCCGGTCCCTACCGGCTATTCATAACGACAGTCTATGAGGACGACGTCGCGCACTCCGTGCACTACCTGCGCTACCGGATCACGGCGGAAATGAAATGGTTCGCCCCGGTGGTCGTCGCCGGCATCGTGCTAGCGCTGGCCGGCATCGCACTGGCGCCAGCGTTTCTGCCGCTCGCGCCCGCTCTCCTTTTCATAGGCCGGAAGTTCCTCACCGCCAAGCGCTCGATGATCAACGCCATCTCCCAGCTCACGACCGAGTATGCCGGCGTGCTCGGCATGACCAAGGCGCAGGACGACTTCTGATGTGGCGCAAGCTCCTGCCGTATTGGCGGCCGTCGCTCGGCCGATCGGCCGCCGGAATCGCCGCGCTGCTGGCCGCGGCGGGGCTTGAGCTGCTGCTCCCGTGGCCGGTCAAATGGCTCGTCGATCATGTGCTCGGCGATCAGCCGCCCTCGGCGCTGCTCGCGCAGATCTGGCCGCCCTTTGCAGCGGGCGACAAGACCGCCGCGCTCTGGGGCGTGTGCGCGGCCGTCGTGCTGTTCGCCGTCGCGCACCGCGCGGCGACGCTCGTGAGCCAGCTCCTGCTCATCGGGGTCGGCGGCCGCGTCGTGCTCCAGCTGCGCTGCCGCGGCTACGAGCAGTTCTGCCGGCTCTCGGTCGCCTACCATGACAAGACCAAGGTCGGCGACTCGCTCTACCGCGTAGCCTACGACACCCAGGCCGCGATGTCACTCATCAGCAGCGGGCTCATGCCCCTGCTGCAAGGGGCGTTAATCCTCGTCGGAGTATTAGCCATTCTGGCACGCATGGACCTTTTCCTAACCTTGATCGCGTCCGCGATCGCGCCGGTGTTCTGGATTTGCATCCGCGCCTTCGGGAAAAGGATCGACGGCCATTCCCGGCGTTACCACGAAAATGAAAGCGCGCTGCTCTCCACCGTGCAGGAATCGCTGTCTTCCATGCGCGCCATGCAGGCCTTCACGCGCGAGCCGGACACCGCCCTGCGCTTTGGCCAGCAAGCGACCAACAGTTTCGGGATCAACCTTCGGCTCGTGAAGACGCAGTTGCTGTTCAGCGGCAGCGTCGGCCTGGCGATGGCCGCCGGAACCGCGGCGGCGATTTGGTTTGGCGCGCACCGGGTCATGGCCGGCCAACTTTCGGCCGGCGACATCCTCGTCTTCCTCGCCTACCTGGCGATGCTCTACCAACCGCTGAATGCCTTCAGCCAGAGCGCCTCGGTCGTGCAGTCGGCGCGCGCCCAGCTCCGCCGGGTCTTCGAGGTGCTCGACGCCTCTGCGGAAATCGTCGACCGCCCGGGAGCCCAAGCGCTCGCGAAGGTCCGCGGCGAGATTGAATTCCGTGGGGTCGCGTTTGCCTACAAGCCGGCGGAACCAGTGCTGCACGACGTCTCGTTTGCGACCCGGCCCGGCGAAGTGATCGCGCTCGTCGGCCCGACGGGCGCGGGCAAGAGCACGCTCTCGAGCCTGCTGCTGCGTTTCTACGATCCCACCGGCGGCGCGGTGCTGCTCGACGGCCACGATTTGCGCGACCTGCAGCTCGCGTGGCTGCGCCGGCAGGTGAGCGTCGTCCTCCAAGATGCGTTGCTGCTTTCGGGCACAATTCGTGACAACATCGCCTACGGCCGCCCCGAGGCCACGATGGCCGAGATCGAGGCGGCCGCGCGCAAAGCGCAGGCAGACGATTTCATCCGAGCCCTGCCCGAAGGCTACCAGACCAACCTCGCCGAGCGCGCCGTGAATCTCTCGGGCGGACAGAAGCAGCGCATCGCGATCGCGCGCGCGTTCCTCAAAGACGCGCCGATCCTCGTGCTCGATGAACCCACATCGGCCCTCGACGTGCAGACCGAGGAGGCGCTGCTTGTCGCCCTGAAGACCCTGATGCAGGGCCGCACGACCTTCATCATCGCGCACCGGCTCTCCACCGTGCGACTCGCCCACCGCATTATCGTCATGCGCGACGGGCGCATCGTCGAGCAGGGCTCGCACGAGGCACTCATGGGACGGGAGTCGTTTTATCGTTCCCTCCACGATACCCAGACGCTTCGGCCCGACTCTTTGCCGGTCACCGCCGTTCCAAGCTGAGACCGCTCAGCAACGCGCATGAATTCTCAGCTGCACCCGAAATCGCGGGAGGACGCCGCTGGAGTTCAAACCGCAAATCGCCCCATCGGGCGGAAGATTCCACCTCTGGGGCTGATGGTCGCAGGCATCATTCTCTTCGGGATCGCGGTGGTGCTTGCCGTGGCCGACTACCGCTCATCCGGACGTTCGGATGACGTGGTGTTTGCGCGGACACTGACGAACGCCGATTACGCGGCGCCCTTCGAGACCGAGGCCATAACGTTTGACCGAAACCAGCTCACAACCCGCATACGCGTGTCTGCGCCCCTCGATAACTCATGGATGGATGTCACGGTCGTGGCCGTGTCCCACGGAGGACAGGAAGCAGCGAGGACCGTGATTCGATTAGCCTACTATCATGGATTCACCGATGGTCGCTGGTGGTGGACGGGCCGAGGTAAGGACACGCAGTTCCTCACTTTGCCGGCAGCGGAAAATTATCGGTTTCGCGTCTCCGTGCGCGCGGGTGCGGGGGCTAACACGGTCGCCGATCCGAGCCGGATCGCTGAGCCGCTCGTGCTGGAGATCCTTCGCGGCGGGACCCGTGCAACGCGCCTGCGATTGCTCGGCTCCATGGTCCTGGCTTTTTTCGGCGTGGGATTGGCTTTGCGCGGAGCCGCAAAATCTCGCTCAGACGCGCCGAGACCGCAGTCTTCCCCCTCGCTTGTCGTGCCGGCCAAGGGCGTCGCACGCGGAAAGGTAGGCGACCGGATGGTATTTATCGATGGTCTGCGCGGGATCGCGTGCCTCGGCGTCCTCGGCTGCCACCTGTTTGTGCCCGAACTCAGCACCATCGCCCCACCACTTGCGGAGGCGCTGCCGGCGGCGGTGGCTTGGGCTGCGCATCACGGCCATCTCGGCGTGGAAATCTTTTTTGTGCTGAGTGGCTTCGTCATCGCCTATTCGCTCCACCGACACCGCATCAACGGATCGCTGGCCCTGCGTTTTGTGCTGCGCCGCTCCGTGCGGCTCGATCCCCCTTACCTTGTCGCCCTCGTCGTTTCAGGCGGCATAGCGGCATTGAGTTATCCCGATTCCCTTCGCGAGGTGGTCTTCTGGCTGGGCGGGGCGCCCGGAGTTTGGGCAAACGCATTCTACCTCCAGGATCTCCTGCGCTTCCGGGCGATGATCTCCGTGGCCTGGACGCTCTGCCTGGAAATCCAATTCTACCTCGCCTACTTCGTGTTACTTTGGATGGCCCAAAGATTGGCGCGCGCCACGCCCGCCACGGTCGCGGCACCGCCGAGAAGGGTGGACGCGCTCTGCATGTTGGCGCTGGCCGCACCCCTGCTGATCTGGTCGTTCAGCACTTGGTATCCCGATGCCCGCAACCTCAGCTTTGCCGGGACCTGGTTTCGGTTCTTTCTAGGCGCGTTGGCCCTCTGGGCCACCCAGTCGCGCCTCGTCCGACCGGTGTTCCTAGGTGTGGCTGGTTGTGTCGGAATGGCCAGCGCCCTAACCGGCGACGCGCGCGGCGGCGTAGCCGTGGCAACGGCGGTGCTCATCTTATTTGCCTGCGAGACCGGGCGTTCCACCCGCTGGCTGGCCGGACGAGTCTGGCAGTATTTCGGTCGCATTTCCTATAGCCTGTATCTGGCCCACGTCGTGGTCGGCCTGCCGCTCATGAATTGGATTTGGGGCGCGGTGCCGCATTCGCCAGCCTGGGCCGGGCTGATGGCCGTCGTCGGCATCGCCGCCAGCCTCGGAGCGGCGGCGTTGCTGCACCGACTCATCGAGGCTCCCGCGCTGCGTCTCAGCCAGCGCATCCGGTATTCCTGAATCAATCCGGTCGCACCGGACGTCCGACCGCAAGGCCGGACGTCCGCTCCAACCCGGCCATCACCTCATTCGTAACGCAGCGCCTCGATCGGATCGAGCGACGCGGCCTTCCACGCCGGATACAGACCGAAGCCGACACCGATGCCGCCGCACACGGCGAGGCCGATGCCGGTCCAAAGCCACGGAAATGTCACCGCGGTGTTCAGCAGAAAGGCGACCAAGTTGCCGCCCGTCACGCCGATCGCCACGCCGGCCACGCCGCCGATGAGCGACAGCGCGACCGCCTCCGACAGGAACTGCAGCAAAATGCTGCGCTTGCGCGCGCCGATGCTCTTGCGGATGCCGATCTCCTTTGTCCGCTCCGTCACGCTCACGAGCATGATGTTCATCACGCCCACGCCCGAGGCGAGGAGCGCGATCGCGCTGATCACCAGCGCCCCCGCCGCGACGATGTCAGCGATGCTGTTGAACGCGTCGATGAGCGACTCATTGGAAAAGGTCTCGAAGTCGTTGGGGTCCTCCGGCGCGAGCGCGCGCACGAGCCGCATCATGCCGACGGCGCGCTCCTGGGTGGCTGGCAGCTCCGTCTGATTCGACGCCTGCACGTTGAGATTGATCGAGCGGAAGCTGCGGCCGTAGGTGGCGAGGAAGCGCGTGATGGGCGTGACGACCGTGTTGTCGGGATTGTTGCCGAACGAGGTGCCCTTGCGCGCGAGCAGGCCGACGACCGTGTAGTTCTGGCCGTTGATGCGGACGAGCTGGCCCAGCGCCTCCTCCCCGGGAAACACCTTCGTGGCGACATCGTCGCCGAGCAGGCACACGGGGCGGCCAAATTCCACGTCGTCGGCGCCGAGGTTGCGGCCAGCGGCGACATCGAAGTTGAAGGCGGTGATGTAGTTCTCATCCGTGCCGATCAGGCGCACGTTGGGGTTGGTCTTCCGATCGCGCACATTGACCGTCATGCCACCGCGGTTGATTTGCAGGCTCACCTTGGCGGAATCGGCCATCAGCTCCTTGAAACGGTCTGCCATCGGATAGTTGATGTCGCGCCGGTTGCGGAAACGCGTCCCCGGGTCGGAAAAGTTAATCGGGGGGAACTTGGTGATCTGAAAGCTGTTTGCACCGAGGACGTTCAGCCCTGTCTCGATTGAGTCGCGCATGCCGTTGATGAACGTCATCACCCCGATCACCGAGAACACGCCGACGGCGATGCCGAGCACCGTCAGCGCGGAGCGCAGCTTGTTGGCGGCGAGCGAGGAGAACGCGAGGCGGAGGATTTCGCGAATCAACATGACGGAATCGTAGCCGCGAGCGTGAGCGAGTGGAGCGGGCGCCACTCGCTCACGCTCGCAGCTACAAAAATCGGCAATCGTCGGGCGCGCATCGGGTGAGGCTCACTCGTAGCGCAGCGCCACGACCGGATCGAGTTTGCTGGCCTGCAGCGCGGGCATGAAGCCGCTGAGCACGCCGGTGACGACGGAGATCGCGAGGCCGAGCACCACGAGCGCCGCGGAAAACACGAGCGGAAACGACGGCAGCAGCGCGCCCACGGCCGCGGAGAGGCCCCACGCGAGCGCGAGCCCGCCCACGCCGCCGAGCACGCAGATGCTCACGGCCTCGATGAGGAACTGCAGCAGGATCGTGCGCCGCCGGGCGCCGAGCGCCTTGCGCGTGCCGATCTCCTTCGTGCGCTCCTTCACGCTCACGGAGGTGATGTTCATGATGCCGATCGCGCCGACGAAGAGCGCGAGGCCCGTGATGAAGAAGCCGCCGATCGCGATGTTGGCCTTGATGGGGTCGATCTGGTCGCGGATGACCTGCTGGCTGTTGATCTCGAAGTCGTCCTTCTGCTCGGGGCCGAGGCCGCGCACGCGGCGCATGATGCTGCGGAGCTCCTCCTTCGCCTCGTCGAGGCGCGCCATGTCCACCTGCACGCGGATCGTCGGATCAGCCCAGCGGATCGGAAAGGATCGGGTAAAGGCGTCGACCGGCATGATCACCACGGAGTCCCAGCTGAACATGCCGAGGAACGATCCTTGCCGCGCGGCGACGCCGACGACCGTGTATTGCTGGCTACGGATGCGGATGGTCTTGTCGAGGGGCGACTCGTTGGGGAAGAGCGCGTCGGCGATGTCATAGCCGATCACGACGACGTTTCGGCCGCCACGCGCCTCGACCTCGGTGAAGAAGCGGCCCTCCTTCATGTCGGACTTCACGAGATATGGGAGCTCGGAACTGGTGCCAAGGATGCTGACGTTGCTCACGCGATATTCACCGCGGATGACGTTGGCGCTCCAATACACGGAGGGCACAGCCAGCTTGAGCGGCCCCTCCGGGCGCTCGGCAATTGCGGCGGTCACGGGCTCGACGTAGTCAATTCTGATGTCGCGGCGGTTCCGAAAATTCCACCAGTCCTGCACGTTTCGCCACGGCCACTTGGAGACGTAGAGCACGTCGTCGCCGAAGCCGGACAGGCTGCGCTCGACGCCGGCGTCGATGCCCAAAATGGCGGTGCCCATGAGCGTGACGGCGACGATGCCGATGATCACGCCGAGCGCGGTGAGGGCGGAGCGGAGCTTGTTGGCGGCGACCTGCGCGGCCGAGATGGCGAGCGACTCCGTCAGCTCGGGCCAGAACACGCCCCACCCGTAGTCGCAGATGCCAAAGAGGAGCGCGGCGGCGAACGACGCCAGCGCCGTCCCGCCGCAGAGCGACACAAGCCACGGGTCGGCTTTCACCAGCCAACCGACGAGCCACGCCGCGCCGGTGAGCGCGGCGACGATGAGGCACGCGGGCCAGAGCACGCTGAAGATGAAGCGGCCGCGCATGGTCAGGGGATTTTCGATTTTCGAGACCCGACCAAGAGCGTCTTGCGGGAGGCGACCATGATGGCCGTCAACTCGTCCGCTTCGCGCAGCAACGGCGCGAGCTTGCCCGCTGGCATCAAGCCGGGGTCGCCCACCAGCTCGAGCCAGAACGCGGATTGGTCGGCCTCATCCTCGACGACTGAGAATTTTGCAATCATCTCGGCCGTGGACCGCGAGCGGCGGGCCGCGCGATAGTTGGCGCCGAACGAGGTGCCGGAACGGCCAGGTTGGTTTGCCAGCACGCGCCCCGACCGCTTGTCCGGCAGGGAGTCGATCCGCTTCAGCACGCGGAGCGCAAACCCCTTGGGGCGCTGTTTCGGTTCGCGCTCGGTCATGGGGAGAAATCGAAAATCGAGAATCCAAAATCGAAAATCACTCCACCGGCTTGTCGCTCTCGATGAGGCCGTCGCGGAGGCGGACGATGCGGCGGGCGTGGCGGGCGATGTCCTCCTCGTGCGTCACCACGATGATCGTGTTGCCCTGCGCGTAGAGCTGCTCAAAGAGCGCCATGATCTCCTCGCCGGTCTTGGAGTCGAGGTTGCCGGTCGGCTCGTCGGCGAGGATGATGGAGGGATCGTTGACGAGCGCGCGCGCGATGGCGACGCGCTGGCGCTGGCCGCCGGAGAGCTCGTTGGGCTTGTGGCCCATGCGCTGGCCGAGGCCGACGTTTTCGAGCGCGCGGCGGGCCTTGTCCAGGCGGCCGCTCTTACCGAGCCCGGCGTAGATGAGCGGGAGCTCGACGTTGTGCAGCGCATCCGAGCGCGGCAGGAGGTTGAAGGTCTGGAAGACGAAGCCGATCTCGCGGTTGCGGATGTCGGCCAGCTCGTCGTCGCCCATGGTGGCGACGTTCTTGCGGTTGAACTCGTAGCGGCCCGCGGTGGGCGTATCGAGGCAGCCGAGCATGTTCATGAGCGTGGACTTGCCGGAGCCGGAGGGGCCCATGATGGCGAGATACTCGTTGCGGTGGATTTTCAGCGAGACGCCGCGCAGGGCGTGGATGGTCTCCGCGCCCATCTTGTAGAGCTTGGTGACGCCCTCGATTTCGATGACGAGGGCGCCGGGCGGGCGCGTGATGCGCGTGGCGGCGGGCGTGGCGGTGGGCGGGATCATCGCGCTATTTTTTCTCCGCGGACTTGGGTTTCTCGACGGTGACGGCGAGGCCGTCCTTGAGCGTGCGGGTGATCACGCTGAAGCTGCCGCTCACGACCTCGTCGCCTTCCTTGAGGCCGGACTTGATCTCGATGTGGGTGAGGTCCTGCACGCCGGTCCCGACCTTGACGAGCTTCACCTTTTCGCCGTCGCGCACGAACACGACGCGTTCGAGATTGTCCCGGTCGGTCGCAGCGGCTTGGCGCTGCTGCTTCTCGTTCACCGCGGCGACGGAGCCCTCGCCCTTGGTTTCGCTGGCCTTCTTCTCGCGATCCTTGGACTGGTCTTCGAGGGTCTTGGCATCCTGCCTGGAGCGCACCGTAACGGACTGAATCGGCACGGCGACGACGTTGGCGACGGTCTTGGTCTCGATGTCGGCGTTGGCGCTCATGCTGGGGCGGAGAGGGACATCCTTGTCGAGGATGCGGATTTTCACGAGGAAGTTGGTGACCTCGTCCTGGGTGTTCATGCCGGTGACGCGCGCGGCGGCGCCGATTTCCTTCACCTCGCCGGTGAACTTGCGGCCGGGCACCGCGTCGACGGTGATGCGGGCCTGGTCGCCGACCTTGACGTTGACGATGTCGTTCTCGTTCACGTTCACGCGGACCTCCATGTTGGCGAGGTCGGCCACGCGCATGACCTCCGCGCCGCCGTAGGAGCCGGTGCCGGCGATGCGCTCGCCGACCTCGGTGGCGAGGGCGGTGACCTTGCCGGCGATGGGCGAGTAGATGACGGTCTTGGTGAGCTGGTCGCGGGCCTGCGTGAGGGAGCCCTCGGTGCGGCGGATCTGGGCGGCGGCGTTCTCGAGGTTGGCCTGCGCGACCTCGAGGGTGGTGCGCTGCGCGGCGATCTCGGAATCGGACAGGAGCTTCTTGGCGAACAGGTCCTCGGCACGGCGGAGGTCGTCCTGGGCCTTGATGAGCTGGGCCTTGGACTGGAGGGCGGTCGCCTTGGCGGCGGCAAGGTTGGCCTCCTGCTGCTCGACCTGCGCCTCGTAGGCGTCGGGCTTGATGGCGAGGAGGAGGTCGCCCTGCTTCACGGCGGCGCCCTCGCGGAAGCCGAGCTTCACGACCTCGCCGGAGACCTCCGGGGCAATCTTCACCTCGACCTCCGGCTGGACCTTGCCGGTGGCGGAGACGAGCTGCGTGATCGTCTTCACGACGGCCTTTTCGGTCGTGACCTTCACGGCGGCGGACTGGCCCTTCTGCCTGTAATAGGCCGCGGTGCCGAGCCCGCCGAGCACGAGGACGAGGATGAGCACGATCCACGGCGCGCGGGAGCGCCGGCGAGCCGGCGCGGCGGGGGCGGACAAGGACGCAGCGGGTGGATTCATCAGGAGCGCGGAGGAGGACGAGGAGGGCATAGCGGAAACGAAGGCCCGCGCCTACGCAAGCGGGCTGTGGCCGCGCCGAGTCAGGAAAAAGGTGTGGCCGGCCCCACAACGAGCCGGCCACACAACACAACTGACTACTACGAACGGACGGCAGACAACACCCGCCCGCCCGCAAGGGAACGCGTTTGCGACCAACCGCGCCGCCTTTGCGACGAACGCAAAAACCGGCGCGGCGGGGAGCGCAGCACGTGGAAAGGGAACAGCGGACACGGACGGAAAACACGGGCTCGCGCGGAAAGTTACAGGCCGCGTGCGAAAATCCCGCGACCGCGCGCCGCACCCGCCTCACCCATCCAGCGGTGAGCGCACGCCCAAGCCCGGCTTTTGCATCACGTGCGTGTAGATTTGCGTCGTCTCCACGCTCTCGTGCCCAAGCAATTCCTGCACGGTGCGAATGTCGGCTCCGCCGTCGAGCAGGTGCGTGGCGAAACTGTGCCGCAGCACGTGCGGCGTCACGCGCTTGTCGATCTTCGCCGCGGCGGCGGCGCGCGTGATGACTCGCTGGAACGTCGTGTCGATCACATGGTGCCGCCGCCGCACCTTGCTCACCGGATCGACGCTCGCCTCGCGCGAGGGAAACAGCCACTGCCACTCCCATTTTTCCCCGGCCCGCTGGTATTTCCGGGCCAGCCCCTCGGGCAGCCACACGCCCGCGAGCCCTTCGGCCCGATCCTTGGCGAACAGTTCGCGCAGGCGGGTCATTTGCTTCTCCAGCGCTGGGCGCAGCGACATGGGCAGCACCGTCACGCGGTCCTTGTCGCCTTTGCCACCGTGGACGATGAGCGCGTTGCGCTCCACGTCCACGTGATGCACCCGCAGCCGGAGCAACTCCATGAGCCGCAGCCCGGCGCCATAGGCCAGCTCCGCCATGAGACGCGAAGTGCCCTCCAACTCGGCAAACAGCCGCTTGCACTCGTCGCGCGAGAGCACCGTCGGCATCCGGCGCTGCGGCGCGGCCCGCCGGAAATCGATTTCCCCGAGCTGGCGGTGCAGCCCTTCCTGCATGAGAAACACGAGCGCGTTGAGCGCCTGTTTTTGCGTGGACGGGCTCGCCCGCTGCTCCACGGCGAGCCGGGTCAGGAATGCCGCCACGTCCTCGGCCCCGGCCGCATACGGCGAGCGCGGCGCCAGGAACCGCGCGAACCGCGCCGCCCACCCGCGGTAGGTCTCCTCCGTCCGCCACAGGTGTCCCGCCGTCCGCGCCGCTTTGATTAAGTCGCGCTCCCAGTCGGCCCCGCCCTGATCCTGCACGGCGGGCAGCGGGGTCGTCGCGCGCGCCGACGCCGGCACCACCCTGACGGACCGCACCGCAACCGGCTCAGTCACCGGCACCACTGCGGTGCGCCGCGCCGCCTGAAAAAACCAGCGCAACGCCGGGCGCGCCCCGTTTGCGCCTTGCCTCTCCTGCTCCGCCAAATACTCCCTCGCCAGCATGATGGTCGCCGGCGCCCTTTTGACTTTGCAGCGATGCAGAAACCCGAGGATTTCCCGCTCGTGCTCCGCCCGCGTCGCCACTGGAAATCCCTCGCTGCGCAGCGCCGTTTTCCACGTTGGGAATGAAACGGGGTGCGTCTCCTGGCTCATGGCAGCGAGTGCAGCTTCGCGCGGGTGCTGCATCAACCGCAAAAAGCTGCACCCAGCCTTAGTTTCTGAGGGAGCCCGGCCTGCCGCGAGCGATTTTCCCTTTCCAGCAAAGGCTGCACTCAGTGCAGCCGAATAACACTGATCGGCGGAAGAGATGGCCAAGACCTATCATTGCTGGAGATGTGGAGTTCCGGTTCCGATGCTCACCGAGCAGGAATGGGAAGAAGTTGGGCCATTGCTCCGCACTGACACCGAGCGCACCAAGAAGCTTAGAGCTGAAAGAGGCATCGGACTCAAAGAAGCTTTGGCAGAGCTTCGCTCAGAGGCGTGCGAGAAGTATCAGGAGCTCACGGGCTTCAAGGAAGAGAACTGGAACGCCATCTGGCACCATAGACTTTCCGACCACGGACCCGAGTGCCGTAAATGCGGTCAACTTCTTCGATCCCCTCAAGCCAGCTTCTGCGCAAACTGCGGAACCAAGAAAACGCCGATCCAGCTGCCAGAGCCAACGTCCGGGCTGGCGCCCGGCCGTGGCTCATCGTAATCGATGGGCGAACAAAGATGAACCTTGGTAGCAAAAGCCGTAGTCTTGAAAATTATCCGCGCGATATTGTGGATCGTGTGATCGAAGAATATCCGGCTGATGCCATCGGTCAG
>JAEUHB010000194.1 GCA_016794665.1 Opitutaceae bacterium
CCGATGAGCACGCCCACCGCGAGCAGCACCGGCACCGCGAGGCGCGCCACGAGCACGTAGTGCTTCTCGCTGCGCCCCCGCACGAGCGGCTCGTAGAGGTTCTTCACCACCAGCCCGGAGAGCACGACCGACTGCGCGCCGAGCAGCGCGATTTTTCCGCCGAGGATGCCCGTGATCATGATGCCGATGAGGCCGACCGGCAGCAGCTCGCGCGTCATGAGCCCCCACGCCTGGTCTGGATCCGAGAGATTCGGGCCGAACATCGCGACGGCGATCAACCCGCAGAACGCCCAGGCAATCGTGATGAAGCGCTTGCTGAAGCCGCCCGTCACGATGCCGAGCCGCGCCGCATACTCGTCCTTCGCGGATCCCGCGATCGCCATGTGATGCTGCGCACCGCCGATGCCGATGAGCTGCACCAGCAGCAGCGCGCCGATCGAAAACCACGTGTATTCCGAGGCCGCGTCGCCGCCGAAGACGTTGAACATCGACGCCGGCAGCTTCTCATGCAGGGCCGCCACCCCTCCTATTTTCCATAGTCCGAATGGAATCAGCACGACCGAAATCAGCACGACGAGGATCGCCTGGATGGCATCGACGACCGCGGAGGCCTTTAGCCCGCCCAGCATGATGAACACCGCGACGAGCGAGGTGGACACGAGGTAGAAGGTCACCGGGTGCAGGTAGGTGACGTAGGGCTGGAGCCCGCCGCGGTTGTAGGCGTCGCGCAGCGTGTCGTAGCGGGCGGCGCGGTCCGGCGGCAACGGAGCGGCCTGCCGCTGCTGCCGCAGCTCGGCGAACTCGTGGTAGTCGGCGACCATTTGTTTCTCGGCCGGCGTCCACGCGACCTCTTCCTTCACCATGAGCGGCTGGAGCGTCTTGAGCGCCATCACGTTGCCGCCGGCAATCACGCTCAACACCGCGATCATCAGCATCGTGACCGCGTAGAGCGTCGCGAGAAACTTGCTCCCGAACCGATCCGCGAAGAGGTCCGCCATCGTGGTGAGCCGGACGCGGCGGAACCAGACATACATGAACCAGTAGTAGGGCGTGAGAAACAGCGTGATCAGCGCCAGCCAGGCGCCGCCCGCTCCCTGCCGGTAGACGGAGCTGGCCGTCGTCGTCGCCTGCCCCGGGTCCGTCATGTTGCCGAAGCTGAGGAAAAACTGGAGCCAGCGTCCCAGCGAGCGCCCGCCGAGGAAGAAGTCGCCCTCGCCTTTCACGCCATGGGAAAACTTCTTTCCGATCCAGAGGACCGCGACGATGTAGCCGAGGAGAATGGTGCAGTCGATCCAGTGGAGGCCGAAAAACTTCATGGGGAGGGCAAGCGAGGGAAAGCGAATGCAGCCGGGCGGGCGTTACTTTTTCTTCCGGCCGCCCTTTTTCTTTTTCTCCGTCGGCTCCGCGCCACCGGTGTTCTTCGTCGGCATCGGCGCCTTGATCGCCACGCGCCAGGCGACGAGCTTGCCGTGGAGTTCCTTTGCCTTCGCCGGACTGGCCGTCGCGAGGTTGTTCTTTTCCCCGATGTCCTCGCGCAGATTGTAGAGTTCAAGCCGGCCGTCCTCGAGAAACTCCATCAGCTTCCAATCGCCCGCGATAATCGTCGACACCGGCGTTGTGCGATACTGATCCGCGCCGGCCCCGAGGTAACCAGGGAAATGCTGGAAGACCGCCTCGCGCGCGAGCTTAGTGCCGCGGCCGAGCATCAGCGGCGCGAAGCTCTCGCCGTCAAAAATCTGCCGCTCTGGCAGCATTGCCCCCGCCAGCGCGGCGACCGTGGGATAAACGTCGACATGGATCAGCGGCGTGTCGTTCGTCGCGCCGGCCGGCACCTGCCCGGGCCAGCGCACGATCCACGGCACGCGCGTGCCGCCCTCGTAGAGGCTGCCCTTGCCGTGGCGGAGCGGGGCGTTGTCAGTGACGTCGCCCGCATTGCGCGCCAGGCCCTCCCGCGCGTAGCCGCCCACGCCGCCGTTGTCGCTGGAGAAGATGACCACGGTGTTGTCCGCGAGCCTCAGCTCGTCGAGCAGCGCCAGGATGCGGCCCACGCTCTCGTCGACGCTCGCGATCATCGCCGCATAGACGGGGTTCTTGTGGCCGCCGACGCCGGCCTTGGCCTTGAACTTCGCGATGAGGTCGGACTTCGCCTCGTGCGGCGAGTGGACGCCGAAATGCGGCAGGTAGAGAAAAAACGGCCCGTCCTTTTTCCTGCGGATGAAATCGACCGCCTTGTCCGTGAGGAAGTCCGCGAGATACTGCCCGGCCGGGTAGGGCGTCGCGGGCTCGGTCTCGAAGTCGAAGTGCCGCCCGTTGCTCACGATCGCCTCGTCGAAGCCGCGCTTGCCCGGCAGGTAGTCGCCCTTCTGGCCGAGGTGCCACTTGCCGAACATCGCCGTCGCATAGCCCGCGGCCTTCAGCGTCTGCGGCAGCAGCACGCGATCGATCGCGAGGTTGGTGACGTTGTCGACCGGGCGCAGCGGGCGCTTCGCCCAGTCAAATCGGTCGATCGCGCCGACGGTGTAGGTGCCGGTGCGCGCGCCGTATTGGCCGGTCATCAGCGCGGCACGGGTCGGCGCGCAGTTCTGGCAGTTGTGGTAGTTGGTGAACCGCATGCCCTGCGCGGCGAGGCGATCGATGTTCGGCGTCTCGTAGTAGCTCGAGCCGTTCACCGCGATGTCCGTGTAGCCGAGATCGTCGGCGAGGATGTAGACGATGTTGGGTCGGCTCGCCGCCGCGAGCATTGGCGTCAGGATCGCAGAAAGAAGCGCCGGCCAAATCACTCGAAGAGAGGGGTTCGTCATCGGGGCCGAGACGCTCGCGTGTGGTCGCGGCGTCAGCAAGGCGATTTCCACTGGCAACACGCTTGAATTTTCACCGGCCGCGCGAGATCTTCCGCCGGTCGATTTCCCCGCGTGCGCCGCCCTGCATTCTTCCTCCGTCTGGTCTGGCTTGCGCCCGGCGCCGCCCTTTGCGGCCGCGCCGCGCTCGCGCCGGCCGACGTCGAGTTCTTCGAGCAGCGCATCCGCCCCGTGCTTGCGCAGGATTGCTACGAATGCCACCGCACCGGCGGCAAGATGAAGGCCGGCCTCGCGCTCGATCACCGCGCGGCGCTGCTCAAGGGCGGCGACGCCGGCCCCGCCGTCATCCCCGGCGACACGAAAAACTCCCTGCTGCTCCAAGCCATCCGCCACGAGCACGAGGACCTCACGATGCCGAAAGCCGGCGCCAAGCTCGACGCCGCCGTCATCGCCGA
Organism: Opitutaceae bacterium; assembly: GCA_016794665.1. GTDB lineage: Bacteria > Verrucomicrobiota > Verrucomicrobiia > Opitutales > Opitutaceae > ER46. Next base: position 3,254 of record JAEUHB010000194.1, read on the forward strand.
CTTCGAACGCTGGGTCGCCCGCGGCGCGCCGGATCCACGCGACGCGCCGCCGACGGACGCCCAGGTCGCCTCCGAGACCGACTGGCCGGCCGTGCGCGCGCGGCGGATGAGCTGGTGGAGCTTCCAACCGCTCCAAAAGGCAACTCCGCCCGCCGGCCGCGCCGCACATCCCGTCGATCGGTTCCTTGCCGCGCGTCGAGCCGCCGCCGGCCTCACCACCGCGCCGCGCGCTGATCCGGCGACGCTCGCGCGGCGGCTCAGCTTTGCCCTCACGGGGCTGCCGCCCGCCCCCAATCAGCGCGCGACGTTTTCCGACCAGGTGGAGTCGTTGCTCGCGTCGCCGCACTTTGGCGAACGCTGGGCGCGCCACTGGATGGACTGGGTCCGCTACGCCGACTCCCACGGCAGCGAGGGTGACCCGATGATCCCGCACGCCTGGCGCTACCGCGACTACCTCATTCGCGCGCTCAACGCCGACGTCCCCTACAATCAGCTCGTGCGCGAACATCTCGCCGGCGACTTGCTGCCCGCGCCGCGCCTTAACCCCACGCTCAAGCTCAACGAGTCCGCGCTCGGCATCGCGCAGCTCCGCATGGTCCAGCACGGCTTCGCGCCCACGGACGCCCTCGAGGAACTCGTCCGCTTCACCGACGACCAGATCAACGTCGTCTCGAAAACGTTCCTTGGCCTCACGCTCTCCTGCGCCCGCTGCCACGACCACAAATTCGATCCCATCAGCCAGCGCGATTTCACCAGCTGGCACGGCATCTTCAGTTCCCCGGCGCCGGCGCTGATCGCCGTGGACGCGCCTGACCCCGCCGAGCCCGCGCAGCGCGCCGCACTCACCGCCACCAAGGAGAAGCTGCGCGACGCGCTCGCCGCCGCCTGGCTGGCCGATGCGGACGCGCTGGCCACCAGGCTCGTCGCTCCCGACGCCGACACCGCGAGCGCAATCGCCGCAGCGAAAAAACCCAACTCCGCGCTGCATCCCTTTTTCCTCCTCTGCGAAAACCCGTCCGTTGCCGCCGCGCTCGAGCCGTGGCGCATCCAATTCGACGGCATCGCGCGCCACCGCGGCCGCACGTTTCCCCGATACTGGGACCTTTCCCGCCCGGCCGACTTTGCGCCTTGGCGCCGCGACGGTCCCGCCGTGCACCACCCCAGTCCCGCCGGGTCCTTCGCTGTCGCCGCCGAGGGCGACCGCGTGCTCGTCGGCATTTATCCGGCGGGCGTCTACTCGCACCTTCACTCGACCAAGGACCGGGGCCTGCTCCTCTCGCCACGCTTCTCCCTCGATCAGAAATATGATCTATGGCTGCGCCTCGCGGGCGAAGGCGGATCGTTCGCGCGCTACGTGGTGCAGAACTACCCGCGCCAGGGAACGGTCTTCCCGGTGCAGGCGCTCGTCGGCACCGCTCCGCGTTGGATCAAGCTTCCGCTCGACTACTGGCAGGGGGACTCCGTTCACATCGAGTTCTCCACCGCCGCGGATCAGCCGGTCGTGGCCAACACCGCCGCGACACGGTCGTGGTTCGGCGTTTCGGAAGCGCTGCTTCTGCCCACGGGCGAGCCGGGCCCCTTCGAGGCGTGGCCATTCGCGGCGACGCTGCTCGCCGCACTTGGTGACACCGTTCCGGTCGATCGCGCGGCGCTCGCAGCCGGCTTCGCCGGCGCGCTCCGGTCGAGCGCAACCGCCTGGCGCGACGGCCGGGCCACCGACGGCGACGCCGAGCTGCTCGACCAATTGCTCCGCGCCGGCCTCATTCGCAATCGCCCCGCCGACCTGCCGGACGCCGCGCCCCACCTCGCCGCGTATCGGGAAACCGAGGCCGCCCTGCGCATTCCCATCCGCGCCCCCGGCGTGATCGAAATGGCGGCGGCCGACGCGCCGTTCCTCCCGCGCGGCGACCACAAGCGCCCCGGAGCGCCCGTGCCGCGCTATTTCCTCGAGGCGCTCGACCCCGCGCCATTTGCCGTGGCCGACAGCGGCCGGCTCGCCCTCGCGGAGGCCATCATCGACCGCGGCCGTCCGCTCACCGCGCGCGTGATCGTCAACCGCGTGTGGCACCACCTCTTCGGCCGCGGCCTCGTCACCACCCCCGACAACCTCGGTCGCATGAGCGAGGCCCCTTCCCACCCCGAGCTGCTCGACTACCTCGCGTCGTGGTTCGTCGAAAACCGCTGGTCGCTCAAGGCGTTGATCCGCTTTCTCGTCACCACCGAAGCCTGGCAGCTCTCCAGCGCGCCGCCGCCTGGCGCCGCCGAGAAGGACGCCGACAACCGCCTGCTCTCCCACGCCCCGGTGCGGCGGCTCGAGGCCGAGGCGATCCGCGACACACTGCTCGCCGTCGCCGGCGAGTTGAGGATCGATCAGATATCCGGCCCGCCGGTTCTTGGCACCGTGCCGCGGCGCGGCGTCTACGTCCGCGTGAAACGCAACGACCTCGATCCCTTCCTCGCCGCGTTCGACGCTCCCGTGCCCTCGACCACCGTCGGTCGTCGCGACGTCACCAACGTCCCCGGCCAGTCGCTCACGCTGCTCAACAGCCCCTACGTGCGCGGTCTGGCCGAGCGCTGGGCGCATCGACTCGCCGCCGATCCCGCCCTCGCCGCGCCCGACGCGCGCATCCGCTCGATGTATGCGGCGGCGTTCTCCCGCCCGCCCACCGCCGCCGAGCTGGCGCGCGCGACCGCGCTCGTGACCGCGAAGGCCGCCGACGGCGCCCCCGCGGACGCTTGGGCCGATCTCACGCACGCGCTTTTCAACACCAAGGAATTCATTTTCCTCCGCTGAAGCCCATGCCGCCGCTCCTCACCCGCCGCGAGATGCTCCGCCGCTCCTCCACCGGATTCGGCTGGCTAGCTCTCTCCGGGCTGCTCGCGACGCCGGCCCGAAGTGCGGTCCGCGCGCCCGCGCCGCATTTCAAGCCGCGCGCGAAGAACGTCATCTTCCTCTACATGTCGGGCGGCGTCTCGCACCTCGACTCCTTCGATCCCAAGCCGCTGCTCACGCGCTACGCCGGCCGACCAATGCCGACGAAGGTGGAGCGCACGCAGTTCAACAAGAACGGCATGGTCTTCCCCAGTCCGTTCGATTGGGGCCGCCATGGCGCGAGCGGACTTGAGATCAGCTCGATGTTCCCCGCAATTGCACGGTCCTGCGCCGACGACCTGTGCGTGATTCGGTCGATGACCTCCAAGGTCAACGAGCACGCGCAGGGAAATTACTTCTTCCACACGGGGTTTCCCACGATGGGCCACCCGAGCGCCGGCGCGTGGGTCAACTACGGCCTCGGCTCGGCCAACCGCGACCTGCCCGGCTTCGTCGTCCTCCAGAGCGGCGGTGCCGTCGCGCCGCACGGTGGCGTGGGCCTTTTCAGCAACGGCTTTCTCCCCGCCCAGCACCAGGCCTCGATCATCTCCGCCGACGGCCCCGAAGCCGTCCCGCACATCCGGCCGCGCCTGGGCGACGCCATCCAACGCCGCCAGCTCGACTTCATCGCCGCCGCCGATCGCGATTTCGCCGCCCGCGCGGCGCACGATCCGCAGATTGAGGCGGCGGTGAAAAACTACGAGACCGCCTACCGCATGCAGGCCGCCGTGCCCGAGCTGGTCGGGCTCGACGGCGAGACCGAGGCGACGAAGAAGCTCTACGGCCTCGACGACCCGCACGCCCAGAAAGCCGCCTACGCGCGCCAGTGCCTGCTCGCGCGCCGGCTCGTCGAGCGCGGGGTGCGTTTCGTGGAGCTGAGCTGCCTCAGCCAGGAAATCGGCAGCGGGCAGGCCCCCAACCCGTGGGACCAACACGGCGATCTCGAGAAAGGTCACCGCGCGATGGCCAACCAAGTGGACCAGCCCATCGCCGCGCTGCTCACTGATCTCAAGGCCCGCGGCCTGCTCGACGAGACGCTCGTGATCTGGGCCGGCGAGTTCGGCCGCACGCCGTTCTCGCAGGGCGCCAACGGCCGCGATCACAACCCGTTCGGCTTTTCAATCTGGCTCGCCGGCGGCGGCGTGAAGGCCGGCACGGTCTACGGCGCGACCGACGACCTCGGCTACCACGTGGTCGACAAGCCGATGAGCGTCTACGATCTCTGGGCGACCGTGCTGCACCTGCTCGGCCTCGACCACACGAACCTCACCTACCTCAGCGGCGGCCGGAACCACCGCCTGACCGACGTGCACGGCAACGTGATCAAGGAGCTGATCGCTTAGTGGCTTGCCGTAGCCCGCCTCGTGAGAGGCGGGACCAACCCAGGCGGCAGCCCCGGCCGGTCCCGGCGCTCACGAGCCGGGCCACCAAGCCAACCTCGCGGCCCGTCACGGATATTCAGTTACGGCGATCCGGCGAGAAACGCGATCAGGTCCGCCATCGCCTGCGGCGACAACGCGGCCTCGAGGCCCTCTGGCATGAGCGAGCGGCCCGAACTCACGAGCTGGCGCAACTCGTCGCGGAGGATCACGTGCTCGGTGCCATCCAGGCCGCGGAGCGTCACAGTGTTGCCCGCCTCGGCCACCAGCATCCCGGCCACCGAGCGGCCGTCGAGCTGCGTCGCCGAGTGCAACATGTAGCGGTCCTCGACCGCGCGATTGGGATCGAGGATGTGGGCCACGAGGTAGGCCGCGCTGCGATCCTTCACCGTCGCGAGGTCGGGACCCAGGGCGCCGCCGGCGGTCGCGCCAAACGCGTGGCAGGCCTGGCAATTCGCGGCGAACGCCGCCCGCCCACGCGCCGCGTCCCCGCGGAGCGGCTCGAGGGCGGCCAGCATCGTGTCGATGGCCGCCTGGCGGCCCGCGTCCGATGCCGCTTGGAAGATCTTAGCCGCGCGCTCCGCAAGGCGCGGGTCGAGGTGGTGCGTGAACCGCTGACGGTGCGCCGGGTTGATCTGGGCGCGGAGCGCGGGATCGGCCTCGACGCGATCGAGGAGCGCGTTCGCCCAGGCCGTGCGGCTCGACAGCAGTTCGAGGACGGCCGCGCGCACCGCCGGTCCGTGGCTCGGCCAGCCGGCGAGCACCTTCTCGGGAACCGCCGGGCGGTTCAGCCGCGCGAGGGCGCGCACCGCGCCCACCTGCACGTCCGCGGGCACGCGCGGCTCAAGCAGGCCGGCGAGCAACGCGAGGTCCTCGTCCTGCCGCGAGCGGCCGCGGCCCAGCACGCGAACCGCCGCGATCCGATCCGCAGCGGGGGCGGCGGCGTCTCCGGCCAGCTGCCGGGCGACCGCAAAGAGTTCGTCGGTCGCGGCCAGCGCGCGCTGCATCGCGGCGTCGCCGCTGCGCTGGATTTGCGCGAGGGTCTTGTTGTTGCGCTGGAGCCAGTCGAGCAGCTGCGCGAGTCCGCCCAGCGCCGCGCCGACCTCCCCGCGCTCGCGGCGGCCGGCGATGCCCGCGAGCAACGCCGGCAGCGCCTGCGCGTTCTCCGTCACCGTCGCGACCTCAATGAGCAGCGCATCTTCGGTGCCCCCGTCGCGGCGGAGCGCGGCCATGAGCGTGGCGGCATGCGGCACCGCCGAGCTGAGCGCCGCCGCCTTCACAAACCGATCCGTCTCGGAGCGCAACAGCCGCGCGAGAGCCTCGCCCGCGGAAGGGTGCGGCCAGGCGCCGAGCGAATACGCCGCCTGCTGGCGGACGCCGGCATCGGCATCGCGCGCGAGGGCAAAGACGGACGGCAGGATTTCCGCGCCGCTGCCAGCGAACTCCTCGCCCAGGCGCAGCGCCTGGCGGCGCACGCCCGGATGCGGATCGGCCAACGCTCCCGCGACGTGCGGTGACTTCAACTCGCCGATCGATCGCAGCGTCCAGAGCGCTTGGGCGCGCGTCTCGGCGCGGGTGGAGCGCGCGACGAGCTGCGCGAGCGCGGGCGCGGCGTCCTTCGGCCGGCGCCACGCAAGCTGCTGCTGCGCGAGGTCGCGCACAAGGCCGCTCGGGCTCCCGAGCGCCGCCACCAAGCCCGCCGTGTCCGCGCGATCGAGGCGCGCGACGGGGCGCAGCACGGCACCCTTTTTCCGGACGCGGTAGATGCGGCCCTTGTCCGCGCCGGCGCGGAGGTCGCCGAGAATCGCCTGCCACTCGTCGGGAATCCACTGCGGGTGCTCGATCACGAGGCGATACATGTCGGCGACGTAGAGGGCGCCATCGGGCCCGGCGCGGGCGGCGGTGAAACGCGACCAGTTGTCGGCGGAGGCGAAGAACTCCGCCGTCTCCTCGCCCGGCCCGCGCTCGCCGGCAAACGTCGCGCCAAGCGGCCGCACGCGCTCGCGGTGCACGAGGTTGTGGACCGGCTCGCACACGAAGACGTTGCCCGCCACTTCCGCGCCGAGCCAGTCGTCGCGGTAGATCGAGAGGCCGCACGCGGAGGTGAAGTGGTTGAAGCCGTGCGGGTCGTTGAAGCGCGCGACGGTCTCGCTCACGGGGAAAATCCGCGCGGCGCCGGCGCTCGCCCCCATGCTGACGACGGCGGGCGGCGGCACGAAGTGCGGGTTGCGGCGGAGGTAGTGCTCCTCGAGCGCGTAGTGCCAGAGCGGGTTCGAGTTGTTGCAGCCGAACCAGTTCCCCCAGTCGTCGCGCGCGCGGCCAAACTGCGACTGCCCGGCCAGCACCTCGGCGTCGCCGCGGTCGGGCTCGATGCGGAAATCGCGCCGGCCGACGTCAACCGTGCGACCGGTTCTCCCGGAGTGCACCTTGGCGCCGCTGTCGCCGTTGGCCAGATGCAGCCAACCGTCGAGCGACCACTGGAGGCCGTTGACGAGGTGCTGCTCGTTGCCGAGCGCGAGCCCGCTGAAAAGCACGGTCCGCTGGTCCGCGCGGCCGTCGCCATTCGTGTCCTCGAAAAAGACAATCTCGGGCACGGCCACCACGAGCACGCCGCGGCGCCACGGGAGGACGGCCGTCGGCGATTTCAATCCCTCCGCGAACACCGTCGAGCGGTCGAAGCGGCCGTCGCCGCGCGTCGACTCGAGCACGCGGATGCGGCCGCCCGGCGTGCCCTTGCTATCGATGCCCTTCGGGTAATCCGCCATCTCGACGACCCACATGCGCCCGTCCGCGCCCCACGCGATTTCGATCGGGTCGAGCACCATCGGCTCGGCGGCGACGAGCTCGACCTCGAAGCCGGCGGCGACCTTGATCGCGGCGAGCGACTCCTGCGGACTGCGCGCCTTGGGCAGCACGACGTTGGAAGGCGGCATCACCTTTTTGTAGGCGAGCGCGGAGAGCGGCGCGCCGAAGACGGCGAGCAGGGCGAAGGCGAGGCGAAGGAAGGTTCTCATCGTTGAACGGCAAAGCCCGCCGGCAGCACACCGTGGACCGCGCGCACGATCCGCTCCTCGACATCGGACGCGAGGCGCGTGGGCAGGCCGTAGTAGTCCATCGCCGCCTCCGCCTCGTAGCCGCCCTCGGCGAGGATGCGCGTGGACGGGATGTAGCAAGGCACGTCGTTGGCGTAGGCGTTGACCCACACGCGCTCGACCCCGAGCTCGCGCTTCAGACGCAGGCCGTAGTCCGCGACCACCTCGCCGCCAAGAAACACCATCGCGAACTCGTGCCCGAAGGCCCACGCCTGGACCGGATAGCTGATCGCCGCTGGGAGCGGCTGGCCGGCATCGAGCCGCTTGAGGTGCTGCGCCGCCGCGTAGGCGATGTTCGGCTTCTCCTTCAGCCGCGACTCCAGCTCCGCACGCGACACCACCCGCGCGAGCGGGATGGCGACACGCTCAAATTTCGCGGCCGTCACGCGGCCGAGCGGCCTCATCGCGCCGGCCGTCACGCGCGCGACCTCGGCCGCGATGGTTTTTCCGTGTGTGGCCACCTCCGCCAACCCGCGCGGCTGCGGATCGGAATCGGCGCCGCAGCCGATGGTCACGAGCGCCACCGCGCCCGCGTGCGCCGCCTCGACGCGCTGCGCCGCGTCACCCGCCCAGTCGTGGTGGACGAAATTCTCCCCACCCTTCAGCACCGTGCAATGGCAGGCGTAGTTCGCGAGCACCGCGCGCACGCCACCGGCTGCATCAGTCGCGCGCAGCACGGGCAACGCGTGGTCCACGACACCACCCGGCTGGTCGGTGTAGCCCGCGTGCTTGCCGTCGACGATGCGGCGGCGGTTCACGGCAAAGCCCGCCCAGCCTTGCGCCCACGCCAGCCGCGCGGGCTTCCGGTCCGCCAGCGCGGCGAGCGCGGCGGTGATCATTTTTTCGCGGAGCATCACTGTGAATTTTTCGAGCCGCCCCATCACGTCCGCGGGCAGGTCGCGCGAAAACATGAAGGGAATCGTGCCCGCAATCGCCGGGCCGTTGTGCTGGTGCGTCGCGCACACGGCGACGCGCTCGCGCCCGATGCGCGGGTGGCGCGCCCGCACGGCCGCAGCGACGGCGTCGCTCAACGCCGAGTTCACGGCAATCACGTCCGCCACGACGAGCACAACGGGGCCTTCCTGGTCAGACCCGATGGCGAGCGCGCGCACACTCATCGGCGCGCCTACGCGCGTCGCCTCCGTGGTGCGCTGCTGGTAACCCGCGAGTTGGATCGGCAGCTCCGGCGTGATGTCAGCCCGCGCCACGCCGACGGACACGAGGGGCGCGGCCGCAAACAGCACGGCCGGCCCAACCGCACCGATCAAAACAAGCTGCCGGAAGATTGAGGCCAGGCGCATGGGGGTTCAAAACAGGGACTACCCACCAATCGAATCGCCGCGGTCATCCGACCGCAAGCGCGCATCCCGCGCCCGCGCTCTTCTCGTCTGGCATTCTCCCGCGGCCCGGGCAATGGTGCGCCCTTAAGCTGTCGTAACGATCATGAGACTCCTTCCTACAACTCGCCTCCAAGCCCTGCGCGCCGTTTCGCTGTTGGCGCTCAGCGCTCCGCTCTTCGCGGCCACCGAGGTCTCGAACTTCGTGCTGCTCGACCAGCGCGGAACCGCGTTCGAGCTGCGGCGCTCCGACGCCCGGGCCGTCGTCCTGTTTTTCACGGCCAACGGCTGTCCCGTCGCCCGCCAATATGCCGCCAAGCTCAAGGTCATGCGCGACGACTACGCCGCGCGCGGCGCCGACATCGTGATGGTGAACTCCAGCTCCGGCGACGACCGCGCGAGCATTCTCAAGGAAATGCGCGAGCTGCGCGCACCGTTCCTGCCCGTGCTGAAGGACGACACGCAGGGCCTCGCGCGCCACCTCCGCGTGAATCGCACCGGCGAGGCGGTCGCCATCAGCACCAAGGACTGGACGGTCTTCTACCGCGGCGCCGTGGACGATCAGGTCATCGAAGGCGCGCAAAAACCGGCGCCCACCGAGCGCCACCTCGAGACGGCGCTCACGGAATTTCTCGCCGGCCACGCCATCACGACGGCGAAGACCGTCGCGCGCGGTTGTGTCATTTCGTTCGACGGCGGCGAGGGCCCCGACACCGCGCCGGTTTCCTACGCAAAGCACGTCGCGCCCATCCTCCAGAAAAACTGCGTGAGCTGCCACAGCCCCGGCAACATCGGCTCATGGTCGATGAACGGCCACCGCAAGATCAAGAGCATGGCCGGGATGATCGAGGAAGTCCTGCTCACGCGCCGCATGCCGCCGTGGGACGCCGACCCCGCGATCGGCAAGTTTGCGAACCACACCGCGCTCCCGCTCGCCGACGCGCAGACGCTGCTCCGCTGGGTCCACCAAGGCGCCCCGCGCGGCGAGGGCGACGACCCCCTCGCGTCACTCCCGGCCGCTCCCCCGCCCTCGTGGCCGCTCGGCCAGCCCGACATCGTGCTGCGCCTGCCGAAGCCCGAGGAGATTCCCGCGACCGGCGTGTTGAAATACCGCCACGTCAAGGTGAACGCCGGCAACGCCGCGCCCGGCTGGGTCGGCGGCTTCTGGGTTCGCCCGGGCAACAACAAGGTGCTGCACCACGTGATCGCGCGCGTCATCGGCGGCGGCAACCGGAGCGAACGCGCCCCGTCGGGCATCGTCGAGATGTTCGTCGCGTGGGCGCCGGGCGCGACGCAGGGCGCGTTTCCCCCCAACTCCGGCAAGCCAATCCCGGCCAACGCGGTCTTTGATCTCGAGCTGCACTACACCACCATTGGCACGCCGCAGACCGATCAGACCGAGATCGGCCTCTACCTTCTGAAGGAGAAGCCCGCGCTGCGCTACGAGAGCATCCCGATCGCGAACGACACCTTTGAGATCGCCCCCGGCGACGCGAACGCGCCCGTCCAGGCGACCTTCCCCTTCCGGCGCGGCGCGACGCTCCACAGCGTGACCCCGCACATGCACCTGCGCGGGCGCTCGATGAAGTTCGAACTGCTCGGCACCGACGGCCGCCGCGAGGTCATCGCCTCCGTGCCGCGCTACGATTTCAACTGGCAGCTCACCTACCAGCTCGCGACGCCGCGGAAAATCCCCGCCGGCAGCTGGGCGCTGCTGAGCGGCACCTTCGACAACTCGAAGCGTAATCCCGCCAACCCCGACCCGAACCGGACCATCCGCTGGGGCGATCAGACCTTCGACGAGATGTTCCTCGGCTTCTACAGCGTGACGTGGGATCCGGAAACTGCGCCCACGCCGAAGGCCGCGGCCGCCAAGACGGAAGAGTGACCGCTCGCGCGATGGCCCTACCGCGAATCGCCGGCCTGCACCCACGCCTCGTTGAAGTGCGCGTGCTTGATCGACTTCGTCGGGGGCTCGCCGGACGCCGGCTTGGGCACGGAGGCGCGGCTGAGGAAATAGCTGTAGCTCGCGTGCAACGAACCGTCGCGCGCCTGGATGATTGACGGATAGTGGTAGGAGCCGGCGGCGGGGCCCGGCTCGTCGCGCTCGAGGTGGCGCGTCCATTTCCAGGTGCGGCCTTCGTCGTCGGAGATTTTCACGGCGAGGCGGTGACGGCCCTGCTCGGTGTCGTTGCCGATGAAAACCCAGCGGCCGTTGCGCAGCTTGATGAGGTCGGTGCCGGCGCCGGGATTCGGGAGCTCGGTGTCGTGGACATGCGACCACGTTTCGCCGCGGTCGCGTGATTCGCTGGCGAGGACGCGCTTTGGCGGCGGGCCGTTGTCGCGCATGTAGGCGACGAGTGTGCCGTCGGCGCGCGTCACTATGCTGGGCTGGATGTTGCCGGCGCCGACGAGCGGTGCGCTCGCGCGCCACGTGCGCCCGCCGTCATCCGTCAAAGCCATCAACGAAAAGCTGAAGCCGTCGTGATAAAGCGGCACGATCAGCCGGCCGCGGTCGAGCCACACGGGGTGCGCGCGCGTCATCCAGCCGAGGCGGCTGTAGAGTTCGTCGCCCGCGTGGCGGCGCATCGCGCCGAGAAAATCGTCCGCCTCGCGGCGCTGTTTGTCGGTGAGCTCGCGCTGGCTCACCATCGCCTCCAACTCGGGGAGGCGGCGCGCGACCTCCGCGGCGAACTCCGGCCCCGGCGTCACGTGCACGACTTCGCTCGTCTCCCAGCGCGGCGCACCGTCGCCCGCGTAGTCGCGGCTCGTCCGGACCTTAAGCAGCGCGCTCTCCCACGTGTGCGCGAGGATCGTGGTGTGAAACAGCCACAGCCGTCCGTCCGCGCCGATGGTCAGGCACGGATTGCCGTCGGGATAGCCAGGCGTGTCGGCGAGGAGGAAGCGGCGGCTCCACTGGCGGTCGCCGCGTCGGCGGCGCGCCCCCTCGATGATGACGTCGTCGGCCTTGCGCTCGCCGGACCCGTGGAACCAGCACATCAACAGGTCGCCCGCGGGCGTCTCGACGATGCATGAGCCGTGGTTGTGCCAGGACTCGAGTGGGAAAAGCAGCTCCGCCGTGTGAAACGGTTTCTCCGCGGCGGCCGCGCCGACCGGCAGGAGCAGCGCCGACAGCAATGCGGCGCCAATGATGGTTGGCAGGTTCATGATCAAACGACTTCCGGGATCGCGAAGGGCGGGCGCTGGACCTCGTGCACGAGGTAGCGCGCACGCTCGAGCAACGCGGGGTTCGCCGCGCCGATCTGAGCGATGCCATCCCAGCTCGGCTCAAGGTCGAGCCAGGTCCCCAGCGTGAGCGGCTGCTTCGCCAAATCCACGCCATGAACCCCGAGGTGGGCCATCATCGCGCGGTTCATGGCCATGGCGGCGGGCACGGGCTCGAGCGCCTTTTCGATCTCCGCCGGCGCGGCGGGCGCGCCGACGCGCAACGAAATGTTGCCAAAGTGGCAGAGCCCCGCCGAACCGTGCCCGATCTCCGGCGGCGCGGCGAGGTCTTGCGCGCGCCGGCTGCGCACCGCGGCGAGGAAATTGTTGAGGTGCGTGGCGCCGCCGCCATCGCCGCCGAATTTTTGGATCACCTTGCCGCTCGGGTCGTAGGCGGCGCAGCCCACGAGGCCCGCGATGTAGCCGCCCTCGCAGTGCGCGACGACGCCCACGCGCGTGCCGTTGATCTGATCCGAGTAGCTAACGTCGGGCTTGGCCGGCAGCGCACGCGCCTCGAAGATCACCGGCGCGGCGGGATAGTCGTAGACGGCCAGGTGCGTGTTCGGAGTCTCGGCGACGTCGTCGACCACGAAGCGCCCGCCGACACCGAGCACGCGGCGCGGGGGCGCCTCGCTGCGCACGATGCGGCGCGCGATGTCGAGCAGGTGCACGCCGTTGTTGCCGATCTCGCCGTTGCCGGTGGCCCACGACCAGTGCCAGTCGTAGTGGAGCTTGTCGCGCTCAAGGGGCACGACCGGGGTGGGCCCGCAAAACATATCGTAGTCGATCCCGTCGGGATACCACGGCCGGCGGCGGCCGATGGAGCCGCGCCGGGCGAGATACAGGCAATGGACGTGCTTGAGTTTGCCGAGGTGGCCCTCATGCAGCCACTGGATGCCGGCGGCGAGGCCGCTCTCCGAACGATACTGCGTGCCGACCTGGACGACCCGCCGGTATTTCGCCGCGGCCTCGATCAGTTTGCGGCCCTCCCAGACCGTGTGCGTCATCGGTTTCTCGACGTAGACATCCTTCCCCGCCTGGCACGCCCACACGCTGAGCAGCGCGTGCCAGTGGTTGCCGGTGACGACAAAGACCGCATCCACATCGTCGCGCGCGAGCAGTTGCCGCGCATCGGTGGTCGCAAAGGGCGCGACCTGGTCGCCCGCCAGCTCGTCGCGCGCGCGCGCCAGATTCTTGGGATCGAGGTCGCAGACGGCCACGACGCGCGTGTCCTTGCGCCGCGACAGCAGCTTCATGTGCTGCCAGCCCTTGCCGCCCAGACCGATCACGCCGATGCGGATGGCATCGTTGGCCCCGGCGGACGCCGCCCACGTCGAGGGCCGCAGACCGCGGGCCGCGAACAAGCCCAGGCCGGTGACGGCGGTGCGGTTGAGAAACGAACGTCGGGTGATCGCTTTCATGGGAGGGGTGCCGTTATCCCAGTTGCGCGCCCGGCCCGACACAAGGCCGCACTGCGCCGCGGCGCGCGTCAGAACGGCTCGACGCGAATGCGCGCGACCCGTCCCTCGACAAAATCCACGTGCAACGTCCCGATCCCCGCGGCGGAGGTGTCGAGCGTCGCGCTGGGGACGCTGTTGGGTGCGCGCGACGGCACGGAGCTGTTGCGGCCCGTGCCGGGACCGGCGACCCGCGACGGATCTGCAAAACCGCCCGGGGCCGCCATCGTGAGGGCCGCCGCCGGCGCGGTGCCGAAGACAAAATTTCGATACGACCACGTGAAAGCACCTTCAGGCTCGGCGAGCGGGGTCACCCGCGACGGACCGCCGATCGCCATGAAGACGGTATCCTGATCAAAGCCATAGTCGATGTTGCCGGAGCGCACGTGGCGCTGCACGCCGGCGGGCAGCGCGGCGAACTTCGCCGCGTGTTGCTCGATCCGCGACGCACGCCCGCCGAAGGCACAACCAGAACAAAGCACCAGAAGTGAAACCAAAAGCGTTATTCGGACGGGCGGCATGGGGTGGGACCGGCGCAGTGAACAGCATCACACCGCCAAATTTACCTGCGTAATGCGAGCGGGAAGTCGATAGCGCGCGCGCACCGGGCGAGCACCGCCCAAACGTCCGCCGCGCCGCCCTGCAAGGCCGCCGCCATGAAGCAGCTTGAGCCAACCGCCCCGCTCCCCATCGTCACGGCATGGACCGGCAGAACGCATGGAGCTGGCTGGTGCTGCTCGCTCTGCTCTTCACAGCGTTGGGCCTTGCCGGCCTGCTGCTGGTTCGCGCCGCCAATCGCGCCCCGTCTGACGCCGAGCTCGTTGCAACGTGGGCCAAAACCACCGGCCGCCTCCGCGAGTTGAGATTCAGCCCTGAGCCCGGGCTGAAATACGCCGGCTACCGCGTCACGGCGAGCTACACCTTCCGGGCCGCGAATCGGGACTACACCGGGCACGGCCTGCTCGGCCCCACGACCGCGGCCACGCTCCCCCTGCTAAAACAGCAATGGCAGATGTGGTTCATCGATCCAGGGGCCCGAACCACCACCAGCCAAGGCCTGCTCGGGGAGGAATTCACCTACACACCGCTCGGGCAAGACGTGCCCGTCTACTTCAATCCGTCGAATCCTACGGCTTCGTATTTCGGAGCCCCCTCGGCGACGCCGCCCAGGTATCCGGGCCCGATGCGGTGGCTCGGAGCCGCACTGCTGGTGCTTGGCGCCGGCGGGTTTGCGGGGATCACGATGGCAGCCCGCTCCAAGTGGAAGGATGACCGCGCCCGGCGCGCCGTCCTCATCCCGGCGGAGCCGACCACGGCGGAGCAGCGCGAGTTCACCGAACGAATCGACGCGGCGATTCTGGCCGTCAAGACCGCCATCCGCGACGATCCCGGCCTCGCGCACTTGCACTCGGTTGCCGAGAGCCTACGCGCCCTGCGGGCAAACCCGGCGGAGGCGCTGCGCGCGACCGAACGCTTTGGCTTCAATCGCTGGCTTTCGGGCGAGATGGCCCTCGAAAACTCCGGCCCGCTCGGTCGAGGGGTGCTCGCAGCCACCGATGCCGTGGAGGCATTTCACCGGCACTGGCGCAAGGCACACGCCGCTCCGGCCCGCACCGATCGAGTCGGCGATTGACCCTTAGCCGCCTCTTTCATTCGACTCTCCCTTCCTATTTTCCACCTCCCTCCACCATGAGCCTCACCATCAAGCCCGCAGCCTCCTGCGCCTTTGACCAAATTTCCCTCGGCGAAGTCATGCTCCGCCTCGACCCCGGCGAGGGCCGGATCCGCACCGCGCGCGAATTCAAGGTCTGGGAGGGCGGCGGTGAATACAACACGTCCCGCGGCCTCCGGAAATGCTTTGGCTACAAGACCGCGGTCTGCACCGCGTTCGTCGACAATGAGGTCGGCCATCTCGTCGAGGATTTCATCATGCAGGGCGGCGTCGACACGCAGTTCATCAAGTGGCGCGAGGACGACGGCATCGGCCGCACCGTGCGCAACGGCCTGAATTTCACCGAGCGTGGCTTCGGCATCCGTGGCGCCGTCGGCAACCCCGACCGCGGCAACACCGCCGCCTCGCAGCTCAAGCCCGGCGACTTCAACTGGGATCACATTTTCGGCAAGCTCGGCGCGCGTTGGTTCCACACCGGCGGCATTTTCGCCGCGCTGTCCACGTCCACGGCCGAGCTCACCGTCGAGGCCGTCAAGGCCGCCAAGAAGCACGGCACGATCGTGAGCTACGATCTCAACTACCGCCCGTCGCTCTGGAAGACCATCGGCGGCCTGAAGAAAGCGCAGGAGGTCAACCGCGAGATCGCCAAATACGTCGACGTGATGATCGGCAACGAGGAGGACTTCACCGCGTCGCTCGGCTTCGAGGTCAAGGGCGTCGACCACAACATCAGCAAGATCGAGCTCGACGCCTTCAAGGCGATGATCGAGACCGCGGTGAAGGCGTTCCCGAACTTCAAGGTCGCGGCGACCACGCTGCGCGCCGTGAAGAGCGCGACGATCAACGACTGGTCCGCGATCCTGTGGCACGACGGCAAGTTCCACGAGAGCCGCAAATATCCCGACCTCGAGATCCTCGACCGCGTCGGGGGCGGCGACTCGTTCGCGAGCGGCCTGCAGTTCGGCTTCCTTGAGTTCAACGACGCGCAGAAGGCCGTCGAGTATGGCGCCGCCCACGGCGCGCTCGCCTCGACGACGCCCGGCGACACGTCGATGGCCACGCGCAAGGAGGTCGAGAAGACCTTCGGTGGCGGCGGCGCGCGCGTCGTGCGCTGAGGGCGGCTGTTTTTTGCTTTGCGCGCCCGCGTCCGCCGAGTCGGATGCGGGCGCTTTCTTTTCCCATGAAACTCCCCCTCGCCCTCCCGTTTCTCCTCCTCGTCGCGTCCGCACCCGCCGCCGTCTCCACCGGCACGCCCTTCTCCGGCGATCCGCCCGACGCCACGCACCCGTGGGCGATCCACGATCGCAACCGCCCGCAGCCGCCGCGCGTGGAACCGGGCACGTCCAGCACCGCGACGCAGCCGGGCCGGCCGCCCTCGGACGCGATCGTGCTCTTCGATGGCACCGCGGCCTCGCTCGCGAAATGGGAGGCCGACACCAAGCCCGGCGATCCGCCCGCGCCGACGAAGTGGATCGTGCGCGACGGCGCGCTCGAGTGCGTGCCGCGCTCCGGCCAGATCCGCACCAAGGAGCAGTTCGGCGACTGCCAGCTGCACGTCGAGTGGGCCGCTCCGGTCAACGTGCAGGGCAACAGCCAGGGCCGCGGCAACAGCGGCATTTTCCTGATGGGCCTCGCGGAGGTCCAGGTCCTCGACAACTACAACAACCCCACCTACGCGGACGGCTTCGCCGGCTCCATCTACGGCATCAACCCGCCGCTCGCCAACGCGCTGCGCCCGCCGGGCGAGTTCCAGGCCTTTGACATCACGTTCCGCCGCCCCGTGTATCAGGATGGCAAGCTCGTCGATCCCGGCTACATCACCGTCTACTGCAACGGCGTGCTCATCCAGGACCACACGCCGCTCGAAGGGCCGGGCGGCAACATGCGGCGCAGCTCGCACCGGCCGTTTCCCGAGCGCGGCCCGCTCAAGCTCCAGGACCACGGCAATCCCGTCCGCTTCCGCAACATCTGGTATCGCCCGCTCCCGCCGCGCTCCATCGAGGGCGGCACCGACGGCGCGCTGACTCCCGCGGCCACGCTCGCGAAGCGCCGCAGCATCGCCGCCGGCATCCGCTCCGCCGCCGCGCAGCTCCCGCGCGACAGCGTCGCCGAGCTGCTCCGCCTCGCCGAGTCGCTCGTCTACGAGAAGGACGCCGCCACGGCGCAGCGCGTCGATTTGCTCGCCAACGCCTACGTGCAGACCCTGCGCACGCAGCCCGCTGCCGAGCTCGAGCGCCAGCGCGGCGAAATCGAGTCGACGCGGCGCGCGTTCGTCTACCTCGAGCGCCACGGCTTCGTCGCCAAGGATCACCCCGCCCTCGCCGGGCTGAACCGAATTGTCAGCGCACAGGGCTGGGATCAGCAGAAGAAGAAATAACGGCGCCGGCGCGGCCTTACTGTCCTGCGAAAAACCTCCGACCGCAGGTTTGCGCGCCGGACCGCATGTGTTGCACCCTGCTCCCGCGCATGTCCCGGCGTGCGCCCAACCCAAACCCTCATGACCTCACCCACCCGCCTCGTCGCCTGCGCCGTCGTCCTGATTGCGAGCTTGCTTTCCATTCCCGCCGCCCGCGCCCAAGCCGCCGCGGGCTCAATCAACGGCGTCGTCAGCGATTCCGCCGGCCGCTACCTTGAGGGCGCCGAGATTGCCGTCGGCGGCACGGCGCTCCGCACCACCTCGGAGCGCGAGGGCGTGTTCCGCTTTCCGTCCGCGCCTGCCGGCACGCAGACGCTCACCATCACCTACCCCGGCATGAGCGCTGCGACACAGACGGTAAACGTCGTCGCCGGCCAGGCCGCGGTCGTCCGCGCCACGCTCAAATCCGACACGATCATGCTCGAGGCGTTTACCGTCGCCACCAGCAAGGAGGGCATGGCGCAGGCCATCGCGCTCCAGAAGGCGTCGTTCAACCAAAAGCTCGTCGCCGCCGCCGATCAGTTCGGCGACATCTCCGAGGGCAACGTCGGCGAATACCTGAAGTTTCTCCCCGGCATCGGCATCGACTACACGGCCAACGACGCCCGCGCCGTCTCGCTCCGCGGCATGAACCCGATCTTCACCAATGTCACCGTCGACGGCGGGCGCGTCGCCTCCGGCACTTCCTCCGGCGACAGCCGGCGCTTCGAGCTCGAGCAAGTCGCAATCAACAACGTCGAGACCATCGAGGTCTTCAAGACGATGACGCCCGACATGTCCGCCGACAACACCGGCGGCCAGGTGAACCTCGTCACCAAGAGCGCCTTCGATCGCGAGGCGCGCACGCAGTTCAGCTACGACGTGAAGCTCACGGGCAACGCCGACAACCTCACCTTCTCCAGACGCGGCGCGTGGGGCAACGGCCCGAAGCTCCTCATCCGCCCCAACGTCGATCTCAATTACTCGCGCCGCGTGAGCGACAAGCTCGGCTTCAACCTCAGCTACCGGCTCTCCGAAATCGCGCACGATTACCCGCGCGCCGGCTACGCGTGGAATTTCACCGCCAATGGCGCCACGCTCACCAACCCCTACCTCAACTCGCTCCAGATGTATGACGAGCAGAAGCTCACCCATCGCGAATCGCTCTCCGGGAAGATCGACTATCGCGCCGGGCCACGCACCAAGCTCTCCTTCACCGGCCAGTGGAACTGGTATGACCTCATCTTCAACGGCCGCTCGATCACGTTCAGCCCTGGCACGCCCGCGGCGGGCTTCACCCCCAACCGTGTGACCAGCGCGCCCACGACCACCGGCACGGGCAATGGCAACGTCAACACCGACGTCTCGCAGCGCAGCAAATACGGCCCCACCTACGTGCTCGGCACGCAGTTCAGCCACGAGCTGGAAAACGGCGGCAAGTTCTCCGGCGGCCTCAACTGGTCGCAGGCCGAGAACAAATATCGCGACACGACCAAGGGCTACCTCACCACCATCGGCCTCGGCCTCCTCCGCCCCGCCGGCAGCAACACGGTCGTCACGCTGGACAACATCCTCACC
>JAEUHB010000266.1 GCA_016794665.1 Opitutaceae bacterium
GCTGAGCGAGAATCTCGGCGCCGCGCGCGAGGTCCGGGCCTTCAGCCTCGAGCAGCGGGAGAACGAGCGCTTCGAGCGCGCCACCGGCCGCCTGCTCGGCTTCCAAATGAAGGCCGCAAAATACGCCGGCATGTTGACGCCGGTGATCGAGGTAATCAGCGCCGTCGGCATCGCCGCCACCCTCGTCTATGCCTATCGCGCGGGTTTCACGTGGGGCCAGTTCTTCGCCATTCTGACCGCGCTTTATATGTGCTACGACCCGGTCAAGAAACTGGGCGCGGTGAACAGCGAGCTGAAGCGCGGCTCCGCCGCCCTGGCCCGCCTCGACGAGGTGTTCAACGAGCCGATCACCATCGCCGATCCGGAGAAACCAGTCGCGGTCGGACGCCTGCGCGGCGACCTCGCGTTCGACCGCGTTTCGTTCTCCTACCGCGAGGACTTGCCCGTGCTGCGCAACGTCACGGTCGCTGTCCCCGCCGGCACCGTGTGCGCGCTCGTCGGGCCCAGCGGCGCGGGCAAGACCACCTTCGCCAACCTCGTGCCGCGTTTCTATGAAGCCGCCGCGGGACGTGTCGCGATCGACGGCATCGACGTGCGCGCGATGCGCCTCAACGACCTGCGCCGCAACATAGCCGTCGTCTCGCAGGAGGCCGTCCTCTTCAATGACACCATCCTCGCCAATCTCCTCATCGGCCGCGCCGACGCCACGCGCCCCGAGGTCGAGCAGGCTGCGCGCGATGCCTTCGCCCACGACTTCATCCTGTCGCTCTCACACGGCTACGACACCATCGTCGGAGAACGCGGCGCCTCGCTCTCCGGCGGCCAGCGCCAGCGCATTGCCCTCGCGCGTGCCTTCCTGCGCGATGCCCCGATCCTCATCCTGGACGAGGCGACCAGCGCCCTCGACAGCGATAGCGAGGCCGCGATTCAGGCGGCGCTGAAAAAGCTCATGCGCGGAAAGACCGTCCTCATCATCGCGCACCGCTTCTCCACCATCCGCGACGCGACCAAGATCCTCGTATTCGACCGCGGCGAGATCGTCGCGAGCGGCGACCACGCCTCGCTCTACGCCGCGAACGCGCTCTACAAATCCCTCTTCGATCGCCAGCAGGGAAACCATTGACCGCGGATTTCGCCGGTTTCGCGGATGGTATTATCCGCTTCATCCGCGCAATCGGCGGCCAGAACCTTCCGGTAGTTTGAGCCCATCAGCCCCACGCATCCTCGTCATCCGCCGCCGCTACCTCGGCGACATCGTGCTGCTCGGCAGCGTCGTCCGAAACCTGCGTCTGCACTGGCCTGGGGCGCACATCACGTTTCTCACCGAGGCCGCCTACGCCGGCGTCGTGCCGCTCAACCCCGGGATCAACGCGGCGCTCACGTTTCCCCGGCGCGCGCTCGAATGGCCTCGTTTCGTCGCGGCGCTGCGCCGCACGCGCTTCACGCACGTGCTGGACTTCGACAACACGGAGAAGACCGCGCTCGTCACCCGCCTGACCGGGGCGTCGGTGCGCGCGACTTTCAACCGTGAGCTCATCGTCCACCGCTACCCCCGCCTTTACACCCATGCGGCCAAGGTCACCAACGCGTTCTACGATTCGCACCACATCACCGAGACCTACCTCGCGCTGCCCGCCGCCATCGGGGTGCCGATCATGTCGCGGGAGGTTCGGCTGGTGCCTCGCGCCACCGACGACTCAACCGCGCAGCGCCTTGTCCCCGCAGGCGGGAAAAAGGTCCTCGTTCACCCTGGCTCGCGCAGCGCGCACCGCGTCTGGCCGGCCGAGCGCTTCGCCGCGGTTTGCGATCGACTCCAGGACGAGCTCGGCGTGCAGGTCTTCCTCACCGCCGGCCCGGCGGAGCAGCCATTGATCGAGGCGATTCGCGGCGCGGCGAAAACCCACGTTGTCACGGTGCCGTCCGCGGCACAGGTCGCCGCCTTCGCAGCGCTCTCCGCCCGTTTCGACGCTTTTCTGTGCCACGACAGCGGACCCATGCACATCGCCGCCGCAGTGGGCACGCCGGTCGTGGCGCTCTTCGGTTCGCAGAACGCCACCATCTGGCGCCCCGTCGGCGAGCGCCATTCCGTCCTGCAGACGGCCTTGCCCTGCGCGTGTTTTCCCGCGGGCGCGTTGCCGTCGCCGTGCGTGAGGGGCGATTCCTACCGCAGCTTCTGCGTGCGGCAAATCCCCGAATCCGAGGTCTACGCCGCGATCGCGCGCGCCCTCGCGGCGGGCAGGTAGCGGCTACGGTTTCGCCACGATCGCGGGCAACAGCTCAGGGCGCCCGGCGCGCTCGGCGGCCCGGCGCAGGAGCGCGCACGTTCCCTCGGTCGCATCGATGCGGAGAATTTTGCCGATGAGTTCGCGGGCGCGGGCCATGTCGCCGGCTCCGGCGAGCACTTCGACGTAAGAGACATACCCTTTGGCCCTCACGCGCGAGACAGAGACGTCGACCGCCGTGGGGTCGGGCCGGGACAAGGCCCCGTCCACCAGTTGCAGGATGGAACCGACCGGCATGGCCTCCAGCGCATCCGCGTAGCGGCGCGCCTCGACCAGCGCCGCCTGCACCCGCAGGCCAAACGCCCGCCGCCGCGGATCACCGGCTGGCAGTTGATCGAACATCGCGAGGTTTGCGGCCTGATCGCCAAGGGCGTCGCTGAGCGCGGCGAAGTCGCGCGTGGCGGCGGCCTCCCCGTCCAGGAGGCGCCGTTTCGCGGCGTCGCGCCGCATCAGGAGCGCGTCGCGCGCCGGCTCATATTCGCGGGCCAGACGGCCGAGATCCATCGTGAGGAAACTGTTCCTCACCCCGACGTAACTCGCCACCTTCACCATGCCTACGTCGTAGCACCAAAGGTAGTGCTCCAGCGCCTCGGCGGACTGGCCGCGCTGCGCGAGCGTCTTGGCCAGACTGTAGCGGGCGCGCACGGCCTCGCGCTCGTCGGCGGCCACTTTCGCCGCCGCCTCTCGGGCCCGCACCACCGCCGGGCGGCCCGCGGCGCCGGCGGAGAACTCCGCGATAAACCGTCCCGGCTCGCGGTAGCCGATGATCCGATCGAGCTCGGTGCCGTCGGGCTTCAGCAGGAGGAGCGTGGGATAGGCGGTGACGGCGTAGCGTTTTGCCGCAGCGCTGCCCTCTTTCTCGGCGTCGAGCTTGAGCGCGAC
>JAEUHB010000270.1 GCA_016794665.1 Opitutaceae bacterium
GCATATCAGGCCTTGCTCACACGGAAGGGCATTCCATTCCGTAATCTGCGCCGGGCCGATCTCGACTACACCAACGGCGACACGCTCCGTGCCGCGCTGCTGCGCGACAAGCCCGCGTTCCTCATCAACGCCGCCGGCTACACCGGCAAGCCCAACGTCGACGCCTGCGAGCTGCACAAGCACGCCTGCCTCTTCGGCAACGCCGTCCTCCCCGGCATCATCGCCGATGCGTGCGCCGCCGCTGGCGTGCCGTGGGGCCATGTCTCCTCGGGCTGCATCTTCACCGGCTCGCGGCCCGATGGCCGTGGCTTCACCGAGGCCGACACGCCGAACTTCACGTTCCGCACGAACAACTGCTCGTTCTACAGCGGCACCAAGGCCCTCGGCGAGGAAGTGCTCGCCGGCAAACCCGACCTCTACGTCTGGCGCCTGCGCATCCCGTTCGATCAAGTCGACAATCCGCGCAACTACCTCACCAAGCTCATCCGCTACCCGCGCTTGCTCGCCGCGACGAACTCCGTCTCGCAGCTCGAGGAATTCGTGACGGCCACGTTCGCCTGCTGGGAAAAACGCGTGCCCTTCGGCCTCTACAACGTCACCAACCCCGGCCAGGTCACGACTCACGAGGTCGTCGAGGCCATCAAGAAGAGCGGCGTCGCGAAAAAGGAATTCTTGTTCTTCAGGGACGAGTCCGAGTTCATGCACCTCGCCGCCAAGACCCCGCGCTCCAATTGCACGATGGAGTCCTCCAAGCTCGCCAGCGTCGGCATCAAGATGACCGAGGTCCACGAGGCCATCGCCCGCGACCTCGCCCGCTGGCAGCGCGCCGCCTGATATCCGCATGAACATCCTCGTCACCGGCGGCGCCGGCTTCATCGGCAGCAACCTCGTCCGTCTCCTCGTCACGACCACGCCGCACTCGGTCCTCAACGTCGACGCCCTCACTTACGCCGGCAACCGCCACTCCCTCGACGATCTCGCGGCCAACCCCCGCTACCGTTTCGCGCAGGCCGATATCTGCGACGCCGCGGCGATGACGAAGCTCTTCGCCGAGTTCCAGCCCGACTGGATCATGCACCTCGCCGCCGAGAGCCACGTCGATCGCTCCATCGATGGTCCGGGCGCCTTCATCCAGACCAACGTCGTCGGCACCTTCACGCTCCTGCAGGCCTCCCGCGCCCACTTCGAGAAACTCACCGGCCCCGCCAAGGACCGCTTCCGTTTTCTTCACGTCTCGACCGACGAGGTCTACGGCTCCCTCGGCGACACCGGCCTTTTCACCGAGCACACGCCTTACGATCCGCATTCCCCCTACTCCGCAAGCAAGGCCGCCTCCGATCACCTCGCGCGCGCCTGGGCCGACACCTACAAGCTCCCCGTCCTCGTCACCAACTGCTCGAACAACTACGGCCCCTACCAGGTCCCCGAGAAACTGATCCCCGTCGTCATCCTCAAGGCCCTGCGCGGCGACCCGATCCCCGTCTACGGCAAGGGCGAGAACATCCGCGACTGGCTCTACGTGGTCGATCACGCCGAGGCGCTGCACACCGTCATCGCCAAGGGCGTGCCCGGCCAGACCTACAACATCGGCGGCAACAATGAGCGGAAGAACATCGATCTCGTCCGCCTGCTCTGTGCGCTGCTCGACGAACTCCGCCCGCGCGCCGACGGCAAGAAATACGACTCGCAGATCACCTTCGTCACCGACCGCCCCGGCCACGATCTCCGCTACGCGATCGACGCGACGAAGATCAAACGCGAGCTCGGCTGGACGCCGAAGCAGGATCACACCTCCGGCTTTCGCAAGACGGTCCAATGGTATCTCGACCACCAGTCATGGTGGCAGTCGATCCTCGATGGCTCCTACAAGCTCCAGCGCCTCGGCAAAGCCTGAGCGGCGGACTCCATTTTCATGAATCGCAAAGGCATCATCCTCGCCGGCGGCTCCGGCACGCGTCTCTTCCCGCTGACGATTGCGGTGAGCAAGCAGCTCATGCCGGTCTACGACAAGCCGATGGTCTACTACCCGCTGTCGGTCCTGATGCTCGCCGGCATCCGCGAGATCCTCGTCATCTCGACGCCCACGGATCTGCCGCTGTTCAAAAAGCTCCTCGGCGACGGCACAAACCTCGGCCTGAAGCTCAGCTACGCCGAGCAGCCCAGCCCGGACGGACTCGCGCAGGCCTTCCATATCGCGGGCGACACCGGCTTCCTCCGGAACGAGCCGGCTGCGCTCGTCCTCGGGGACAATCTTTTCTACGGTCACGACTTTGTCCGGTCCCTTGAGCGCGCCGGAGCCCGCACCAGCGGCGCCACGATCTTCGGCTACCACGTCGCTGATCCCAAGAGCTACGGCGTGGTCGAGTTCGCGCCCGACGGCCGCGTGCTCTCGCTTGAGGAAAAGCCGGCGCAGCCAAAATCCAACTACGCCATCCCCGGCATCTATTTCTACGACGCCGACGTCGTCCGCCGCTCGCGCACGCTCAAGCCGTCGAAGCGCGGCGAGCTCGAGATCACGGATCTCAACCGGCTCTACCTCGACACCGGCAGCCTCCACGTCGAACTGCTCGGCCGCGGCACCGCGTGGCTCGACACCGGCACCCATGACTCATTGCTCGAAGCCGGCCAGTTCGTGTCCGTCATCGAGAATCGCCAGGGCCTGAAAATCGCCTGCCTCGAGGAAATCGCCTTCCGCAAGGGCTGGATCGATCGCGCGGGCCTGGACGCCAACATCGCCAAGCTCGGGAAATCTTCCTACGGCGCCTACCTCAAGCGCATCGCGGAAGAGAAGTAATGGCCGGGAAGGAGAGAAAGAGAGACAGAGGGATGGAGAGATAGCATACTCGCTTGGGTCTTTTCTCCCTCTCTCCCGGTCTCTCCGTCTCCCCTTCTTCTCCGTTGCAGGTCAGCATCATCATCCCCCTCTACAATTGCCTGCCGCTGACGCAGGCGATGCTGGCGAGCCTCCGCGCCACGCTGCCCGCCGGCCTCGCCCACGAAATCATCTTGGTCGACGACGGCAGCACGGACGGCACGCGCGCGTGGCTGGAAAGCCTCTCCGCCGACCCCGCGATTCGCGTCGTCCTCAACGAACGCAACCTCGGCTACGCCGCCGCCAACAACCGCGGCGCCGCCGTCGCCCGCGGGGAGTTTCTCGCCTTGTTGAACAATGACCTCGTGCTCCAGTCCGGATGGTGGGAGCCGATGGTCGACGCCCACCGCGCGCTCGGCGCCCGCGCCGGGCTCGTTGGGAATGTCCAGCTCAACGCCCGCACCGGCGCCGTCGATCACGCCGGGCTCGTGGTGAACATCTGCGGCAAACCTGTCCACACCTCCGCGCGGCCCCATTTCATTCTTCGTTTCCTGCGCCCCTTCCGCCGTTCGCCCGCCGTGACCGGCGCGTGCGTGCTGCTCACCCGTGATCTCTGGCAACGGCTCGGCGGTTTTGACGAAGGCTTTTTCAACGGCGGCGAGGACATCGACCTTTGTTTCCGCGCGGCAGCCGCCGGCCGCGTGAACGTAGTCGCGCTGCGCAGCGTCGTGCGCCACCACATCAGCGCCTCGCCCGGCCGGAAAGCCCGCGACGAACAGAATTCCCTTCTGCTCGCGCGGCGCTGGCGCCGCGCGCTCGTGGCCGCGGCGGACGACGGTTTTCGCACGTGGTGCCGCGACTACCTCGCGTCACTCCTGCCCGAGGCGTGCTCGCACGAGTGGCGCCGCGCGCTCGCGGCGCTCGCGTTCCTCGCCCGCGTGCGCACGACGCCGCCGCAAGACGCCATCGCCGCCGTCGAGGCCGGCCTCGCCCGCGAGTTCGCCCACTGGGAGCGCACGCTCGGCCCTCAGCCGCGGGCGTGATCGCTGCGCACTTCCTCGCGCACGACGGACTGCGGGCGCTGGTTCACCGCCAGGAACATCCGCCCGAGGTATTCGCCGAAGAGACCGAGCATCACCAGCTGCGTGCCCGAGAAAATCAGCAGCCCTGCCATGATCCAGCCCCAGCCCGTGGCGGGGCCGGTGTCGTTCAACCACAGCCAAGCGACCAGCCCGAGCGCCACCACCCCGCAAAACGCGATCGCGATGCCGAGCATCGTTGCCACCCGCAGCGGCAGCACCGAGAAATTGATCCACGCGCTCAGCCACAGGCGCACCAGCCGGCGCAGCGTGTAGGTGCTCGCCCCGGCCACGCGCGCCTCATGACGCACCGTGATCGATCCGATCCGCTGCGTGACCTGCAACAGCAGCCCGTCGATGTAAGGGAAAGGGCCAGCATAAGTGACCACCTGGCTCGCCGCAAATGCGCTCACACAGCGGAAACTCGAGAGATAGAAGCCCCGCGGCTTGTCGAGCGCCCAGTCGGTCATGCGACTGGTGAACCGGCTGCCGAGGTTGCGCCACGCCGAGTGCTTCTTCTCCTCGTAGTGGCCAAAAACCACGTCGAGCCCCGTCGCCCGCGCGTGCTCCCAGAGCCGCACGGCCTCGGCCGGCGGATTTTGCCCGTCGTCGTCGAGGTTCACAATGTGCGCGCCGCGGGCCCGGCGCCAGCCACTGAGCACGGCGTTGTGTTCGCCAAAGTTGCGCGCGTGTTCGACCAGCGTGATCGGGATCCTGGCGGTGCGCACGAGTTCGCGCGCCACGCGGCTCGTGGGCTCCCCGCTGCCGTCGTGGACGAGCACGATCTCGTGGCCGCCCGGAATCACCAGCCCCTCGATTTCGCGCACCACCGCGCCGATGGACTCGGCGCTCTGGTAGAGCGGAACAACGAAGGTAAGGGCAGGCTGGGGCATCGCGGGCTACATGGCCGCAAAAACGCGCCGAAGGCGCAAGAAAAGCCTTGGCCAGTATCTTGCGACTTCGCCGCCTCCCCGCGGCCCGCCTACTAGACGTAATGCCGCAGCTCGCCGCGGTAGTAGTCGAGGGTCCGCGCCAGCGCCGTGCGCAAATCGGTGCGCGGTTTCCAGCCGAGTTTGCGCGCGATGAGCCGGCCGTCGGCAAAGTAATCACCGATGTCGATTTTCTTCCGGTCACTCGGAAACTCACGCACCGTGAACTGCCCAACGCCATTCAGCGTGACGAGCGTCTCCGCCAGTTTCCGAAGCGAAACAGGCGGCGGGCCGCCGAGGTTGAAGACTCCACCAATGCCCTCGGGCCGGGCCGCCGCGAGGAGAAAGGCCTCCACGGCGTCGTCCACGTAGGTGAAATCGCGCAGCTGTTCGCCACCCCACACCTCGATCGGCTGGCCCTCGAGCAAGCGGCGGATCCACACGCCCACGAAGGTCTGGCGCGCATCCTTGATCCGCATGCGGGGGCCGATGGTGTTGGTGAGCCGCAGGGCCGTGGACGCGATGCCGTGGACGCGCGAGTAGAGAAGATGGAACGACTCGCCCGCGATCTTGTTGATGCCGTTCACGTCGACCGGCCGCAGCGGATGCGACTCGTCCACCGGCAGGTAGTCAGGCTTGCCGTAGATTTGCCGCGTGCTCGCGAACACGATCCGGATCGCGGGATTGTGCAGGCGGCAGGCCTCGAGGATCGCGAGCTGCGCGCGGCCGTTGATGTCGAGGTCCGTGATCGGATCCGTCATCGAGTCCATGTGGCTCGTCTGGCCGGCGAGGTTGAAAAGAAAATCCTGCCCGCGCACGAGGCTCGGCAGCCGCGGCCAGTCGCGCACGTCGGCAATGTGGATCTTCACGCGGGAAGCGAGGCCAGCGAGGTTGCGGCGGTTGCCGCCGTATGCGGGCACGAGGCTGTCCACGACGGACACGCGCGCGCCGAGCGCGACGAGTTCGCGCACGAGATTTGAGCCGATGAAGCCGAGTCCACCCGTGACGAGCACACGCTTCCCCGAAAATACGCGGCGCAGATTGATCGGCTTGGGCATCTTGCGCGGAGCAAACACGCCGCGCCGCCCGTGCGCCAATCTCATTTTTGCGCACTCGCCACCACCGAGAGCCTGAACACCGCGACGCCAAGTTTCCGCGGATCGCCCGGAATCGTCGCGGGCGGCGCCTCGCTCCGCAGCACAAGCGTTGAGCGGCCCGGCGGCACCGTCACGGGCGGCAGCGCGATTTTCGCGCGCTGCTTCCCGATCGCGACAAAGGGCCGCGCCTCGGCGCCGTCGTGCTGCAAGGTCACGCCGCGCTCGACCGGGCTCCAGCCGTCGAGCGTGCAGGCAAGCGTGAGCGCGTGCGGCTGCGGATTGTCGACGAGCAGCGTCCCGACGCCTGCGGTCCATTGCCAGTGTTCGCCGCGATCCTGCTCCGGCGCGTGCCAGCCGGCGTCGGGCATCACCCGCACAAAGGCCGGCGCGCGCGTGTCCAAGAGCGCAAATCGCGGCGTGATTTGCCGGCGCGCCTCGCCCGCCGCCTGCAATGCGATCACGCCAGCCTCGAGATCCCACTCGCCGCGGAGCGGGGTGTTGCGGCGGCCTTCGTAGGTGTGCGTGAGGAAGAACTGTTCCTTGCGCAGCAGAAACGCATTCGCCCAGAGCCGCGACCACATGTCGGCCTCGGCGAAGATCAGGTTCACGGATTTCACTTCGGGCATCGCCTCGATCTTCCGCAGCTGGCGCAGCTCCCCGTCCACGAGCAACGGCGGCTGCGCCAATTTCCAGATGAACATGCCGCAGGCGATCACGTTGCCCAGGCCGACGAACGCGACGGCGCCGACCACGAGGGGCCATTCGAGCAGGCCACCGCTGCGGCGCAGCGCGATCCAGCGGCAGAGCGCGGGGAGCAGCAGCGGGAAAAAAACGGCGAAGAGCTTGTAGGCGTCATAGCTGGCATTCGTGCCGCGCTCGGCGCCGCGCACCTGGAGCCAGAGATACGCCGCGAGCACCGGCACCGTGAGCGCCGCCATCGACCAGAGGCGCCGCGGGCGGCTGGCCCAGAGCCGCACGACCGCCCACGCGATCAGACCGACGGCGACGGTCGTGAGCGCCCAGCGCAGCCCGAGGAAATCCCACGCCGCGAGATCGCCGCCCCGCACGAGGCCGAGCCAGCCCTCGGCGGTGAGCGCCGGCACGCGCCAGCCGAAGTCATATTCCTTGAGCAACGCGAGGCGCTCCGCGAGCCCGGCGACACGTGCATAGGCAAACCCTCCGGCCGCCGCCAGCGGCACCACCATCGCCGCCGTCCATCCGGCGAAGCGCTGCCACTCGCGCCGCCACAGCGCGAGGCCGCCCGCGTAGGCCACCGCCGGCACGAGGCAGATCAGGACGAAGAAATTGTAGCTGCCGAGGATAAGCCAGTAGCCGCCGCCGAGCACGGGCGCGAACTGCACCGCGCGCCTCGCCGTGAGCCTCCCACGCCAGAGCGCGACGCCCGCCCAGGTAAGCAAAACGACGGCATGCGCCGCGAGCAGCTGTCCCGGCGCCACGTGGGCCACCGCATACCACGGGATCGGGCTGAGGGCGAAGAGCACGGACACCACGAGACTGCCCACGTCGTCGTGGCCCACCACCGCGCGCGCCGCCCAGAACGCCAGCGGCACCGCGCCCGCGAGCAGCACGGCCGTGAGCAGCGAGACGATCTGGTGCGGCGCGCAGTTGAGCACGCTGCCGTTGAGCGCCATCAGCGCCGACGGCGTGAAGTGGTTCAGCCGGATCCAGTAATCGAAGAAGTTGTCGGCCGACTGGACCCGCACAACCTCGGCGAGCCCGAGGAACCCCGCGCGGTCCGTGCGGGTGAATTCCATCAGCACGCGCGCGCCCGCCGCGTAATCCGCCGCATCGCAGCTGCCGAGCGAGATCGTCGTGAGCCCGCGCGATGCGAACGCGAGCGGCGACACGAGCAGCACAAGGCAGCCCGCCATGATGGTCCAGACGACGCCGAACCGGCCCAAATCCGTCCAAGCCCTCCGCCCCCCATGCCGGCGCAGCGCGAGCGCGAGCAGCACGGCGGGGATGATCTCGCTCGCGAGCGCGTAGCTGTTCGTCCCGCGCAGCCCCGCGTGCGCACCGAGCCACACGGCGGCGGATTGCAACGCGAGCCCGCCCGGCACGATCAGCACCGGCCACATCCGCCGCCACGGCCGCGGCATCGCGAGCAACGCCGCCCCCGCGCCCCAGAACAGCACGTGCAGCAGCACCGCGAAGGCGACGGCGAAGTGGATCATCACGCTAGGGCTTGCGCGCCGCCGCAAAGACCGAGGTGCCCCACGCCCAGTTGCCGCCGAGCCGCCGCCACGCGTGCTCGATGGCCATCAGGCCGCGGAACGGCGCCTGCACGAGGGCCGAGTATTCCTTCACATCGCTGGTGTCGCGCGCCGTGCGGAAGAGCTTACGTTTCGCCCACACGACGGGAAACGGCAGGGCATTCCAATGTGTCGTCCGCGTGCCGCGGAATCCCGCCCCGTCGAGCAGCGCCGCCATCTCGGGGCGCGTGTAACGGTGCTTCGTGTGGCACGAATCGTCGTGATACGACCACATCCACATGTAGGCCGGGCAATTCACGACCACGACGCCGCCGGGCTTCAGCACACGGAAAAATTCCCGCGCCGCCACCGCGGGGTTTTCCACCTGGCAGACGACATCGGCGGACACCACGGCGTCGAAGCTCGCGTCCGCAAACGGCAGCTCCGTGATCGAGGCGACGCGCACGTCGACGTCGGGGCCGCAGCGTTTGCGCGCCAGCTCGCAGGCCAGCGGCATGAAGTCGATGCCGCTGAACCGCCAGTCGCGGTGCCAGTCACGCAGGCGCAGGATCAGGCCGCCCGTGCCGCAGCCCGCATCGAGCACCGCAGCGCCGGGCTTCATCACCGGCGCCAGCTCCCGCCTCACGTGGGCATGCAACGAGCGGAAATACCACATGCGGTCCTCGACCTCGGCGAGCTTCAGGTATTCGTCGGAATTCATGCGGAATGGCCCCGCTACACCGCCAGCCGCGCCGGCCGATTTCAACGCCCAATCTCGGCCGTGCGCAACCCGGGCGCCAGCGACGCCGCGTCCGCCACGAGCCCCGCGGGTCGAATCACGATCGCGGATTCCTTCAGGCCGAAGGCGCGGAGCTGGTAGCGGCCCGCGCTGAGCCGTTGCGCCGGCCGGTCGGACCGCAGTGCAAAGAGATTCACGCCCGGCGCGAGGGATAGCGCCGGGAGATGCAACTCCGCCGGTCCGTCGCTGATCCGGAAGGTGTGGATCGCGCGGCCGTTGTGCTCGAGCACGACGTCGCGCGGCGAACCGGCCACGAGGGCGAGGCGCAGCTCGGCGGCATGCGGGGTGGCGTGGGGATTGAAATAGGACAGCACGGCATCGCCGCTGGCCCAACGGACGCCGCCCTCCGACCGCGGGTGCCAGCCTTGGCCAAAGGTGAGCATGCGGCCGAGCGGGAGCTTGGGCTGAGTCGTCGGGTTCAGCACGACAATCACCTGCTGGCCGCCCGAGCCCTGCAGCCGCCGGGTGTAGCCGAGCTGCGCGAGCTCGCCGAGGATGCGCTCCGCCCGATCCTCGTAGCCCTTGCGGTTGAGATAGAGCGCGGCGAAACCGTAGCTCTCAAGCCGGCGCACGAGATCGGCGACGGGAAGATTTTCCAGATCGCGCTGCCACCGGCTGCGCGAGCGAAACTTGGCGGCGCCATAGCTGAACCGCAGCGTTTCAGTGACGAGATAGGGTCGGAAATGCTCATAGTCGGCCAGCCGGTGTGGCGGCGTCACCTCCGGGAAACCGAGCACGGGAATCTGGAAGACCATCGCGCCCGCCGGCAGCGCGGCTTCGAGCTCGCGGCCGAGCTTCAAGTCTGAATCGGCATCAGCCACCATCCGGGCCCGCACGTCGTCCGGCCAGCGCCGCGGCAGCTGGTCAAAGACCCCGAACACCGCCACCGCCACGGCCGCCGCGAACCGCCAGGGCGCGGGCCACGCCACCGTGAGCCGCGAGAGCCGCACCACAAGGAACGCCAGGACGATGGCCGAGAGGAAAATCGCCGCGCGGTTGGTGGCGCGGAAAATCTGAAAGCCGGCGAAGAATGCGAGGAGGTTGGTCAGCCCGCCCACCGTCGCATAGGCGAGCAGCCAGCCGGCGGAGAGCGCCTGCCCCGGCAGCGGCTCGCGCCGCAAGAGCCGTCGCACCGCGGCCGCGAAGAGCCAGGCGAAGCCCGCGATCCCCACGAGGCCGAGGTAGGGCATGTAGTCCTCACCGCGCCAGTCCGACCAGCGGTTGTAGCGGTCACCAAAAAATGCCAGCAGATCGATCCGGTGGTATTGCGGCGGGATGAAGAGCTCGAGCGGCTTGAGCGCGTAGCGCTCCGTGCCGCCATAGTTCCGGCTGAGCAGCGGCAGTCCCTCGGGCTCCTGCACATGCAGCCAGACCTCGGCGTTGGTCACGGCAAACGCCGCCAGCGCCAGCGCGCCCGCCGCGAGGCCGATGCCGAGGTTGGCGCGGCGGCGCGCGCCAAACCACTGGGCGACCAGCGCCCACAGCAGAAGCTGGCCCCAGAAAAACAGGTAGTAGGGGTTGCTCACGCCGAACGCGAGCGCCACACCGAGGCACAACACCGCCCCCGGGCTGCGCCATTCCAGCCGCCTGCTCTGCGCCACGAGCCAGACCGCGAGCAACCCGAGCGGCACCGTCCACGTGAAGACAAACGAGAAATGCGCCAGCCCGCGGTGGAAGGCATGATAGGTGTAGGCAAACAGCAGCGCGCCCGCCCACGCCCACTCCCAGCGGCAGCGCAGCCACCGCGCCATCAGGTAAAACGCGAGCGCGGCCGATAGCTGCGCCAGGAGCAGCCCGGCGTTGGCCGCGGCAAAGAGCCCGACCGCGTTCGCCAGGCCGCCGAGCGCCAGCATGAGGGGCTTGTCGGGCGTCGGGTAGGCGTTCCAATGCGCGCCAAACGGCGCGCCCAGCCGATCGATCACCTGCGGCGCGACGGGCCAGGTCTCGCCCTCGGCGGCCGCCTTGATGCGCGCAAGCATCTCGTGCGCATCGCCCACGTAGTCGGTCGGCAGCCGCCATTGCTCAAGCGTCCAGCGCTGGTAGTGCGCCGCCCAGATGAGCGCCGTGACCAGCAGCAGCGAGCCCACGCGCCAGCAGGCTGGCGCGCGGAGACACAAGGGGAGCTTTTTCAGGGATGGTGGCACGCGAGGCGTGCTCGGGGAAAGGTCGCAGCTGACGCGCCCAGCAACGGATGTCGCGGCGCCTCGTGCAAGCCCGCAGTTGGCGCCGCGTCACGGCGCCGGAAAGTTTGCCAAGCCCCGCGCCACCGCCTTCCCTCCCGCGTCCATGCCCAACCGCGCGCGCACTCCTCCCGCCGGCGGCGCCTTCTCCCGGCGCTTCGCCGCGTTCACGAGGTTGTTCTTCGACGAGTTTGAAACCCACTCGGCCTGGCTGCGCGAGACCGGCACGATCCGCCTGCCCCCGCTCGCGGACACCACCGCGCTCGTGATTCGCGGCGACGTGCGGCCGCACCCGGCCGCGCGCGGGCTAGAGGCCGGCGCACCGAGCCTGCGCATCGAAATCAATGGCTCGCCCGCCGCGCGGCTCGTCGCCCCACCCCCCGGGCCTTGGGAGCTGAGAGTGCCGGTGCCCGCCGGGGAGGACATCCGGGTGACCCTCGCGCTCGAGGGCGTCGGTGCCACGAACTTCCTCGCGTGGCTGGGCCGCATCACCGGCCTGCCGCCGTGGCAGCGCTTCCGCGCGCAAAACAAAAACCGCCAGCTCCGTGTCGCCACCATCGCGACCGATGCCGGCGAGATCATCTTCGACTTCGCGCGGCGCGACGCGCCCTTCTCGCCCGAATTCGCGCGACGGCGCGCCAAACTCGGTCTCAACATCGCGGGCTTCCTTACGGCGGACCTCGGCGTCGGCGAGTCGGCCCGCTGTATGGTGCGCGCCGCGGATGCCGCCGGCCTCTCCACCGCGCTCGTGCCGCTGAAGCTGCACTGCAAGAACCGCCTCGGCGACCAGACCTTCGCCGCGCGGCTCGGCGACGCGAATCCGCACGGCGTGAACGTCGTCCACCTCGACCCGCCCGCCGCGCGCGATCTCGACCACCACCACCCCGCGTTTCGCCCGGGCAAATACAACGTCGGCTATTTCGCGTGGGAACTGCCCGAGTTCCCCGACGCCTGGGTGCCGAGCCTCGACTACTTCGACGAAATTTGGTGCCCGAGCGACTTCACCGCCGCCGCCATCGCCATGAAATCGCCCGTGCCCGTGCTTACCATGCCGCACGCCATCGGTTTCGCCGCGCCGCCGGAACCGCTCACGGCGTTGCGCGCGCGCCTCGGCCTGCCCGCGGGCAGGTTTCTCTTTCTCACCCTTTTTGACCTGAATTCCTACGCGGAGCGAAAAAATCCCCGCGCCGCGATCGAGGCCTTCCGGCGCAGCGGCCTCGCCGGTCGCGACGCGGCGCTCGTGCTGAAGATGCAGAACGTCGCCGGCAACGAGGCGGATTTCGCCGCCTTGCGCGACAGCGTGCGCGATCTAGCGGGCACCGTCCTGATCACGGAGACCTTGTCGCGCGCCGAAGTCTACGCGCTTGAGGCCGCATGCGACTGCTTCGTCTCGCTGCATCGCTCGGAGGGCTTCGGCCTCGCCGTCGCCGAGTGCATGGCGCTCGGCAAGCCCGTCATCTCCACCGACTGGTCGGCGACGGCGGAATTCGTCACGCCCGCCAACGGCTGCCCCGTGCGCGCGCCGCTCATCACGCTCGACCGCAGCCACGGGCCCTACGCCAAGGGCTCGACCTGGGCCGATCCCGATCCGGCGCACGCCGCGGAATGGATGAAAAAACTCTTTGGGGATCGCGCGCTCGCCGCGCAGCTCGGCGCCGCGGCGAAGCAAACCATCACCGAGCGCTTCGCGCCGGCGGTCGTCGG
This sequence comes from Opitutaceae bacterium, assembly GCA_016794665.1. Lineage (GTDB taxonomy): Bacteria > Verrucomicrobiota > Verrucomicrobiia > Opitutales > Opitutaceae > ER46. The sequence continues at coordinate 12,814 of JAEUHB010000270.1, forward strand.
CGCGCGCTACCGCCGGCGGCTCGAGAGCATCGCGACGTTCTGAGCAAGCCGGCGCTACGCCAGCTTCCGCAGCCAGATCTGCCCGCCGCCGCCGCGGGCGCAGAGCGGCATTTTTTCCCGGAACCACGCGTGCCGCGTGTTGAACAGCCAGCCGCTGAACAACTCGATGCGGTAGTCGCGGTTGTTCATCAGGAACGCGCGCAGCAAATACTGCTCGTTCCACGCGCGGCCCTCGTCGAGCCACTCGCGCGGATACTCGAGGTTGCCCGCCACATCGTGGATGTGGATGAGCACGCCGGGAGCGAGCGCCGGCAGCACGTCGAAGAAGAGGCGGTTCACGTCGCTGCCGATCTTGCTCACATGCGACGAGTCGATGAAGAGCACGTCGTTCTCGCCGAGCGCGCGGAAAGGATCGAGCGGCACTTCCTGCACGCGTTTTTCAATCAGGGTCGTGCGGCTCTCGTCGCCCGGGCGCAGCAGCGGCCGCAGCCGCGCCATGTCCGGATCAATGAACGTGAGATGCACTCCGCCGCCGAAGACGTGGTCGTTGAGATCGAGCATGGCGGCGGAGCTGAAGCCGGAGCCGACCTCGACAATCCGCCGCGGACGCGCCTCGCGCAGCATGCACCACAGCATGATGGCGTCGAAGTGGCCGTAGGAGGGATTCTTCAGGAAGAAGCGTCGCCCCTCCGCCGGCTCCTCGGGAAACGGTTGCTCCGCGTAGAAGGCCGCGAAGCGCTCGAGCCGGGCGGCCTGCCCCGCCTCGTTGAGATCGATGCCGGGGAACGGGGGGCCGAAACCACCGCGCGCAAACGCCTCCGCCACCTCGTCGCGCGACGGCAGCGGCGAGTAGAAGTGACCCGGCGGGAAAAACCGCGCCCAATCGGCCTGCTGCGCGCGCAGCGCCGCGTTCTCCGCGCGGAGACGCTCGATTTCGCGGTGCGCCAGGAACGGCAAATGCCGGCGCCAGCTTGCGGTGGGCTTGCTCATGGGCGTGCAGCAGAACCCGGCGCAGGCACGGCGACGATTTCCAAATTCATCACCCGAAACGCCAGCGCGCGCGGGTCGGTGCCAATCTTTTCCCCCGGGCGATCCGTGGAAAAGACGAGCACGGTCTCGCCCGGCGGCACGTCGAGGCCAAACGCCAGCGGCGCCGGCGCGGAGCCGACCGAGTCGGCCCAGAGCAGCCGCTCCTCGTGCATGACCCGCACCGTGCGCAGGTCGCCGGCGGCCAGCACCCGCGCGCGCATGACCACGCGCAGCGGCTGCGCGGCGGAGTTCAGCAGGCGGAGCTCCGAGCGCTCGTCGCTCCAGCGCCAGCGCTGCTCAAGGTGCCGCTCCGGGCCGTGCCAGCCCGGGCCGGGTTTCACCCGGAGGGCCGCGCGCGCCGCGCCTTCGCCGCGGATTGCATGGAACTCATGCGGCGGGGAAAACTCGAACACGCTCGCCGCCACCGTGAGGTTGCCCGCGATCAGGACGGGCAGCCAACGCGCCCCGCGCGGCACGAGGAGGTTGAACGCGAGGGTCATCGGCAGGAGCACACGCGTCGAGGCGCCGGGGTAGCCCTCCCAAACCGGCGTGGAGAGGAAGAGCATCATCACCGCGAAGGCCGCGCCCACGCGCCACACGCGATCGGCCGGCCGCCAGCGCGTCAGGAGGAACGCCCCCTGCACGGCGAGCGCAAGCACGGCGCCCAGGGTCGCCCAGTGCAGCGCGCCCCCGTCCCGACCGCGGGCCTCGCGCCACGCGACGCCGAGCTTCTCGGCGTATCCGGCCATCGGCCACGTGAAGTTGCCCAATCCGGGATCCTCGGCGGGGCCGAATCTCCAGCGCACAAACCCCATCCAGGCCAGCAGCGGCAGCGCGATGAGCGCGACCGTCACCGCCGTGCGCGGCCAGGTGCGCGGCGCGCGCCCGTCGAAGTCCGTGGCCGCCGTCGCCAGCAGGCTGGTTTCCTTGCCGAGGCCGGCGAGCGCGAGCGTGACCCCGCCCGCCGCGCCGCGCCCCGCCTCGAGCCAGCGCAGCGCGAGCGCCACCAGCAGCAGGCTCGGCCCGTCGACGAGCGAGTGCCGCACGCTCATGATCACACCGTGCGAGAACATCACCGCCGCCCAGCGCAGAAAGTTCCCCCAGTCCGTGGGCGGAAACCACCGCAACAGCGCCCACGCCAGCGCGAGCCAGCAGGCGACGTTGAGCAACGCATGCGCCTGCACAATCCAGGCGGGCTGGCCGAGCCCGAGGGCCCAGGCGGCCCACGAGAAGAGAATCCGGCGCGCGCGATACGGCAGGTTGTCGATCGCCTTTTTCAGCTCGGGGTTGTCGAGCGTCGGGTGCAGCGCGAGCTGCACGTAGTAGGCGCCGTCGTAGCCCGGCGACGCCTCATAGAGATGATGCGGCACCGCGCGCAGGGCGGTGACCTTCGAGTCATTCAGCAGATCTCCGATCGAGATGAGGCTCGTGAAACCGGTCTCGGGCTGGAAAAACTGCGCGACGCACCATAGGAAAAGCCCGGCCGACGCGACGTAGGCCAGCCGCACCCGCGAGGCCAGCAGCCGGAGGAGCCAGCCGCCGCGGAGTTGGGGTTCCGGGGCGTTCATTCGGCGCATGGCGAGCGCTTGTCTTCCAATTTTCCCATGCGCAGTTTGCGCATCACAGAACGCGAGCCACCCATGTCAAATCCGAATCCCCCCGCCGCGCTCCCCCGCGGGCGCGCCCTGTGGCTCGCGGTGGCCGGCTTGGCGCTCGCGCTCTACGGAGCCTTTCTGGCGCGCAACTTCTCCAGCGTGGCGGGCGGCGCGGATTCATCCGGCTACCTCAACAGCGCGCGGTTGCTCGCCGCCGGCCGGTTTGCGGCCGAGCCGCGCGTGCCGCCGGAGTTCGGCCCGCCGGAGAAGGTGGTGCGCCAGCAATTCCAACCGCACGGATTCGTGCCGTTCGACGGCAACCCCCTCCTCTCACCCACGTATGCGCCGGGCTTGCCGCTGCACCTCGCGCTCGCGGGCACGATTCTCGGCTGGTCGCTCGCTCCGGTCGCAGTGGGCGTGGGCGGCGCGCTCGCCGCCCTGGTCCTGTGCTACGCGGTCGCGCGCGGCTTCGGCCTCGGATCGCCCCTGGCCGCGGCCGGTGCGGCGGCCCTCGCGGGCTACCCCGTGTTCATCTTCATGTCGATCCAGCCCCTGAGCGACACGCTCGCGACCGTGTGGTGTCTCGCGGCCATCCTCGCGGCGCAGCGCGCGGCCACGGTCCCGGCGCCGGGCTGGGCGCTCGCGTGCGGCGCGGCCGTGGGTGTCGCCGTGCTCGTTCGCACAACGAACATCCTGATCGTGCCGGCCGCGGTCGCGCTGCTTGGCCTCGATGTCCGCCGGCTCGGTTTCGCCGTCCTGGGCGGCGCGCCGGCGGCGCTTTGGCTCGGTTACTACAACCACACGCTCTACGGCGGCGCCCTGCAAACCGGCTACGTGAACATCAGCGAGGCGTTCGGCTGGCGCCACAGCCTCCCCACGGCCGTGCATTTCGCCCAATGGCTCGCGCTGATGCTGCCCGCTGCGCTCGTGGCGCTGCCCGCGGTGGCGCTCGTCCGCGGGGCGAGGCCGGTGCGCACCGGCCTCGCGCTCGGCCTGTGGTTCGGCGCTTTCGCCGTCGTCTACGCGTTCTACGAAATCTCGCGCGAGGTGTGGTGGGACCTGCGGTTTATCCTGCCGGGCACGCCCGCCCTGATCATCGGCGGCCTCGTCGGGCTGGACGCACTGGCCAAATCACCCCGGGCCCGGGTCCTTTCCGCGGTCGGCATCGCGCTCTGGTCCGCGGGGCTTGGCTGGTTCTGGACGAAGAAACACCACCTGCTCCTCACGCCCATCTACGAGCGCGACTACGCCGATGCCTCGGCCGCCGCGCGTGAGAAATTCCCCCCCGGCACCCTCGTCATCGCGGGTCTGCACAGCGGCTCACTCTTCTACTACACAGACCTCGCGATCCTGCGCTGGGAATTCGTGCCGCCGGCCGACTGGGCGCGCCTGCGCGCCTTGGCGGAAAATGCCGGCAGGCCGATCGGCGCGGTGCTCTTCAATCTCGAGGAGAAGGAAGCGCTGCGCGAGCGCTGCACCGGCCCCTGGACCCAAGTGGCCAAGATCAACCATGTCACCCTCTGGCGCCTCGCGGCGCCGGCCCCATGAGCCCGCGCTCGCGATCGCTCCTCCCCCTCGCGGCGGGCGGCCTGGCCATCGCGGCGTTCCTCGCGCTGGTGGCGCGCTTCCACCATCCGGCGCACGGCCTCACTGTCTTCTACCAGCTCGATGCCGACAACGCCGCGCACGCCATCACAGCCCTGCGCGCGCAACCCGTTCACATCCACCCCGCGCCGGGCGGCTACGACGGGCTCTACTATGCGCAGCTCGCGTTCGATCCCTCCCTCCGCAACCCGGAGCTGCCGCGCGCGATGGACAGCCTGCCCTACCGCGCGCGCCGCATCCTCGCGCCCGCGCTCGCGTGGCTCGCCGGCCTCGGCCGGCCCGGTTGGATCATCCACACCTACGCGTGGCTCAACGTCGCCGCCTGGCTTGCGCTCGCCGCGATCCTGTGGCGGCTGCTCGGCGTGGCCGACACGCGGGGCTGGCTCGCGTGGGCGGGGCTGCTGTTCTCCGCGGGCGCGCTTTCCAGCGTCCGGCTCGCTCTCACCGATCTGCCGGCCCTGGCGGTGCTCGCGGGCGCGCTGCTGCTGATCGAGCGCGGCCGTCCGCGCGCCGGTGCGATCACCATCGGGCTCGCGGCGCTTGCGCGCGAGACCTCACTGCTCGCCGGTGCCGGCGCAGCGGAGGCTCCCTGGTTTTCGCGGCGAAATTTTCTCCGCGCCGCGATGGCCGCCGCGCCGCTCGCCGTCTGGCTCGCCTACGTGCAATGGATCGCCGGCCCCGCCGGCCAGGGCTGGGGCAACCTCGCGTGGCCGCTCGCCGGCCTCGGGGAAAAAATCACCGCCTCCCTTCGCTCGCTCGCCGACGTCGCTGACAAGCCGCTCGCGTGGACGACGCTCGCCGCGACGCTCGCGCTGGTCGCGCAGGCCGTGTTCTTCGCGGTTCACCGCCAGCCGGCCGATCGCTGGTGGCGCATCGGCGCGGCGTATGCGGCGCTGCTCATCCTGCTGGGCACCCCGGTTTGGGAGGGATTTCCCGGCGCCGCCACGCGCGTGCTCCTGCCGTTGAATCTCGCGTTCAACGTCGCCGTGCTCCGCGCGCGCGCACCGCTCGCGTGGCTCGTCGCCGGCAACCTCACCGTGCTCTCGGGCCTGCTTGCGCTGCGTGATGTGCCGAACGACCCGCGCGAAATCGCCGCCGCCACTTTCGGCGGCACCGCCGCCGTGGCGCGCGCCGGTGACGGCTGGTGGGGCCGCGAGCAAACCAGCCGGCACATCTGGCTGTGGGCGCGCGACCGCGGCACGCTCGAAATCCGCCGCTGGTCCCACGGTGGCGCGCCGGTGCGGCTGGAGTTCGCGCTGCGCGCGATGACGCCGCGCAGCGTCGTCGTGCGCCACCGGGGCCGCGAGATCTGGCGCGCGGAACCGGGCACGGGCTTCTCGCAGCACACGCTCGACCTGCCCGGCTCGGCGGACCCCGTGATCACGCTGGAGTTCGCGAGCGACGCGGCGCCGGTGCCGGAAAACGCGGCGCCCGGCGCCCGCGAGCTCGGATTCGCGCTTTATGATTTGCGGCTCACCGCAGCGCCGCCGTGATCGCCGCCATGCCCGCGCCGCTGCTCCTCGATCTCTCGCACACGAGCCACACGCAGGCGCGCACGGGCATCCAACGCGTCGCGCGCTCCCTCCTCGCCGCGCTCGGCGCCCGCGCCCTCCCGATCACCCATGATCCACACGCCGGGTCGTGGCGTCCGCTGGAGCCGTGGGAGCACGCCACGCTGGCCGCGCCCGGCGGAGCCGAGCGGCGCGGCGCGCGCTGGCCGTGGCGCGCGCGGATCCGGGGCCGCCTGCGGCGGCTCGCGGGGAGCGCAGCATTGCCCCCGCACTCCGGGCTCGTCGTGCCCGAGGTATTCTCGCCGACGGTCGCCGCCGCGTTGCCCGGGCTGTTCGCCAGCACCACGGGCCCGCGCGTCGCGCTGTTTCACGACGCGATCGCGCTCAAGTTCCCGGAGCTCTCGCCGTCGAAAACCGTCGGCCGCTTCCCCGGCTACCTCGCGGAGCTGCTGGCCTTCGACGGCATAGCGGCCGTGTCGGAAGATTCGCGCGCCTCGCTCCAGGACTACTGGGCCTGGCTCGGGGCGAAGAATCCCCCGCCCATCCGGGCCGTGCCGCTGGGGATGGAGCCACAGAGTCCAGGGCCCCTCGGGGAAAAATTCCCGCCCGGCGCGCCGCCCGTGATCCTCTGCGTCGGCTCGATCGAAGGCCGGAAAAATCACCTCGCCCTCCTCGAGGCGTGCGAGGCGCGCTGGGCCGCCGGCGATCATTTCTCGCTGCACCTGATCGGCCTCGCGCAGCCGCAGACGGGCGCGGCGGCGCTGGCCCGGATCCGCGGGTTGCAGGCGGCCGGCCGGCCGCTGCGCTACGACGGGCCGGTGGGCGACGACGCCGTTGCGCGCGCCTACGCAGCGTGCGCGTTCACGGTTTATCCTTCGCTCGTCGAGGGCTTCGGCCTGCCCGTGATCGAGAGTGTGGCGCACGGAAAACCGTGCGTGTGCTCCGCCCGCGGCGCACTCGGCGAGTCGGCCGCCGGCGGCGGCTGCCTGGCTCTCGAACGCGTGGATGCCGCCACGCTCGCGGCCGCGATCGCGCGGCTGCTCGGCACGCCCGCGGAGGTCGCCTCGCTCGCCACCGCGGCCCGCGCGCGGCGCCTGCGCACGTGGTCCGACTACGCGGCTGATTTGTCGGACTGGATGGCAGGATTGCAGCACCGCTGAAGCCGCCGGGAGGGCCGCGGCCAGCCTTTGCGTTTGCCAACGGCACGGACGCTGCTCACGGTTTCACCCGCACATGGCGCTCTCATTCTTCACCAAGAACCGGAAGGCAATCCAGACCCGGTGTCGCGACGATTACGCGACGAAGATGCGCCTCAAATACGCGCCCTACTATCACGCGATGGAGGCGCAGAAAGGCACGACGGTCCGCCTGCATGGCAAGGACACGATCATGCTTTCCAGCAACGACTACCTCGGGCTTTCCTTCCACCCCAAGGTCATTGAGGCCGGGCGGGCGGCCATGCTCAAGTGGGGCACCAGCACCACCGGCGCGCGCACGTCCAACGGCTCGCGCGCCTACCACGTCGAGCTGGAGGAGAAACTCGCCAGTTTCCTCGGCCGCGAGGCCTGCCACATCCACGTCGCGGGCTACCTGTCCTGCCTGTCGAGCGTGGCCTCGTTTGCCCAGAAGGGTGACGTGGTGCTCGCCGACAAAAACATCCACTCCTGCCTGTGGGATGGCATCCGACTCTCGATGGCGACGGTGGAACGCTTCTCCCACAATAGCCCCGACGATCTCCGCGAGGTGCTCACCGCCGTGAACCCCGACGCACCCAAGCTGCTCGTCGTCGAGGGAGTCTATTCGATGGAGGGCCACATCGCCCGCCTGCCCGAGCTCTCCGAGATCGCGGAGGAGCACGGCTGCTTCACGGTCCTCGATGATGCGCATGGCTTCGGTGTGCTCGGCCGCCAAGGCCGTGGCACGGTCGATCACTTCGGGCTGAACGACAAGGTGGACGTCATCTGTGGCAGCCTCTCCAAGTCCCTCGCGAGCACCGGTGGCTTTGTCGCCGCCTCGCGCGAGACCATCGAGTATCTGCGCACGCACTCGAAGCAGACCATCTTTTCCGCCGCCATCAGCCCGAGCCAGGCCGCCTGCGCGCAGGCCTCCCTCGAGCTGATGCAGGCCGAGCCGCAGCACCTCGAGAAACTCTGGGCCAACACCAAGAAATACCGGGCGATGCTCAAATCCCTCGGCCTCGACACCTGGGAAAGCGAGACGCCCGCCGTGCCCATCGTCCTCGGGTCCAAGGAGCGCGTCTATCCGTTCTGGAAGGCCCTGCTCGACAAGGGTGTCTTCACCGTCATGTCGATCGCGCCCGCCGTGCCCGCCGGCAAGGACCTCATCCGCACCGCCATCTCCGCGATGCACACCGACGAGCAACTGGACAAGATCGCCGACGCGATGGCGTATGCGGTGAAGAAGCTGTAGGCCGTTCCGGCGCGCCGCTCACCGCAGCGGCGGCGGCCTCTCATGCACGCTCTCGCGCAGCATGCCCAGCAGCGCCCGATACTGCGACGAGGTGGTGTCGTTGCTGTAAAACCGGAAGATCGCGACCGCGCCGCGCCACGATTTCACCCCCGCGGTGACATGGATGTATTCGCCCGGCGGGAGGTCTTTCCGGCCGACCAGCTTTGCGTCGGTAAAGACACAGTAGCAACCCGCACCCGTCTTCGGCTCGAGCTCCTCAAACTGCATGCCCTTCTCCGACGACTCGCCGACATATTCGGAAAACATCTCGACCATCTGCTCCTTGCGCCCGCGGGCGGATGCAAAGCGACCATCGGGATCAGGCAGAAAGCGCAGCTCCAAGCTGTAGCTTGCCCTGGCATCGGCGAGCCGCAGCACCGGCATGCCGTTCTCATCCTGCCCGAGCGAGGAGCCGATGCCCTCGGGCACAGCCACCGTGACACGGCGGTTGTCGAACAGAGGGACGAACTCGTCGCGCGCTTTGCTGTCGGCGCCCCGGAGCGGAGTCACCGCCAGCGCAAACCCGAGGAGCAGCACGGTCTTCATGATCAACGATGGCATGGGCCGCCCGCAATTTCCAGTCACCGTGCGGGCTTCGTGCCGCTCGCGAGCAACGTCTCGAAGTGCGGCTCGGCCGCCTCGCGGGATACTGCGGTCACCTCAACCTGCGTGAAGCCGGATTTCTTCAGGAACCCATGCAGCGCGCTCTCCTTGAAGCCGAGCCACACATCGGCGTAGAGTTCCCGCGCCTTCTCAAAGCCGTGTTCGTTGAGATCGAGCACGACCAGCTGGCCGCCGGGCCGCAGGATGCGGAACGCCTCGTCCACGGCGGCCTGCGGGTGCCGGGCGTGGTGCAGCGCCTGGCTCAGGATCGCGAGGTCCACGGATTGGGGGGGCAGTGGCACCGCCTCGATGTCACCCAGTTTGTAGGTGAGGTTGGCGAGGTCGTTCTTGCGCGCCAGCTCGGCGCCGACCTCGACCATGCGCGGAGAGTTGTCAATGCACCAGACCTGCCGCGCGCGGTGGGCGAGCAGTTGCGAGAGCAGTCCCTCCCCCGCCCCGAGGTCCGCGATGTCGATCGCGGGCGTAAGCCGCAGCGCGAGGTGGCCGATGGCCTCCCACGACCGGCCCGGGCAGTAGTGTTTCCCCAGCCGCCCCGCGATGAGGTTGAAATACTGCTCCTGTGTCCGCCGGCGTTTCTGCAGTATGCGATCCAAGTTCTCCCGATCCTCGGCAATCACCGCGAGCTCCGCCACCGAATCGATCGCCGCGCGAATCAACGCCGCCGTCCGGGCCGGGAGCGCGGGGCGCAGGGAGTAGAAGGCGTTCTTCCCGTCCCGCCGGTCAGCCACGAGATTGACGGAGCGGAGCAGCGCGAGCTGCGACGAGATCCGCGACTGCCCCATGCCAAGGACTTCCTGCAGCTCGGCGACCGTAAGCTCCTCGCGCGAGACGAGCGCGAGCAGGCGCACTCGCGTTGGATCGGAGAGGATTTTCAGGATGTCCCACGAGGCGTCCACAGCGGGGAATGCTGCAGAGCCCCGCCGCGAAAGGCAATTTTCGTCGCGCTCAGGCCGAGCGCAGCCACCCGGCCAGCTGCCACACGCCGAACCCCGCGATCACGGCGCCTGATGCCGCGTTGACCCACCGTAGCCCGCCGCGCCGAAGCCTCTCTCCCATCCACCCCGCGGTCACGCTCAGCAGCAGCCACCACAAGGCCGACCCGAGGAAGACACCCGCAACCAGCAGCGCCGCCGATCCGGTTCGGTCCGCGTTGCCGAGCCCCGCGAAGATACCGAGAAACGCGAGGATCGTCATCGGGTTGGCCAGTGTGAGGGCCAGCGTCGAAAGATAGGCCGAGGCGAGGTTTCCCGGATGCTTTTCGCCGACCGCCGCTGGCTGAGGAGCGGCGCGAAACGTCGCGACCCCGAGGTAGACGAGAAACAGCCCGCCGCCGAGCTGGAGCCACCGCTGATGCTCCAGCAGAAGTGTCGTTAGCGCGCCGAGCCCCAGCGCCGCCACAATACCGTAAACCGCGTCCGCGGTGGCCGCGCCCAAGCCCGAGGCAAATCCGGCCCAACGTCCCTCCGCCAGCGCACGCCGGATGCAGAGCAAGCCGATTGGGCCGACCGGCGCGGCGATCGAAAAACCGATGATCAGACCTTTCCAGAGGTTGAGCATCGGCGCGGAGCCGGGACGACGCCGCCGTCCCTCGGCGGTGATCTCAGGACACGTAGCGGCGGATGCTGACGACCGTGTAGTCCTCGTCCGTGCTGCCGACCTTGATCTTCACGACCTCCCCCGCGCGCTTGCCAAGGAGGGCGGCGCCGAGGGCGGTCTTGTAGGAGATGATGTTCTTTTCGGGATCCCCGTCCCACGCGCCGAGGATGGTGTAAGTTGACGTCGCGCCCGCGACCCGCACCTCGACGATGGTGCCGGCGCTGACCTGATCGATGGAGGCTTCCTTGAAGTCCGTCACGCGCGCGCGGCCAAGGTCGCGCTCGAGGAGGGTCTTTTGCGCCATGAGGACCTGCTGGTCCTGCTTGGCCATCTTGTATTCGGAGTTTTCCTTGAGATCGCCGTGCTCGCGGGCGGCCGCGATGGCCTTGGAGTTTTCCGGGATCTTCTTGGAGACGATGGTCTCGTATTCCTCGCGCTTGCGGTCGTAGCTGGCCTTGGAGACGAGAAGTTGCTCCTCCTTGCTCTCGGCATCGGCGGCGACAAGCGACTGGATCTTGGGAAAGATTTTGATGAAGCGCGCGAGCAGGGACTTCTTGGTCAGCTCCTCGAAGCCCTGGTTGAGCATGAGGGTGTTCGCCAGATCGCGGGCCGTCTCGGGGTCTGCCGTCGAGAGCAGGTCGGGGATGAGATCGGTGTCCTCGCTCAGGATGTCGGCGAGCGGGATGCGGCGCGCGCTCGAGGCCTGCAGCGCCTCGTAGTCGATGGCGAAGAAGATGGCGCTGAGGAGGCGCGGCGACATGAGCTCGTGGAGGAGCTTGGCAAATTTCTTCGAGTGGCGGTTCTTGACGATCCAGAGGAGGACCGGGGCGCGGAGGTTTTGCTCGGTCAGCCAACGGCGGAGGGTGGCGGCGAGCTCGTCGGCATGGCCGTGCTCAATGAGGAAATTGATGCACTCCGTGGTGAACTTGCCTTGAGAGGTCTTGAGCAGGCTGAAGAGGACATCGCGGGCCTCGATCGGGTGGGTCTCGAGGATCAGCTCGAGGAACCGCGACTGGAACTGCACCGGGATCTTGTCCGCGATCGCGGGGAGATCGCGCACGTTGGCGATAATCGCGGCTTGGGTGGGCTCAAAGTTCACCTCACGGCCGACGGCGCGGGCGAGGTCGTCGCGCACAGCGGCGCCGTAGAGGCGCTCGGCGGCATCAAGCTGATTGGAGCTCTTCACGGCCTCGGCGAGGCCGTCGAGCACGGCGGAGAGGTCAGCCTTCACGTCCTTGCGGCCGGTCGCGTCCATCAGTTCCTCAGCCAGGGCGATGCGGCGGCGGGCGGAACGGGTCCCGTTGAACTGTTCGAGGATTTCATCCTCGGCGGAAACCGGGACGTCGCGAACGACGTAGCATTCGGTCTTTTTTTCCGGGACCGCGACGCGGGGATCCTTTGCGACCGCCTTCTTGGCGACCGACCACCATTTCTTGAACTTCTCCTCGCCCACGACCTGCGCGAGCACGATCTCAAGCTCGATGACAGTGGCGGCGTTGTTGGGGTAGGCTTGGAGCGCCTCTACAACCAATTGGGCGGGATTCTCGGCGATCAACTCGGCGACTTTCTTCGCGTCGGTCTCCTTGCGGACGAGGAGGTGTTTGGCCGGCAGCACATCCATGGTGCCGATGCAAAACGCGGGATCCATCGGGTGACCCTTCTTGCCTTTGAAGTCGATGATCAGGCGCTGGGCGGCGTCGTCGTAGCTCTTGATTTGGCCGAAGCCCCAGCTGCGATGCACCACGTAGGCGCCGGCCGTCATTGCCTCAAGCTTGGCTTTGGAGGCCTTCAGGGCCGGCGATTTAGCGATGAGCGCGGAAACGGCTTCGGAATTCATGATTGCGTGTGTGAGGGCCTGAACGGGAGAGTTGAGCGGACAATGTCGAAGCTTGTCAAACCGCCGTTCGGAACCATGCGCAATCAGCCCGCCACAGGCACTTGGGCCGCCGCTGCGCAACTCGTGGCCCGCTGGCTCGACCTGCGGGAGCGGGTAGATGCGCTGCTGGACGGCCTGCCGCGCGGCTTCACCGGCCCGGAACGCGCACGCTGCCAGCATCTTGTCATCGGAACGGTGAGGCATTTCGGCCGAATCGACGCCGCTTTGAGCCGCATCGTGGCCCATCCGCCGCGGTTTTCGACGCGCGCCGTGCTCTTCATCGCCGGCTTCGAGATTATCGATGCTGCCGCCGCCGGCGACGACGGCCGCGTCGCAAAAATCGTCCACCACGCGGTCGAGCAGGCGAAAGCCCTCGCCAGCCCGGCCGAGGCCCGGCTCGTCAACGCCGTGGTGCGCAAACTGGCCGGACCACTCTCCGCGCTGGCGCCGACCCTCAACTTGAGCGCCGGCGAGCTCGGCGAGTATTTTTCCCATCCGCCGTGGTTGGTGCAGGTCTGGCTCCAACAATTCGGCCCGGAAAAAACCCGCGCCCTCCTCGAGTGGAACCAAAGCCCGGCCACCCTGCATGGTCGCTGGCGCGCCGTCGGCGAGGCTCCTCCGGCCTTCCTTAAGCCCACTGGCCGGCCCGCGATGTTCGAGATCGAGGCTGGCCGCTGGCCGGAGGTCGAACCGTTGCTCAAGGCCGGCAAACTCTACCTGCAGGATCCGTCCACCTGCATCCCGGTGGAACTCCTCGCGCCCCAGCCCGGCGAGAGCGTGCTCGACCTTTGCGCCGCTCCCGGTGGCAAGAGCCTGCTCATCGCCGACACGATGCGACGCCCCGCGGCGCCGTCCGCGGATTCCGTTTCAGCCGGGGCCTCCGGCCAAGCGGCCGCGAAGCCGGGTCGCCTCGTGGCCATCGACCTGCCGGGCGCACGCGTCGACCGGCTCAAGGAGAATCTCGCGAGGATCCCCGACCTAGATGTCGCCCTCGTCCAGGCCGACGCGCTGGAAAACCTCGCCCTGCCTCTCCGCGCGCACCAGCTCCCCGAAAGCTACGACGCCGTCTTGCTCGACGCTCCCTGCACCAACACCGGCGTGATGCGGCACCGGGTCGACGTGAAATGGCGGCTCCAGGCGGGCGATTTCCGCAAGCACCACCAGCAGCAGCTCTCGCTGCTCCACTCCGCCATCAAGCTAGTGCGGCCGGGTGGCCGGCTCGTCTATTCGACCTGCAGCATCGACGCCGTGGAAAACGAGCAGGTCGTGAACTCCTTCCTCATCGGCAAGGCCGGCGGCCCTTGGGAGCTTGAGAAAACCGTCCTCAGCTACCCTTGGCAGGACGGGCACGACGGCGCCGGGGCGTTCCTCCTGCGCCGGTCTCAGTCGCAGATGTAAGCGGCGCGGCCGGCGAAAGGCAGCAAGCGCGCCCCGCAGGCTAGGGCGCACGGAGGCCGGAGGCCTCCCGCGCCGTTCACAATTCCGCCAGCATTCCCCGCAGCTCCCGCTCGGGATCCTCGTGGTGCTGCTCGACAGCCAGGCGCAGCGCATCCTCGAGCACGGGTCGCGCCTCGGCGCGGCGGCCGAGCTGCACGAGCAGTTTTCCCATCAGGATTCGCGCCATCATCCAGTCCGCCTTTTTCTCCGCGCACGCGGCGAAGTGCGGCAGCGCCTCCGCCCCGCGGCCTTCGGCCACCAGCGCCTGCGCGAGGCTGAAACGGAACAGCTCGTTGCCCGGCTGCCGCTCCACCAACGCCGCAAACTGCTCGACCCGCGAAGCCATGGCTCAGGCCGAGTCGACAAACACGACGACCCCCGAGGCATTGTCCGGCCCGCCCCGGCGCACCGCGAGGTTCACGATCTCGGTGATTGCGTCCCGCGGGTTGTCCGGCAGGCCGAGCATCGCGCCGAGCTCGTCGTCGGACACCATGCGCGTGATCCCGTCGGTGCAAAACAAGTAGCGATCGCCCGCCGCGAGGACGCGGGCCACGATGTCCACTTCCGGTGGCGTGGGCTGGCCGACGCAACGCGTGAGCGCATTGCGGTTGGCCTCGTGGTAGTAGACCACCTCACCCCGCGCGCGGCGGAGACGGGCCTCGTTCTCGACGGAGTGATCCTCGGTGAGCCGCGCCATCTGTCCGTGCCGCAACCCGTAGGCGCGCGAGTCTCCTACATGCGCAATCTTCAGGGCATCGCGCCACACGCAGCCGAACGTAAGCGTGGTCCCGATGCCCATCGTCGGGCTCATCTTTCGGCCAAGCCTGATCACGGAGTCGTTCACGCGGTGGACGGCCTCCGTGAGATCCGGCTCCGCCCCCGCGGGGTTCGCCTTGAGCGCTTCGACCAAAGCCTCGGCGGCCAGCTGCGCCGCCTCGCCGCCGCCCGGCAGCCCGCCGACGCCGTCGGCCACGCCGAAAACCCGCGCCGAGTCGTCGAGGATGCAACGATCTTCGTTTTCACGACGGACACGGCCGATGTCAGAGAGCGCGGCGGCGCGGAGCGATAGCATGGGTTATTCGGCCCACCCTACGGACCGTGCGGTGCGGCGAAAGGACGAAATCTCTCGGTGCGCGTTTCCCGCGTCAGGACTGCGAATTCCGGCTGCGGAAGACAGTCGAGAAAGAGCCGCCCGTAGCTCTTCGCGAGGACCCGCGAGTCGAGAATTGTGACGAGGCCGCGGTCCGTCTGCGTGCGGATGAGCCGGCCCACGCCCTGGCGAAACTTGATCAGCGCATCGGGCAGCGTGAGATCGTTGAAGGGATTGCCGCCCGCGTCGCGGATGTGCTCGCACTTCGCCTCCGTGATCGGATGCGTGGGCGGATCGAAGGGCAGGCGCGTGATGATGACCTGTGCGAGCGCGTCGCCCGGCACGTCGACCCCGGTCCAGAAGCTGTCCGTGCCGAAGAGCACGGCGTTGCCGCGGCCGCGCATTTCGTTCGCCAGCTCCGTCCGGGAAAGCTCGGCGCCTTGCATCAGGAACGGTCGCCCGGCCTCGCGGAAAACCGGCTCAAGGGAAGCTGCGACCGCCCGCATGTCCGTGTAGCTGGTGAACAGCACGAGCGTGCCGCCGCGCACGGCCTGCGTGCAAAAGCCCACGTAGTCGGCGAGCACGTCGAGCGCGAGCTTCGCCTCCGCCGCGGTCGGCAGCGGCACGTCGCCCGCGACGAAGACGCGCATGTGCCGCGCAAAATCAAAGGGCGACTGCACCACGATTGCGCGCGCATCGTCCGCCCCGATGCGCGCCGCAAACGGCTCGATCGCCCCGCCCATCGCGAGCGTCGCGCTCGCGCACACGACGCTTGTGCCACAGCCGAAGAGGTGCTTGCGCAGCTCCGGCGCCACGTCGATCGGCGCGCTGCGCAGCGTCACAATCGTCTGCTTCCGGCCGCCTCGCTCGGCCCAATAGACGTGGCCCTTGTCGCCGAGCGTGAGCCACTCGGTGACGCCCGTCTGCAGGGCCTTGATGCGCTGGCGCTGCTCCAGCACCTCGTCGCGGTCCCGGCCGTCCTCGAACTTGTCGGCGAGCCTGCCGAGCAGCCGGTGCAGCGCGCCGAGCGGGCCGTCGAGCAGCGGCTCCGCCACGCCCTCCTCGCGCACCCGCACGATCGGGCGGGGCGCGAGCAGCGTCGCGGCGAGGAAGTCGAAGAACTGCTTCGCCGCGTCGAGCGCGTCGACCACGAGCTGCTGCGCCTCGGGGCCGCCGATCTTGCGGAAGAGGCCGCGCTTCGTGCGCGGGTTGAAGAGAAACTTGAGCGCACGCTCGACGCCGTAGCTGGAGAGCGCGAGGCCGAAGTTGGCCGTCGCGACCTCCGGCACCGTGTGCGCCTCGTCGAGCACGAGAAAGTCGTCGGCAAAGAGCACGCCACGCGTGTCCGTCGTCGCGCCGTTGGCCTGCGCGCCGCCGGCGCTGATGAGCGCAAAGAGCAGCGCGTGATTGACGATCACGAGGTTGGCGGAGCGCATCCGCGCGCGCGCCCGCTGGTAGAAGCACTTCGCCGGATCGCAGTGCTTGCGCGAGCAGGAGGAGGAGTCGGCGTTGACGGCGTCCCACACCTCGGCCCGCGGCGGTGGGCGCAGGTCGTGGCGCAGCCCGGTGTCGGTCGTCTCCGCCCACACGGCGATCCGCTGGAGCTCGTCGTAGTCCGCGTCGGCCAGCAGCGTCGCG
>JAEUHB010000284.1 GCA_016794665.1 Opitutaceae bacterium
ACGTTGAGGTCGAGCGCGATGCGGCGCTCCTGCCACGTGAAGGCGTCGGCGCCGAACGCCGGGCTCGCGCCGTTGCGCTGCTTGCCGCGGTAGTTCCACTTGGCCATCACCTGCACGGGCTTTTTGGAAAACGTCACGCCCCAGTTGAGCGTCTCGGGCACGAAGCCGGCGAAGTCCGCGAGGCGCGAGCCCTTGAGATCGAGCTTGGTGCCGTTGGCAAACAGGCTCACGTGCCGGCCCCAGCCGCCGAGGAAGCCGGCGAACGCGAGCGTGTGCCGCACGCTGAGCTCGCCGCCGAGGATTTCGGCGTCGCCGCTGTTGACGCGCGTGGTGACGCGCCAGTTGGCGAAGTCGGCGCCGAGGCCGAGGTTCTCCGCGTCGGCGCGCGTCGCGACGAAGACGGAGTTGCCGAAGAAATCCTTGATGCGCTTCTGGAAAACGCCCGCGGTGAAAAGCCCGCCTTGATCGGTGTAGTATTCGAGCGAGAGATCAAAGTTGTCGGCGGTCCACGGCTTCAGGCCGGGGTTGGTGACGGTGATGTTGCCTTGGATCGCGTTGGGGTCGTCGAGGTCGAACTCGTCCACGGTCGTGGTCGGGATGACCTCCGCGAGGTTGGGGCGGCCGTAGGTCTCGGCGTAGGCGAAGCGGGCGAGGAGGTTGGGCGAGAAATTCCACGTGAGGTGGAGGCTCGGGTAGAGGCCGTCGTAGGACCTGGCGTTGCGCGAGGCGCGCTCGCGGTGCGTGAGCGCGAGCTGCTGGAGCGAGTTGGCGGCGCCGGCCTCGGGCTTGCGGACGCGGTTGCCCGCGGCGTCGCGGGCAAAGTTGCCGTTGGGCAGGCGCACCCACACCGCGGCGGGATCGACGAGCGGGCCGACGCCGGAGACCTCGGTCTTCTCGAGGCGCACGCCGCCGAGCACGCGGAGGCGGCCGCGGAACAGCGCCGCGTCGCCCTGCGCGTAGAGCGCGGACACGCGCTCGGCAAACGCGAGCGAGTTGGTGAGGCGGAACGTCTCCTCGGTCACCTGTTGCGCGAGCGTCGTGGAGAAGAGCGCGGGATTCCGCTCGTAGGCGCGCCACGCCTGGATGTTCGAGACGTGGGGGAAATCGGCGAACCCGTAGTAGTTGTCGCGGTTGTTGGCGACGGGCGAGACGAACGGCGCGGGCGAGAGGTCGCCGCCCTGGCCGTTGTAGGTCCAGTTGATGTTGCGGCGGCGGATGTCGCGGTCCTGGTCGCGCTGGTTGGCGCCGAGCTCCACGCTCGCGGGGAACGGCAGGAAACCCAGCGTGCGCCGTGCGCTGGCGGAGAGCGTCTCGAACTCGTCCACGGTGTCGCGCGGGGTGGAGTTGGCGGTGGAGAGCGTGTAGTTGCGGAGGTCGTTCATGTCCCAGCTCGCGCCGGCGTTGTCGAAGATCTCGATCACGGTGGGGCGCACGGGATCGGCGCCGCGGAAATTCACGCGCAAGGGGACGCGCGAGGTGATGGCGAACTGGCGGAAGTTGCCGGCATCGGTGCCGCGGTAGCCGCCCTTGGACTGCGACCAGTCGTAGGCGGCGGCCAGGCGCCAGCGGCCGTCGTCATGGCGGTAGCGGAGATTGCCCGCGCGCGAGGTGAGGATCGGGTGGACGGAGGCGGCGCCGCCCATCGTGACGCTGCCGCGGCCCGTGGCGCCGTTGACGAAGTCCGGGCCGAACGTGAGCGGCACGCCGCCGGCGATCGTGGAGGTGCCGGTCGTGCCGGCGTTGATCGTGAACTGCGTGGCGTAGCGCTCGCTCTCGTAGTGGCTCCATGAGACGCCCGCGGTGAGCACACCGTGGCGCAGCGGGCGCCAGTCGAGCTTGAGGCCCGCGGAGTCGCGCGAGATGACGCGCGGCGAGTTGAACATCTGGTAGTTTGCCAGGTAGGGCGCGGTGACCGAGGCGCCCGTCGCGGTGCCGCCCGTGCTGTAGGTCGTCGTCGAGCGGTGCTGCTTGGTGTAGCGGCGCGAGGTGAGGCCGGTGAGCACGAAGCCGAGGTCGGGCCCGAGCGGCAGCGTGTAGTCGAAATTCGCGCCGGGGAGAATCTTCCAGATCTTCTCGTCGGTGGTGTGCGCCTGCCGGTGGAGGACGAAGTTCTCGTTGTTGCCGGTGAGGTTGAGGCTGTAGCGGAGCTGCGCGTTCTTCCGCTCAAACGCGCTCTTGCTGATCAGGTTGACGGAGCCGGCGAGCGAGTCGGCCGGGTTGGCGGGCGTGGGGACCTTGGTGACCTCGACGCGGGCGACGTTGTTGATCGAGGTGCTGTTGAAGGAAAATTGCCGCGAGTCGCCAAACGTCGTCGAGGTCGAGGCCATCTGCGCGCCATCGGCCATGATCGCGGTCATCGCCGTGGAGAAGCCGCGCACGGCGATGTAGGCGATGGTGGAGCCGTCCTCATTGTCGTAGTCGGCCGTGATGCCGGGGAGGAACTTGAGGAACTCGCCCACGTTGCCGTCCATGACGTCGCCCATGAGATCGGCGGCGACGACGTTCTTCACATTGGGCGCGAAGCGCTGCTCGTTGACGGCGATGGCGTGGCCATCAGTCTCGCGGGCGGTGGCGACGGTGAAGGCGTCCAGCTTCACCACGCTGCCCTCGCCGTAGCGCGCGGCGCTGGTGAGGTCAAAGTCGCGGTTGAGCGCCTGGCCGGGGGCGAGGGACACGGTGGCCGAGGTGGAATCTAGGCCGGTGTAGAACACCTCGAGCACGACGCGGCCCGGCGGCACGGCCGGGAGCCGGTAGGTGCCCGACTGATCGGTGAAGGCGACGAGGTCGGTGCCGCGGACGGTGACGCGCGCGTTGTTGAGGAACTGGCCGGTGACGACGTTTTGCACGCGGCCGGAGACGGAAGCCGTCGAGGCATCGGCCGCGGCGAGCGCGCGCGATGCAATCAGCAGGGCAAACGTGACGACGAGGAGGCGGACGGAACGCATGGGGTGGCAGGGTGGGCCCGATGAGTGCCCTCCCGCCGGCGCCGCGGCAAGGGGCGCAGCGTGGCCCGCCGAGCGGACCACTGGCGCGAGTGAATGCCCGCGGCTAGGCGGAGCGCGGAAATCTTGACCCGGTTCACCTCCCCGCTCGGAGTGCTCGCGCTCTCTTTTACCCGTCCATCCGTCCTGCTGCCGCCATGAACCGTCTTCTGCTTTCCCTGGCCCTCCTCCTTCCCGCCGTAGCGCTGCGCGCCGAAAACTGGTCCAACTGGCGCGGGCCGCTCCACAACGGCTCGAGCCCCGAGAAAAACCTGCCCGCGACGTTCTCGAAGACCGAGGGCGTAAAGTGGGTGGCCGACATGCCCGGCATGTCGCCGGCCACGCCGGTGATCTGGGGCGACCGCGTGTTCCTGCCCACCGCCGACAGCAAGACCGGCCAGCAGGCCGCGCTCTGCCTCGACCGCCGCACCGGCAAGCAGCTTTGGCGCGCCGACATCGGCAAGTTCACGACCGACGGGCAGTATTCCAACTCCTGCGCCCCCTCGGCCGTCACCGACGGCAAGATCGTAGCGTTCTTCTTCGGCACGGGCGACCTCGTCGTCTTCGACATGGCCGGGAAAAAACTCTGGGACCGCAACCTCGGGCCCTTCGCGTTTCAGTGGACGTTCTCCTCGAGCCCGCTGCTCCACGACGGCCGGCTCGTCATGCAGATCCTTCAGCGCGACGTCGCCGTGCGCGGCAACGGCAAGCCCACCGGCAACGAGTCGTTCCTCATCGCGTTTGATCCGGTGACCGGCAAGCAGCTCTGGCGCATCCTGCGCCCCTCCGACGCCGTCGCGGAATCGCTCGAGTCGTTCGCCACGCCCTTCCCCTTCACGCACAAGGGTCGCGCCGAGCTCGTGATCGTCGGCGGCGACTGCATCACCGGCCACGACCCCGCGAGCGGCCGCGAGCTGTGGCGCTGGGGCACGTGGAATCCCACAAAGATCGGCCACTGGCGCCTCGTGCCCTCGCCCGCCACCGACGGCAACGTGCTGCTCGCCTGCGGGCCGAAGAACGCGCCCGTCTACGCCGTGAAGGCCGGCGGCAACGGCAAGCTCACGCACAAGGCCCTCGCGTGGCAGAGCCACGTGCAGCCCACCGAGGACACCGCCGAGGCCGCGCCCACCAAGAACGAGCGCGACCTGACGACG
>JAEUHB010000302.1 GCA_016794665.1 Opitutaceae bacterium
GCGCCTCGGAGCGCAGAGTTTTTGTTCGCCACGTCGCGCCCGCTCGTCCGTCTTTTGCGGTGTCGTCAGTTATTCCCGTCGGTCCCCATCCCGAAACCGCCCCATGAAATACACGCTCACCATCAACGGCCAGTCCCGCACCGTGGACGTGGCTCCGGAGACCCCGATGCTGTGGGTGCTCCGCGACAACCTCGACTTGGTCGGCACCAAATACGGCTGCGGCGTCGGCCAGTGCGGCGCCTGCACCATCCATCTCAACGGCGTGCCCGCCCGCGCGTGCATGACGCCCGTCTCGACCGTAGGCCGCGCCAAGGTCACCACCATCGAGGGCCTCGCGCCCGCGCCCGGCAAACTGCACCCCGTGCAGCAGGCGTGGTGCGACCTCGACGTCGCGCAATGCGGTTACTGCCAGGCCGGCCAGATCATGACGGCCGCCGCGCTGCTCAAGGACAACCCCAAGCCCACCAACGACGACATCGACGGCTTCATGTCGGGCAACATCTGCCGCTGCGCCACCTACACGCGCATCCGGCAGGGCATCCAACGCGCCGCGCAGCTCGCCGCCAACGGCGGAAGGGAGGCGGCCCAATGAGCACGACCACGCTTTCGGCGCCCACGTCGCGCCGCGATTTCCTCAAGCTGACGGGCCTCGCCGGCGGCGGCCTGGCGCTCGCGTTCTACATCCGCTCCGGCCGCGACGCCGCGGCCGCCGAGGCCGGCGCCACGTTTGCACCCAATGCCTTCATCCGCATCTCCCCGGCGGGCCAGGTGACCATCGTCTCCAAGCAGCCCGAGATGGGCCAGGGCGTGAAGACCTCGCTGCCCATGATCATCGCCGAGCAACTCGAGGTGCCATGGAAGGGCATCACGATTGAGCAGGGCGATTTCGACACGGCCAAATACGGCGCGCAGAGCGCCGGCGGCAGCAACTCGACGCCCAACAACTACGACAATTTCCACCTGCTCGGCGCCACCGCGCGCACGATGCTGGTCGAGGCCGCCGCCCAGACGTGGGGCGTGCCCGCCGCCGAGTGCATTGCGGCCAACGCCGCGGTCACGCATAAGTCCGGCAAGAAACTCACCTACGGCCAGCTCGCCGCCAAGGCCGCGACCCTCCCCGTCCCCGCCAAGGAGGCCGTGAAGCTGAAGGAGGCCAAGGATTTCAAGCTCCTCGGCACGCGCGTCCCGCAGGTCGACAGCGTCAAGATCGCCACGGGGCAGTCGCTCTTCGGCATCGACATGAAGCTGCCGGGCATGAGCTATGCCGTCTTCGAGAAGTGCCCCGTCTTCGGCGGCAAGGTCGTCAGCGCCAACGTCGCCGATATCAAGCGGCTGCCCGGCGTGAAGGACGCGTTCGTGCTCGAGGGCACCAACGACGTGAAGGGCCTCATGCCCGGCGTCGCAATCATCGCCGAATCGACGTGGGCCGCGTTTAGCGCCCGCCGCCAGCTCAAGATCCAATGGGACGAGGGCAAGACCGCCGAGCAGAGCTGGGACACCTACGTCGCCAAGGCCCGCGCCGACGCCGGCAAGCCCGGCGCCCGCACGCTCCGCAAGGACGGCGATGTCGAGTCCACGCTGAAAGGCGCCGCCAAGGTCGTCGAGGCGGAATACATCTACCCGTTCATCTCGCACGCCAACCTCGAGCCGCAGACCACCACCGCGCATTGGAAGGACGGCAAGCTGGAGCTCTGGTCGCCCACCCAGATTCCCGGCGCCGCGACCACGATGCTCAAGAACGTGCTCAAGCTGGAGCAGAATCAGTTCACCCTGCATCTCCTCCGCGCCGGCGGCGGCTTCGGCCGCCGCATCAGCGTGGACTACCTCATCGAGGCCGCGGCCATCGCCCAGAAGGTCAACGGTCCCGTGAAGCTCACGTGGAGCCGCGAGGACGATTTGCGTCACGACCACTACCGGCCCGGCGGCCTGCACTTCCTCAAGGGCGGCGTCGACGCGCAGGGCAAGGTCGTCGCGTGGAAGAACCACTTCTTCACCTTCGGCCAGGGCGGCAACCCCGGCAGCGGCGGCAGCCTCAGCGCCGACGAATTCCCCGGCCGTTGGATCGCCAACTACAAGGCCGAGCAGACGATGTTCGACACCGGGTGGCCGATGGGCCCGTGGCGCGCGCCGGGCAGCTGCGTGTTCGCGTGGGTCTTCCACTCGTTCATCGACGAGCTCGCCCATGCCGGCGGCCGCGATCCGCTCGAGCTGCGGCTCGAGATCCTCGGCGACAAGAACGAGATGCCCGCGGGCGGCGGCGGCGCGCAGGGCAAGGGCGGCGGCGCTCCCTACAACGTCGCGCGCATGCGCAACGTGCTCAAGTTCACCGCCGAGAAGGCCGGCTGGGGGAAGAAGAAGTTCGCCAAGGGCTCCGGCGCCGGCATCGCGTTTCACTTCAGCCACCGCGGCTACTTCGCGCAGGTGGCGGAGGTCACCGTGTCCAAGGACGGCCAGCTCAAGGTCGACCGCGTGGTCTGCGGCGTCGATGTCGGCGCCCAGATCGTCAACCTCAGCGGCGCGGAGCAGCAGGTCGAGGGCTCCATCGTGGACGGCCTCGGCGTGCTGATGACGCAAGAGTTGAACATCGAGAAGGGCCGGGTCGTGCAGAGTAATTTCCACGACTACCCGCTCATTCGCATCACGGATTCGCCCACGAAGATCGAGACGCACTTCCTCAAGACCAACTACCCGACCACGGGCATGGGCGAGCCCGCCCTGCCCCCGGCCGCGCCGGCCATCTGCAACGCGATCTTCGCCGCCACCGGCAAGCGCGTCCGCCAGATGCCGCTCACGCGGACGGACCTGCGGTGGAGCTAAGCACCACGAAGAGCGGAAAAACGTCTCAACTCGAGGCGGGCGAAAGCCCGCCTTTTTCATGATTTGGACCCACTCGCTGGTATCGCGCGCGCCAGCATCTCGTCGAGTGCGGCAACGGCCGGTGCGAATTTCCGCAAATCGAGAAACCCTACATCATCGGACCTCGAATGCCGGCCTTGGCGTGTGACCACTTGCTCAAAAAGGATGTCGCCTGATTCGCCACCGCGCGATCTGCGCACGTAGCGAGACACCGCCTGCGGGCTAAACGAACGAATCTCTTGGCGTCCTGTGCGCACGACAATCACGGCTCTCCGCTCGGTGATAACATAGGCGGTGCGTTTTGCCCTCCGATACGCGATGATGGGCGCGCGCAGCAGCGGGATGGCGGCGTAGAGGAACAGCAGCCCGAAAAGGACCCCGGCCCAGTTGTCTTGGGAAAGACCGCTCAGCACCGGTCTGATCAGAAATAGCCCCATGCCCAAGGGTGGAACCGCAAGGATTGGATAATGCCAAACGCGCAACAGGCAGGCCCGCGGGTCCGGGGAATCGCACCAGAGGAGTTTCTCACCGCCGACTTCGTCGGCAACCGCTCGCTGAAGAGCTGGCGGAAGATCATTCATCTATTTTGATTTCGTTTCGTAGGTCGGTGCCTCGAACACGCAAGACCATGTTTCGCCACAGTTTCCCGCTTCTTCAGAAGGGAGCTGCAAATCTTCGGCAACTGGCTCGGCAGGCCCGGGACTCGCGGGCAGCAAAAAGCCGCCGTCCCTTGCGGGAGCGGCGGCTTTGAATTTCTGCGCGACACACGCGCGAAGGGATCACTCCTTCTTCGCGGCCTCGTCGAGGATGTCGCCGAGGTTCATCATATCGTTGCCGGCGCTGCGGTTCAGCTGCTCGTAGGCGGAGGTCTCGGCGGCGAGTTCCGACTCGGAGTAGTTGGCGGCCTTGATCGAGAGGCCGAGGCGCCGCTCTTCGCGGTCGATCTTGATGACGCGCGCGGTGACTTCCTGGCCGGGCTTGAGCACGTCCTTCACCTTGTCGATGCGCTCCTCGCTGATCTGCGAGATGTGCACGAGGCCGTCGATGCCGTCCTTCAGCTCCACGAAGGCGCCGAACGAGGTGATCTTCGTGACCGTGCCCTTGACGACGTCGCCGATCTTGAAGAACGAGTCGATGTCCGACCACGGATCGGTCGCGAGCTGCTTCATGCCGAGGCTGATGCGCTGCTGGCCGGAATCCACGTCGAGGACGATGGCGTCCACCTCGTCGCCCTTCTTCAGGACTTCGGACGGGTGGTTGACCTTGCGGGTCCAGCTCATGTCGGAGACGTGCACCATGCCGTCGATGCCCTCCTCGAGCTCGATGAAGGCGCCGTAGGTGGTCATGTTGCGGACCTTGCCGCGGACACGAGCGCCGATCGGATAGTTGTGGCGGACCATGTCCCACGGATTGGGCTCGAGCTGGCGGAGGCCGAGCGAGATCTTCTGCTCTTCCTTCTGGATGCCGAGGACGACTGCATCGAGCTCCTGGCCGACCTTGAGCAGCTCGGAGGGCTTGGTGATGCGCTTGGTCCAGGACATCTCGGTGATGTGCACGAGACCCTCGACGCCCGGCTCGATCTCGACGAACGCGCCGTAGGGGACGAGGTTGACGACTTTGCCGTGGACCTTGGCGCCGACCGGGAACTTCCGGTCGATCTCGTCCCACGGATTCTTGGTGGTCTGCTTGAGGCCGAGGGAGACGCGCTCTTTGTCGCGGTTCACCTCGATGATCATGACCTGAATCTCCTCGCCCTGCTTGAGCATCTCGGAGGGGTGCGAAATGCGGCCCCACGACATGTCGGTGATGTGGAGCAGGCCGTCCATGCCATCGAGGTCGATGAACGCGCCGAAGTCGGTGATGTTCTTGACGACGCCCTTGCGGACCTGGCCGGGCTGGATCGAATCGAGGAGATTGCGGCGCTTCTCGGTGCGCTGCTGCTCAATGAGCTCGCGGCGCGAGAGGACGATGTTCTTCCGCTCAAGGTTGATCTTGAGGACCTTGAAATCGTAGGTCTGGCCGACGTATTGATCGAGGTTCTTGGGGGGCTGGATGTCGATGTGCGACGCCGGCATGAAGGCATCGACGCCGATCGAGATGATGAGGCCGCCCTTGACCTTGGCCTTCACGCGGCCCGCGGCCACGGAGCCCTCGGGAAACTTGGTGAGAATGTTGTCCCAGTTTTTCTTCTGTTCGGCTTTGTCGAACGACAGGATCGGCGCGCCGAACTTGTCCTCGAGTTTGTCGACCATCACCTCGATGGTGGAGCCGATCTGGAGCTCACCGATGTCGATGAATTCGTGGGCGGGAATGACGCCCTCGGATTTGCCGCCGATGTCGACGACGACGTCGTTCTGGCGGATTTCGGTGATAACACCGGGGACGATCGCGCCTTCCTTCAGTTTGTCGAAGGACGACTGCGCGAGCAGTTCTTGCATTATGGAACTCATGGCTTGCCTGACTGAAAACGCCGGCCGCGTGCTTGCTCCACAGGCACCCGTCCGACGGGTTCGGCCCCGCCGTAAGGCGCGACCGGATTGGTTGATGGTTGAACTAACGTGACAGGCCGGCGGGAGCTCGCGGCAGGACGCCAACCTGACCGACTAACGGCCGCGAAGGTTCAGAGTCGCCCACCGCCCGGGGGCACGGCAAGAGCAATCTCCGGGCTACCTGCCGGCGGGAGTGAGCCATGGGGGCGGCTGAGTTTTCAGAGCCTTGTCCAAGGCCGCGAAGAACGCGGCATACAAGCCATGATCCCGCAGCGTCTCCTGCTGGGGCCCGGCACGAAAATCCCCCTCGACGCCCTGGCGCAACAGCATCGCGACTTCAGTCGGGCCGGCCGCCGGGCCGGAGAGCGTCAGGTCAATCGTGAATTGCCGCGCGCCCCCGAGGGAGTCGGCGGGGATCACGCGGCTCTTGGCATTCACGATGCCCTGCGCGATGGCGGTGCGGGTGAGAGTGTAGTCCATCTGCCGGAGGACGTATTGCGCGGCGTGAAAGATGTCCGTGTTGCCCGCGTCGAACGTCCTCAACTTCGGCGGCACCGTGGCGAAGCGCCCGCTGACACGCGAGGACACGGATTCGCAGCCGGTGACCGCAACCGCCGCGGCCACGGTTAAGAGCACCGCAGAGGCGCGCAGGTTCATGCCGGTTGTTGCTGGGAAATGCAGTGCAGCGTGCCGAGCCCCCAGATCAGGTGGTAGCAGTCGATCGCGATGATCTCGCGGCCGGGGAAACACGCCCCGAGCGTCTCGCAGACTTCGGCGTCGCGCCGCGGCTGGCGGAACGTAGGCACAAGCACGGCGCCGTTGATGATGAGAAAATTCGCGTAGCTCGCCGGCACGCGCTGCCCCTGAAACGCGAAGGGCTTTGGCATCGGCAGCGTGACGATTTCGAACTTCTTTCCGGCGGGCGTGCGGAACGACCTCAAGCGTTCCAGCACATCCTCGAGAATCGGGTGGTTGGGATCGCGGGTGTTTTTCTCGACGACGGTCACGAGGCCGTCGGGCTTGAAGAAGCGCGTGATGTCGTCGATGTGGCCGTCGGTGTCGTCGCCGACGATCCCCTCGCCCACCCAGAGCACGGTCTTCACGCCGAGGAAGTCGCGCAGGTTCTGCTCGATCTGCGCACGGGTGAGGTGCGGGTTGCGGTTCTTGTGGAGGAGACACTGCTCGCTCGTGAGGAGGAGACCCTCGCCGTTCACGTCGATCGAGCCGCCCTCGAGCACCATGTCGTTCTCGAAACGCCGCAGCTTCAGCTTCCGTCCGATGCTCGGCGGGATCGCGTTGTCGAGATCGTAGGGCGGATATTTGTCGCCCCAGGCGTTGTAGCGCCAGTCCGTGAGCGCGATTTCGCCGGTCTTCGTGTGCTTGACGAAGATCGGGCCGTGGTCGCGGCACCACGCGTCGTTCGTCGGATGATTGTAGAACGTGACGCGCGCCATGTCGGCGCCGGCGGCGGCGCACAGGCGCTCGGCGCGCGCGTGTAGGGCGGCGGCGGCGTTGATGCGCACTTCCTCGAAACGGCTGATCGCGGCGACAATCTTCGCAAACGTGTAAGGCACGGGGCGGAACTGCCCAGGCCACGAGGCGCGCTTGTGCGGCCACGAAAGCCAGACCGCGGTTTGCGGCGCCCACTCCGCCGGCATCCGGAAGCCGAGGGCGGCGGGTGTCTTCGTATTCGAACCGGCCATGCTCAATCG
Source organism: Opitutaceae bacterium (assembly GCA_016794665.1). Taxonomy (GTDB): domain Bacteria; phylum Verrucomicrobiota; class Verrucomicrobiia; order Opitutales; family Opitutaceae; genus ER46. The sequence goes on from JAEUHB010000302.1 coordinate 7,058, forward strand.
ATGAACCGCTTCGTGAGGTCGCCGTAGGCGTCGATGCGCCGGTCCCGGAGGAACGGCCAGTGCGTGCGGGTGACGTCCACCTTGCCGAGATCGATCGGCACGATCATGACCTCCTCGCGGTCGACGCTCGCCTTGGCGAGGATCTGGCCGCTCGTGCCGGCGACAAAGCTCTGGCCCCAGAACTCAATGCCGGGCGCACCCTCGGGCGTCTCGAGGCCGATGCGGTTCACCGCGGCGACGTAGCAGCCGTTGGCGACGGCGTGGCTGCGCTGGATTGTCTCCCACGCGCCGTGCTGGTTGGTGCCATATTCCTTTTTCTCGTCCGGATGCCAGCCGATCGCCGTCGGGTAGAAAAGAATCTCGGCGCCCTGCATAGCGGTGAGCCGCGCACCCTCGGGATACCATTGGTCCCAGCAGATGAGGACGCCGATTTTGCCGAACTTCGTTTCCCACGCCTTGAAGCCGGTGTCGCCCGGCGTGAAATAGAATTTCTCGTAGTAGAGCGGGTCGTCCGGGATATGCATCTTCCGGTAGACACCGAGGAGCTTGCCGTCGGCGTCGATGATGACCGCGGTATTATGATACAAGCCCGAGGCGCGCCGCTCAAACAACGACGCGACGATCACCACGCCGTGCTTCTTGGCGATCGACTGAAACGCCCTCGTGCTCGGGCCGGGGATGGGCTCGGCGAGCTTGAAGTAGTCGTGCTTCTCCGCCTGGCAGAAATACTGGGAGCGAAACAGCTCCTGCGTGCAGATGATGTTCGCGCCCTGCTTCGCGGCGCGCTCGGTGAGGGCGAGCGCCTTCTTCAAATTCGCCGCGGGATCAGCGCCGCAGGCGTGCTGGAGGAGTCCGAGTTTGACGGTGGGCATGGCGGCGGCGGGATCAGTAGACCACCTTGTTGAGCGGGTATTCCACGATGCCCTCGGCGCCGAGCGCCTTGAGCTGCGGGATGATTTCGCGCACGACGCTTTCGTCGATGATCGTCTCGAGCGCGATCCAATCGGGCGAACTGAGCTGCGAGATCGTGGGGTTGCGAAGCGCGGGGAGCGCCTTCACGACCGCATCGAGCGCCTTCTTCGGGAGGTTCATCTTGAGGCCGACCTTTGAACCGGCCTCGAGCGCGCCGCGGAGCAGCAGCGCGATCGTCTCGATCTTCTTGCGCTTGGCCGGATTGGCCCAGCTCGCCTTGTTGGCGATTAGCTTGGTGTTCGTCTCGAGCAGCGTGTCGACGATTCGGAGCTTGTTTGCGCGGAGCGACGACCCGGTCTCGGTGATGTCGACAATGGCGTCAACCAAGTCGGGCACTTTCACCTCGGTGGCGCCCCAGGAGAACTCCACCTCGACACTGACGCCCTTGGCGGCGAAAAATTTCTTGGTCGTGTTGACCAGTTCCGTCGCGACGCGCTTGCCCGCGAGATCGGCGGCGGTTTTCACCGGCGAGGCCTCCGGCACGCAGAGCACCCAGCGGGATTTCAACGTGGAGGCGCGGCTGTAGACGAGGTCGCAGACCTCGATGACATCGGAGTCGTTCTCCTGCACCCAGTCGTAGCCCGTGAGCCCGCAGTCGAAGAACCCGTGCTCCACGTAACGGCTCACCTCCTGGGCTCGGACGAACCGGCCGTCGAGCTCCGCGTCGTCGATCGACGGTCGGTAGCTGCGGGAGCTGGTCGTGATTTTCCAGCCCGCCTTGGCGAACAGGTTTTTCGTGGATTCCTCGAGGCTGCCCTTCGGCAGGCCGAGCATCAGCAATGGCGCTTTGTCAGACACGCGCCGAAGGCACACGCCGCCGCAGGCACCTTCAAGATTTATTTACCTGTGCAGCATGCCAGACAAGCGACGATTGCGCGTCGGGCGGCAGGCGGGCGCTACAGTTGACACCCGTTCGACCGATTGTAAAAAGCAGGACGCTTCATACCCATGCCGCCGACCACACCTCCCCCCCGTTCGGAACCGAAGCCGCTCGTTGTCATCGTTGAGGATGAACCGGAGCTGGCCGCCCTGCTCGCCGCGCACCTCGAGAAGGCGGGCATGAACACGCAGATCTGCAATCGCGCTCAACACGCGTTGAAATTCCTGAAGAAGAATTTCGCCAACCTCGTGTTGCTCGACATCAACCTGCCCGACCAATCCGGCCTCTCGCTGCTTGAGGAGCTGAAGTCGGAGGACATTTCGGTCCCGATTATTTTCGTGACGGGCAATGTCGACGAGCCCGCCCGCGTAAAGGGCCTCGACATCGGCGCCGACGACTACGTCACCAAGCCTTTCAGCTACACCGAGCTCGTGGCGCGCATCCGCGCCGTGCTCCGCCGCACCGAGAATATCCGCGATCAGAACGTGACGAAAAACGTGAAGGTCAGCGACGAGCCCTTCCCCTTCTGCGGCGCCACGGTCACGCCCGTGCGCCTCGAGATCGCGTTTCCCGACGGCACGGTGACAAAGATTGGCCGCAAGGAGCTAGGCATCCTCGCCTACCTCAACGCCCATCCCTCGCAAGTGATCACGCGCAAGGCCCTGATTCACTCCGTCTGGGGCATCCACGCCGATGTGAAGAGCCGCTCGCTCGACCAATACATCGTCAAGGTGCGCGACCTCTTTGCTTCCCACGGGCTGAACCTCTCGAGCTTCCGGACGGTTCACGGCATCGGCTACATCTTCGACCCGACGGGCACGATGAAGGCGGCGAGCTAGTCCGCGCCTCGGTCCGGGCGCAGGCGGCTAGCCGGCGCGCGCCAGCGCGAGCAGATCGGGCAGGTCCACGCGTTTCTCGTAGAGCGCCTTCCCCACGATCACGCCGTCGAGGTTTGAATGAGAGCGCGCGAGGGCGGCCAGTTTGACCACATCCTCCCGGCGGCTCACTCCGCCGCTGGCGATCACGCGGAATTTTCCCGCGGCAAGCATCGCCTCCTGCGCGGGGAAATTGGGGCCGGTCAACATGCCATCGGTGCCGATGTCGGTGTGAATGAGGGTAGCGACGCCGAGGGCGTCCATGCGGCGGGCGAGCGTCAGCGCGCTCAGGTCGGCGGTGGACACCCAGCCTTTGACGGCGACCTGGCCGTTCTTCGCGTCGATGCCCACGGCGATCTTTTCCCCAAACGCCTGCACGAGTTCGCCCACGAACGCCGCGCTCTCCGCTGCACGCGTGCCGATGACCACCCGGCTCACGCCGAAACCCAGCGCGCGCTCCACGCTCGCCCGGGTGCGCAGGCCGCCGCCGAGCTGGACCTTCATCCCGAGCGAGGCGATCGCCTGCACGGCCTCGAGGTTCTGCGGCTCGCCCGCAAACGCTCCGTCGAGGTCCACGACATGCACCCATGCGCTGCCCGTCGCGCGAAAGCCGGCCGCGACCTCCGCGGGATTCTCCGCGTAAATTGTCTCTTGATCGGCGCGCCCTTGGGTGAGCCGCACACAGCGGCCGCCCTTGATATCGATCGCAGGATAAATGGTCATTCGACAAAAACGCTTTGCCCCGCCGCCGCACGGCGCGAGACTAAAACCCATGTCGTCCTACCAAGTCCCCGCCTTTCTCGCCGAACTGCTCCACGCGCGCTCGCCCTCCGGTTACGAGGCCGAGGCGCAGGCGGTCTTTGATCGCCATGTGAAAGCGGCGGCCGACGCCTACGCCGGCGACGCCCTCGGCAACCGCCTCGCCACCCTTAACCCCGGCGGCGATCCCGTGCTGATGCTTGCCGGTCACATGGACGAACTCGGCCTCATCATCACCTACATCAATAAGGACGGTTTCATTTATTTCGACACCATTGGAGGCCACGACCTCAGCGTCATCTCCGGGCGCCGCGTAATCGTCCAAACCGCCGGCGGCCCGGTGAAGGGCGTGACCGGCAAGCGCGCCATTCACCTGATGGATGACGAGGACCGGAAAAAGGTCCCCAAGAAGCACGAAATCTGGATCGACATCGGCGCACGATCGAAGGCTGAGGCGATGGAGCGCGTCAGCATCGGCGACGTCGCCACCTATGATCACGAGCTGGAGCTGTTCAACGGCAGCATCGGCACCGCCCGCGCCTTTGACAACAAGGTCGGGGCCTATGTGGCGGGCGAGACGCTCATCCGCCTTGCGCGCGAGCAAAAGAAGCTCGCCGCCAAGGTCGTCGCAGTGGCGACGTCCCAGGAGGAGATCGGTGTCCGCGGCGCTACGACCAGTGCCTACGCCGTCAACCCGCACATCGCCGTCGCAATTGATGTTGGCCACGCGACGGACCACCCGGACTGCGACAACCGCAAGTTCGGCGAGACCAAGCTCGGAGGCGGGCCCATCCTCTGCCGCGGGGCGAACATCAATCCGAAGATTTTCGATCGATTGGTGAAGGCCGCCAAGAAGGCGAAAATCCCCTATCAAGTCGAAGCCGACCCGCGGCCCACGGGGACCGATGCCCGCGCGATCCAGATGGGCCGGGGCGGCGTGGCGACCGGACTCGTGAGCATCCCGCTGCGCTACATGCACACGCCGAGCGAAGTCGTCGATCTCGAGGATGTGGAGCGGTGCGTGCGCCTGCTGGTGGAGTTCGCAAAGGGCCTCGAAAAAGGCGACTACGCGCACTGGTGAGCGACGGCTGAGCGTGCCACCTGCGGCGCACGGTTCGGGTCAGCGCAGCCCCGCCTAGGCATCCACCGTGGTGGTGATGGTCGTGCCGCGGCCGGGCGCGCTCACGATTTCAAGCCGTCCGCCGATGCGTTTCATGCGCTCGCGCATGCCTTGGAGGCCGAAGTGGCCATGCTTGGGGCCGCTGGCTGAGCCGGGATCAAAGCCGCGGCCGTCGTCGCGGACCTGAAGCCGCACCGAGCCCGGTGAGAACGAGAGGCAAAGCTCGATCCGCTGGGGTCTCGCGTGCTTGAGCGCGTTGGTGATCGCCTCCTGGGCCAGCAGCAGCAAGTTGCCCGCGATGATGTCGGGCAGCGGCCGGGATTCGCCTTCGCAGGTCACCGAAATCGCGACGGGCAGGCCCGCGCCGCGATCGGCCGCGATTTCATGCAGCGCCTCGGCCAGGGTCTGCTGCTCCAAGGAGACCGCGCGCAGGTTCCAAATGCTGCGGCGCAGATCCTCCCGGCTGCGGTCGAGCAACTGCCGCGCAAGGGCCATGTGCTGTTGGCTGCGCTCCGGCGCCCGTTCGTTGAGGGCCATCGTCGCCTCGAGCTGGAAGGCCAGGCCCGTGAGCGACTGTTCCGTCGTGTCGTGCAAGTCCGCCGCCAGGCGCGTGCGCTCGCGCAGGGTGGTCTCGAACTCCACCGCCGCGTCACGCCGCGCGCGCATCTCCTCCGCAAGCTGCGCGCCGCGCTGCGCCACCTGCCGGCGCAGCGAGGCCACCCAAGCCAGCGCGCCGAACAGAACGACCGCGACCAGCCCGAGCGCCGTCCATAGCCGTTCCGGCGTCCACCACGAGGCGGCCCGCAACACCTGCACGTCTTCCGGTCCGCGCAGCAGCAGGCGCAGCGCGATCGGGACCGGCCAATTTACGACCGGCCGCGACTCGGAGAAAGTGATTGCGCAGATCCCACTCACGAGCAGCTCGCTGTCGGCCCGCAGCGCCGTGATGAAATCGGCCTTGGGCGGGCTGGTGAATTCCGCGGGCACGAGCACGCCGTCGCACTCCAGGTTCAGCCGCAGCGGCTCCCCCTGCTTCGCGTCGACGCTGAGCAGACGCCCGCGGAGCGAGACGAGGTAGTCGTCGTAATCCTGCGACGGCGCGCTGGTCGCGCGCGGCTCCTGCACCAGGGCCTGCTGCCGCACGATTTCCTCCGGCTCCGGGGGAGGGCCTCGCCCGACACGGCGGAAAACGGCCTCGTGCATCTCCGCCCGGTGGTGCTCCAGCTGAAAAAAACCCGCGGCCTCCACGATATCGCCGGGCTGCAGGACGTCGGTCTGGCGGGTATTCACCCGCACGGCATGCGGCTTCTCCTGAAGGTAGAAATAGTGACCCGGTTTGCTGAGCGTGACCGTGCCCCGCACGCGCCGCCGGTGCAAATCCGACTGCCTGGCGGAGAATCCGGTCACGTCGCTCAGCGCGACTTCCGGCGCGTCAAACGCCTCCGCCGCCCGGGGCCGGAGGATGCGCAAATCCCCCGGACTGTTGGTGAGCACCCGGGCTCCGATGAACTGCCGCCGTGAGTTGAAATACGCGAGGAACACCCCGCTGATTGAGACTTCCGCGTCGACGAGTCCGTCCACGCGGAAATCCTCCGTCGTGAAGAGCGTGAACGCCACGCCCCCGGTGGGCGTCGAGACCCGCACGCGCACCTCGATTCGATTCAGCCGCGGCACGATTTCGGCCGCCTGCACGACGCCGGCCGCGGTCACCCGCTGGCTGTCGTGCGCTCCGGATTCGGTGTCGAGCAACGTCACGCGGCGGGGTCGCGGCAACGGCGCGGTCCCGATCAACCGCACCGCATGGGCGACGATGGTCGGCGCAAAGTGTCCCTCGTGCGTCACACCGGTCACCTCCAGCAGGTCGCCGGGCTTAAGGGCCGGGAGCGACGTCAGCACCTCGGGCCCCTCGATTCGCACCCAAACCCCGGTCCCGTCATCGAGCGTGAAATTCCCGCCGGCATCCGCCGGCACGAGCGTGACGACGCCCTGCACCTTGGTCGGCATCCGCGCCGCGGCCTGCCGGGGCGTGAGTGCACGCACCGCCGCGCACGAAGTGAGCACGCCACCCGCGAGCTCCTGCGCACCGAGACGCGCGATCAGCGCGAAGCAGAGTGCAGCGAGGTGAAACTGGATGCAGCGGGGCACGCCGCGTGTTCGCAGCAAACGCCCCCCGCCGCAAGCGCGCCGAGATCGCCCGTTCGGGCGATTGCGCAGCCATGGGCGACATGGCACAGTCACCGCTCATGTCCCAAGCCCCCATCCGGATTCTTCTGGTCGACGATCACTCGGTGGTGCGCATGGGCTTGGCCGCCATCCTCGGCCTCGACGAGGGCCTGAGCGTTGTCGGCGAGGCGGAGGACGGCACACAGGCGCTCGAGAAATTCAAGGCTGAGAAACCCGACATTGTGCTCATGGACGTTCGCATGCCCGGCGTGAGCGGCATCGAGGCGCTGCGGGCCCTCCGCACAGCGTGTCCGGCCGCGCGTGTGGTGATGCTCACCACCTCGGAGCTCGACGAGGATATCCAGCAGGCGATTGCTGCCGGCGCGTGCGGCTACCTGCCCAAGAGTGTGAAGCGGGAGGAACTCTCCAAGGCAATCAGGCATGTCCACGGCGGCGGGCATTATGTCCCGGAGGCGATGGCCCGCCGACTCGAACAACTCGCGCGCCGGCGTCATCTGTCCGCCCGCGAGATCGAGGTGCTCGACGGGATGCGCCGCGGCCTTTCCAACCGGGACATCGCCACGGCGCTCTCGATCAGCGAGCACACCGTGAAGGCCCACGTTAAGGCCATCCTTCAAAAACTTGAATCCGCCGATCGCGCCGAGGCTGTCGCGCGCGGCTTCGAGCACGGCCTGCTCAAGGTAGAGCGCCCGTGATGCTGGCTGAATAGCTCGTTTGGGTGATAGCGGGCGGACTCGGTGCCTGCTATGTTTCCACCCCCACCCCTTCCCCTCAGCCTTGCATCCCGCGCCGGCATGGCGCCGCGCGCGGAATCGTTTTTCCCATGATCCATCAACCCCTGCTTCGTCGACTGCTTCTTGCTACGGCCACCCTGCTGGCGTCAGCGGCCCGCGCCCAGCAAGCCCCCGCCAATCCCAGCACCGCGCCCGCCGCCTCCGGCGACGGATCCGAGACCGTGGTCCTCACGCCGTTCGAGATTACCTCGACCAAGGACCGCGGCTATCAAGCCACGGAGACGCTCGCGGGCACGCGCATCCGCACGAATCTCGCGGACGTGGGCGCCGCGCTCTCCGTCATCACCAAGGAATTCCTGAAGGACATCGGCGCGACCGACAGCGCCACGCTCCTCCAATACACGACCAACGCCGAGGTCGCCGGCACCCGCGGCACCTACGCGGGCCTCGGCAACGGCACGAGCGTCGACGAGACCGGCAATCTCCGCGCCCCCGGCGGCGCGCAGCGCGTGCGCGGCCTCGCGGCGGCGGACAACTCCCGCGACTTCTTCGTCACGGACATCCCGTGGGACTCCTACATCGTCGACCGCATCGACATCCAGCGCGGGCCCAACTCGATTCTCTTCGGTCTCGGCAGCCCCGCCGGCATGGTCAACGCCACGACGCGCAACGCGGAATTCCGCACCTTGGGCTCGACCGACCTGCGCTTCGGTTCCTACGGCACCGCCCGCGCCACGCTCGATTTCAACCAGGTGATCATTCCCAAGGTGCTCGCCATCCGGGTCGACGGCCTGTGGAGCGACGAGAAATTCCGCCAGGAGCCGGCGTTCGAGAACAACCGCCGCTATTACGGCACCGTCCGGTTTGATCCGCAGCTCATCAAGCGCCCCGGCTTCCAGACCAGCATCAAGGCGAAATACGAGAACGGCGACATCAAGGCCAACCGCCCGCGCACGGTGACGCCCAACGACAACATTTCCCCGTGGTTCCGTCCCGTGAACAACGGCAGCCAGTTCGGCGGCCTCGGCAAACTCGCCATCAACAGCGGCTACGAGCTCGGCGCCAACGCCGCCGGCACCAACCCGTGGCTCACCGCCGGCCTCGCCAACCAGCAGCAGCCGATCTGGTTCATCGACGGCGCCACCAACCAGCTCTATCGCATCTACGGCGGCTACATCAACTCGGGCGCGCTCAACAACGACGGCTCCAACCGCGGCGCCTCCGGCAGCCTCATCGGCCAGCGCTACGCCGATCAGTTCTTCGGCGTCTCGTCGCTTCCCGCGTTCGCGACCAACGCCCGCCTGCCCAACTTCCAGTTCGGGCAATACAAAAACACGTCGATGCTCGATTCCTCGATCTTTAATTTCTACGAGGAACTGATCGACGGCCCCACCTCCTCGCAGTTCGAGCACTGGAATGCGTATAACTTCAACGTCTCGCAGACCGGCTGGGGCGACCGCATCGGCATCGAGCTCAGCGCCGATCGCCAGAAATACCAGCGCGGCGGCCAGGCCCTCCTCGGCTTCGGCCCCAGCATCAATATCGATATCCTGCGGAATTTCCAGGACCTGAACGCCAACCCGAATTTCGGCCGCCCCTACATCGGCGCGGGCCCGGGCAGCGGCAACTCCTACTCGAGCGACCGCGAATACTTCCGCGGCTCGCTCTTCGGCGAGCTCCGCGCGACGGATCTCGTGAACCGGCAGAGTTTCCTCGCGAAGCTGCTGGGCAAGCACCGCTTCAACGGGGTCTACAGCGACGAGACCTACTCGACCGAGAACCGCTCGTGGCAGATGTATGCCAACAGCCAGGCCTGGGCCGGCTACTGGAACCAGACCAACGGCGCCTCGTCCCCGTTCACCGATCGCCCGCCGGTCGCCGCGATTTACCTCGGGCCTTCGCTGGCCAGCGCCAACGCGCCCTCCGGCATCTCCCGCATCGGCTCGCCGGTCACCCTCACGAGCGGCGGCGTCTATACGTTTGATGCGAGGTGGCGGAATCCGGCCGGCGTGACGCCGAGCCAGCCGTGGACCGTGCCGGCCAACCTGACGCCCACGATTTTCGACGCCGCCAATCCACCGGCAGGCGGCTTCACGCAGGCCTCGAATCCCGCCAACTACGTCGGCTGGAACTCCAATTTCCAAAACAACCTCCTCGCCTACAACAACGGCGCTGACCCGAGCCTGCTTACGCGCGCGCAGAAATCCGAGCGCGCGACCAAGTCCTGGGCCGGCTCGTGGCAAGGCTTCCTCTGGAACGGCGCCGTCATCCCGACGTTCGGCTGGCGCTACGACAACGTCGCCGGCCGCGCCGCCACCGCGCTGCCCGTCACGCTCAACCGCGGCATGCTCAACCTGTCGCCCGACGCCTACCGGTTGTCCAATTTTTACCCCTCGTCCCAGATCTTCAAGGCTCACTCCACCAACGGCGGCGTGGTCGTGCACCTGAACCGGATCCTCAACCGCGACCGCCTCCCGATCAACGTCAGCCTCTCCTACAGCAAGTCGGACAACTTCCAAGTCACCGACACGCGCCGCGACATCTACGGCTCCCCGATCGGCAATCCCACGGGCAAGACCAAGGACTACGGCGTGCTTCTCTCCACCAAGGACAACAAGTTCTCGTTCCGCGCGGTGCGCTACCAGACGAGCGTGGCCAACGCCTCCACGCAGGCGGACCTCGGCGGCCTCGCCGGCACGATCCAGCAGGGCCTGCGCTTCCGGAATGTCTTCCTCTACAAGATGAGCGCTTACACGTGGGACGGCCGCGAACAGTCCAACAATACGCCGGGCCAGCGCTATTTCTGGACGCCCTCTTACGTCAACGCCGCCGGCCGGCCCGTCGCCGACCTCAACGGCGTGGGCGGCAGCACCGCGGGCACGACGTTGCAGACGCAAGCGCAGGCCGACGCGCACCGCGACGCCTCGATCCGCGCGTGGAACGCCATTCAGAATTTCCTCACCGGAAAGGGCTTCTTCGGCGCGTGGGGTTACACGCCCCTCAACTCCGCGGCGCTCACCGACCGCGCGACCTACGAGGCCACACTCGGTCCCAACACCACGACCGAAAACGGCCGCGCCATCCCGGTGCAGAACAACGCCGCCCTCGTTCCCACTCTCTCGACCGTCGCCGCCTACACCAACATCACGCCGCAGGGCCTCTCCGTCACCGCGGACACCGAGTCCAAGGGCTACGAGCTCGAGCTCACCGCCAATCCCCTGCCCAACTGGCGCATCGCGTTCAACGCGTCGAAGACCGACGCCGTCCGCAACAACTTCGGCGGCCCGGTGCTCGACGAGTTGGTCGCCTTCATGGACCAGCAGATGGCCGGCGTCGCGGGCGACATGCGTCAGTTCAACGGCAATTACGTGGCCACGAATGAAGTCCGCCAGAACTGGAACAACTGGCGCGGCCAATACAACCTGCTGAAGCTCCAGCAGGGCACCTCCGCCTCCGAGCTCCGCAAATGGCGCTGGAACGTCGTCACTAACTACAGCTTCCGCGAGGGCCGCCTGAAGGGTGCCGGCATCGGCGGCTCCTATCGCTGGCAGGACAAGGTCATCATCGGCTATCCGCTGCAAGCCACCACGGGGACCGTCGCCAGCTACGATCTCAACCAGCCTTACTACGGTCCGTCCGAGGATGCGCTCGATCTCTGGGCCAACTACGAGCGCAAGCTCACGCAGCGCATCAACTGGAAGATCCAGCTCAACGTCCGCAACGTCGGCAAGAAGGACAGCCTGATCCCGATCTCCATCGAGCCCGACGGCCGCACGTGGGCCTCCGTCCGCATCGCGCCGCACCAGGAATGGTTTGTGACCAACACGTTCTCGTTCTGATCGCGGCGTAGTTGCATCGCGCGCGTTTTTCCGAGCCGCGCCGCTGGGATTGCCCACGGCGCGGCTCGTTGTTTTCCTCCCACCATGTTCCGCCCCACCCTCCTCCTCCTCGTGCTCGCGGCCCAGCTCCAGGCCGCCGCTCCCCTCGTGCTCAACGTCTGGCCCGGCACGCCGCCCGGCGACACCAAGACGCTCCCGCCCGAAGCCGATCAGACCAAGGACAGCGACAAGCTCATCGCCGGCCGCCGCATCATCAAGCTCGGCAACGTCTCCACGCCGCAGCTCGCGGTCTATCGCCCCGCGAAGGCCAAGGACACCGGCGCCGCCGTCGTGATCTGCCCGGGCGGCGGCTTCAACATCCTCGCCTACGATCTGGAAGGCACCGAGGTCGCCGAGTGGCTCAACTCCATCGGCGTCACCGGCATCGTGCTCAAATACCGCGTGCCCGCCCGCGATCCGCAGCAACGTTGGCTGGCCGCCGTGCAGGACGCGCAGCGCGCGATGGGCCTCGTGCGCGCCAATGCCGCCACGTGGGGCATTGATCCCAAGCGCGTCGGCATCCTCGGCTTCAGCGCCGGCGGCGTCACCGCTGCCTACGCCGCGCTTCTGGGCGAGGAGCGGAAATACGCTCCGCTCGATCGCGCGGACGCACAACCGTGCCGGCCGGACTTCGCGCTGCTCATCTACAGCGGCGGTTTCGTCGAGCGTGGCGCCGCGGAATTCAAATCGCCCGTCCCGCTCACTAAGGATGCGCCGCCGCTTTTTCTCGTGCACGCTTTTGACGACGGCGTGCCCGTGCAAAACTCGCTCCTCCTCGCCGCGGAGGTGAAGAAGCTCGGTGGATCGGCCGAGGTGCATGTTTACGACACCGGCGGCCATGGCTACGGCCTGCGCCCTGTGCCCGATCTGCCGGTGACGACCTGGCCTGCCCGCGCCACCGAGTGGCTCGCGCGCCGCGGCCTGCTCGCGAAAAAATGATCGCACGCGCCGTCTGCGCCACGCTGGCCGCGCTCGCGCTCCTCGGCGCGGCGTTCGGCCAGGCGACCTACGGCGGCCGTGACCCTGCCGCGCCTTGGCGCGCCGCCGCCGCGGCCCGCATCGAGCAGCTGCGCAAAGGGGACTTCACCCTCCGCGTTGTCGATGCCGCGGGCCGGCCCGTGCCCGGCGCGAGCGTAAGCGTCGCGATGCAGCGCCACGCCTTTCCCTTCGGCAGCGCGTTGCAGATGGCGCGCCTGGTGCAAGACTCGGCGGACAACCGCGTCTATCGGCAAAAGGCCGCCGCGCTCTTCAACGCCGCCACCACCGAGAACGACCTGAAGTGGCCGCCGTGGATCGGCGAGTGGGGCCCGGGCTTCGCGCGCACGCAGACGCTCGCCGGCCTGCGCTGGCTGCATAATCGCGCCTACGAGCTGCGCGGTCACGTCTTCGTCTGGCCCGGGTGGACGGCGCCGACGACCAATCTCCCCAACGCGATCACCTCGCTCCGCGGCACGCCGCGGCAAAACGAGATCCCGCAGCTCGTGCTCGACCACATCGCGGAGCAGGCGGCGGCCACGCGCGAGTTCATCAACGAGTGGGACGTGCAGAACGAGCCCTTCGACAACAAGGACCTCATGGAGACCTTCGGCCCGCAGATTCAGGTCGATTGGTTCAAGGCCGCGCGCGCCGCGCTGCCCACCTCCGCGCTCTACCTCAACGACTACAACATCGAGGACCAGACGCGAAACACCGCGCACGTGCGCGTCTTCGAGGACACCGTGCGCTACCTCCAGCAAAACGGCGCGCCCATCACCGGCCTCGGCCTGCAAGGCCACTTCGGCGCCAACCCCAGCAGCATCACCGACTATCTCGCGACGCTCGATCGCTACGCCGCGTTTGGGCTGACGCTCCGCATCACGGAATTTGACGTCAACACCACCGACCTCGCGCTGCAGGCCGACTACACGCGCGACGTCCTGACCGCGAGCTTCAGCCACCGCGCGATGGTGGGGTTTCAGCTCTGGGGTTTCTGGGAGAGCGCCCATTGGCGGCCCAATGCGGCGCTCTACCGCACCGACTGGACCGAGAAACCCAACGGCGCCGCCTATCGCGACCTGGTGTTCAACCAATGGTGGACGCGCGCGAGCGGCGCCGCGGACGCGCAGGGCGAGTTTCGCGGGCGTGGATTCCACGGCGACTACCGCGCCACCATCACCGTGGGCGGCCGCACGATTGAAAAGACGTTTTCGCTGCGTGCCGGCGCCTCGCCCACGATCACCGTCACCGCGGAGCCGCCGCGACTCGCCAATCTCGCCACGCGGGCGCAGGTCGGCGGCGCCGCCGGCCCGCTCGTCGCCGGATTTGTGATTCAGGGTGCCGCCGCCGACACCAAGTCCGTGCTCGTGCGCGGCGTCGGTCCAGCGCTCACGGCGTTCGGCCTTGGCGGGGCGCTCGCGCGGCCCGCACTCACGGTCTTCCGCGACGGCCAGCCCATCGCGACCAACACCGGCTGGTCCACCGCGGCCAACGCCACCGAGGTTGCGACGGCCGCCGCGGGCGCCGGGGCGTTTGCGCTCGCCGCCGGCTCGGCGGATGCCGCGCTGCTTCTGCGCCTCGGGCCCGGCGCCTACACCGTGCAGGTCGCCTCCGCGGATGGCGGCAGCGGCCTCGCGCTGGTGGAGGCCTACGAAATCGGCGCCGAGCCCGCGCGCTTCGGCAACCTCTCCACGCGCGCCTTCGTCGGCACCGGGGCCGCCCTCGCGATCCCCGGCCTCGTCGTGACCGGACCGAGCGCGCGGACCTTTCTGATTCGCGGCGTCGGCCCAGGGCTCGCGGACTTCGGCGTCGGGGGCACGCTCGCGCGCCCCTCGCTCGTGGTGATGCGCGGCGCCACGCCCATCGCCGCCAACGACCGCTGGGAGACCGCCGCCGATCCCGCGGCCATCGCGGCCGCGGGCACGCGCACCGGCGCCTTTGCGCTGAAAGCGGGCAACGCCGATGCGGCCTTGCTCGTCACGCTCGAGCCGGGCGCCTACACTGTCCTGATCACCGGGGCCGATGGCGGCACCGGCAATTGCCTCGTCGAAATCTACGAGGCGCCCTGAACCCCACCCCATGCCCCCCTGCCCCACCGCCTGCTCGCCGCCGCCAACGAATACCGGCTCAGCGCGGACGGCGCCAACATCTGGGCCGCGCGCGACAAATTCCGCTTCGCGCACAAGCGGCTCAAAGGCGACTTCATCCTCCGCATGCGCGGCGAATTCATCGGCCAGCGCACCGACCCGCACCGCAAGCTCGGTCGGACGGCGCGCGCGTCGCTCGACGCCGACTCGTCCTCTATCGACGTTACCGATTCGCGCTGGACGCCCAACCGAGGCCGCTGCTTTCTCGGCTACGCCATCAATCCCTTTCTTTCCTCATGAAATCCCTCCTCCGCCCCGCCCTCCTCCTCGCCGCGTTCGCGCTCGCCCTCGCGCCCGCGCGCGCCGCGGATGCCGGCATCGGCGCCTCATTCAAGGGGCCCCTCGGCCTCCAGCTCTACTCGCTGCGCGCGCAGTTTACGGCCAACGGCGTGCCCGCGACCCTCGACACCGTGAAGGGCTTCGGCCTCCGCTACGCCGAGCTCGCCGGCACCTACAACCTCCCGCCCGATCAGCTGCTCAAGCTCCTCGCTGAGCGTGGCATCAAGGCCGTGTCCGGCCACTTCCCCTACAAGCGTTTCAAGGACGAGCCCGAAAAGGTCGCCGCCGAAGCGAAGGCGCTCGGCCTCGAGTTCGCCGGCTGCGCGTGGGCCGACCACAAGGCCCCGCTCGACGAAAAGCAGACCCGCGAAATCATCGCCGTCTTCAACAAGGCCGGCGCCGTGCTCGCGTCGCACGGGCTCAAGTTTTTCTACCACGCCCACGGCTTCGAGTTCCATCCGCACGGCAAAGGCACGCTGATGGACCTGCTCATCAAGGAAACCGATCCCAAGACCGTGAGCTTCCAGATGGACATCCTCTGGGTTGTCTTCCCCGGCCACGATCCGGTGAAGCTGCTGAACAAGTATCCCGACCGCTGGAAACTGATCCACCTGAAGGACCTCAAGAAGGGCGTCGCGACCGGCGACCTGAGCGGCAAGACCGACGTGCGCAACGATGTCGCCCTCGGCACCGGGCAGATGAACTGGCCCGCCATCCTCGCCGCCGCGAAGAAGGCCGGCGTGAAATATTACTTCATCGAGGACGAGTCGCCGACCGTCGTGGAGCAAATCCCGCAGAGCCTGAAGTATCTCTCGACGGTGAAGTTCTGAGGACTGCGGGCGCGCCGCTCGTCACTTGCCTTGTTGTAGGCGGGGTGCCCCCACCCCGCTTGCGAGACGACG
The DNA here is from genome assembly GCA_016794665.1 of Opitutaceae bacterium. Taxonomy (GTDB): domain Bacteria; phylum Verrucomicrobiota; class Verrucomicrobiia; order Opitutales; family Opitutaceae; genus ER46. The sequence goes on from JAEUHB010000302.1 coordinate 22,763, forward strand.
CGAAAGCCCGCGGGGTGAGGGCACCCCGCCTACATCGAGCCGCATTCTAGTCCCTCCGCTCCCCTTCCCGCCCGCGATGCACCTCGGCCTCGGCCTCTACCGGCACATGCTCACGCCGGAGAACTTCGCGTTCGCCCGCCAGGCGGGCGCAACGCATCTCGTCGCGCACTTGGTGGACTATTTTCGCGGCGGAGCGCACGCGGGGCCTGACGATCAACCGACCGGCACCGATTGGGGCTGGGGCCTCGCCGGCGATCCGGGAAAACTCTGGACGGTTGCCGAGCTGACCGCACTGCGCCGCAGTGCGGAGGATGCCGGCCTGAAACTCGAGGCCATCGAGAATTTTGATCCCGCCCACTGGCACGACATCCTGCTCGATGGCCCCCAGCGCACACTCCATGTCGAGAATGTCCGCACGCTGATTCGCCGCCTCGGCGAGGCCGGCATCCCAATCATGGGCTACAATTTTTCCATCGCCGGCGTCGCGGGCCGCACCAAGGGCCCCTACGCCCGTGGCAGAGCGCCGTCGGTCGGCATGGAAGGGCCCTACGACGCACCCATGCCCGCGGGACTAGTCTGGAACATGCTCGTCGATCCGAGCGCAACGGGTCGCCCGCCGATCCCCGCGCCGGTTGCCACGCCCGAGCAGCTGTGGTCGCGCTACGCGCGCTTCCTCGACGACGTGTTGCCGACGGCGGAAAAAGCCGGCGTTCGCCTCGCGCTCCACCCCGACGATCCACCGATGCCCACGATCCGCGGCCAGCCGCGGCTCGTTTAC
>JAEUHB010000311.1 GCA_016794665.1 Opitutaceae bacterium
GACGGGTGGAAACGAAATTCCCCCGTCTTGCACCGCGCGCCGCACCGGGCAGTCTCCCGCGCCATGCCCACCGTCTCTCATTTCTGGGAGCTGATTCTCGGGACCGTGATCGCACTGCTGCCGATGATCAACCCTCTGGCCTCGGCGCCGACGTTCCTGGCGATCACGGAGGGCGATTCGCGGGCGCGGCGCATGGAGCAGCTCCGGTGGGCGTGCATCTACATGGTGGCGATCCTCGTGGTGTTCCTCGTGGGCGGCACATTCATCATGAAATTCTTCGGCATCTCGATCCCGGGGCTGCGGATCGCGGGCGGGCTGTTGGTGGCGGGCATCGGTTTCGGCATGCTGATGGGAACCCCGCGCCGGCCGAACGAGCCGGACGAAGAGGCCGCGCGCGCGAAGCGCGACATCTCGTTTTCCCCGCTCGCCATGCCTATGCTGAGCGGCCCGGGCTCGATCGCGGTCACGATCGGTTTCACCTCGCTCGCGACGCAATGGGTCGACTATGTCGCGATCATCCTCGGCATTTTGGTCGTCGCACTGATCAGCTATGTGACGCTTGCGCTCTCGGAGAGCGTCGTGCGCGTAATCGGCGCCAACGGCATGAACGCGCTCTCGAAGGTGATGGGCTTCCTGATCCTCTGCATCGGCATCCAGTTCGTCGTGAACGGAGTGCTCGGGATCGTCACGGATCCGGCGTTTGTGCGCGCGATCCGCGACGCGCTGCAGTGAGGGCGCCGCGGGCGCTCAGTATTTGCGCGAGACCTTGGCGCCGGTGCCGTCGCGGAAGATGATCTGCTTGCGGTCGGCGTCCACGCTGTCGAACACAATGCCGAGCATGGGATCGACCGTCTCGCCCGCGCGGGTCAGGCGGTTGTTGATCATTGCGCGGGGCGGGGTGCCTTGGAAGACGCCGTTGACCTTTACGTTGACGGTCCAAGCGACGAAGGCCGGGCTGGCTTGAGCCGCGGTCTCGAGCTCGGTGGTGGCCGTCAAGGTCGAGGTAAGCTGGGTCATCGCGGTCGACGTGCCGGGCGTGCCGGTCTTGGGGTCGGGCGCGGTTGTCTTGGCGGGCGGCTCGTCGCCGGCGGCAAGCGCATCGACGCGACCTTGGCCACCCGCGCGCCGAGCTGCGATGGCATCCTGCGCCTTCTGGATGGCGTTGCCGGGCATCGCGGCGATCTTGTTAAGCGTGTCGGATGGGGTGGGGCCGGCCGCTGGCGCGGTCGGAGTCGGGGCCGTGGAGCTGGGCTTGGCGGGCTCGCCGTTGGCCGGAGCCGGCGGTGCGTTGAAGTGGCGCCAGGCAAAATAACCGCCGACGCCGAACACCAAAAGCGAAACCAAGGCCGCGACGATGCCGCCGCGGCGGCGCGGGGCGGCGGGTGGATGCAGCGTCGGTTCTGAGGCGGGAGCCGGCGCATCCACCGCGGCCTTCAGGTGCGGGACCATGAAGGGACTCTTAGTCTTGTGAAACGGGGGCGCGGTGTAGCCGGGAATCGGCGATCGCGAAGGCGTGGCGGGCTTGGACGCTATGGGCGCAAGGGGCGGAACAGGCGCCGGCGGGGCCGCAGGAGGAGGCGGAGCCGCGAATACAGGTGCGACGGCCCGCGGAACCTCGATGGACTTCGGCGGCGCAAACGAGCCCTGCTTCGGCCGAGGTGGGATCGTCGCGTCGGGATCGCTGAGCGCGCTCAGAGTTTCGGGCGACACGGTTGGCGTCGCCGGCGCGAGGTCCGTCCGGGGCTTGAGGCGGAATTTCATGCCGTCGCTAGCGGCCGGGCTCGCGCTCGCCGGCGCAGGCGCCGCAGGCGCCGCGATCGGGGCCTCGCCGGCTGGCGGCGACAACCGCGGCCTCAGGCGCAACGAGGGAGTTGGCGTCTTGGACTCTTCGGACATCAGGATGTAGCGAGTGGGTATCGGACCGGATCGCGAAACCAAAAAGATTGCCTCGCCCTTACCACGGGC
>JAEUHB010000355.1 GCA_016794665.1 Opitutaceae bacterium
GCCGAACTATCGCACCAAGCGCACGATCACCGGCCAGGTCGGTCTCTTCGACTCGCAGAAGCTCACGCTCGATATGACCGGAGCCTTCGCGCCCGGCAGCAAGGCCGCCTACCGCCTCGTCGGCTCCCTGCAGGATTCCCGCCGCTACTGGTCCGACGAGGCCCGCCTCCGCGGCAAGATCCTCGCCCCGATGTTCGCCTACAAGATCTCCGACAAGACGCAGTTCACCGCCAAGCTCGTCGCCGCCGAGCACTGGATCTTCCGTGAGCCGCTCCTCATCATCGATCCCGCGACAAACGCCGGCACCGACGATCCCAAGCTCGCCCCCGGCATCCGCAAAAAATCCCTCAACGGCATCCAGCCATGGAGCCACGTCGGCACCCACAGCGCCGATCTCTTCACCCAGCTCACCACGAGCCTGAACGAGAACATCAGCCTGCGCTTCGCCGCCAACGGCCGCTATTATTTCGAGGATTCGGATCAGGAGTTCCTCTCCACGCCGAGCCTTAACAACCGCTACAATCCCGTGACCGGCGATCTCACGCAGGACCAGACTTGGGCGCTCGCCAACGGTGCGCTCCCCTACAACGCCACGACCAATCCCTACGTCGCGACCAACTCGCCCTTCTACAACCTCACCGCAATCCCGGTGCGCGGCGACATCCAGGCCACGCGCCGCAAGACGGTGAACCTCCAGGCCGATCTCGTGGGCAATTACAAATTCGACGAGGTCAGCTCGCAGACCGTCTCGGGCGTCGCGTTCTCCCGCCAGACCTCCCGCGGCCACACGCAGGCCGGCACGCTGCCCGCCATCGATCTCACGCGGCCCGATGTGCGCGCCTATCCCGTCTACGCCGCCGCGCTCGCCTCGGACCAGAGCAGCTCCTACTCCAACTGGCAGCTCTACCTCAACGAGCGCCTCGGCTTCCTCAACAACCGGCTCTTCGCATCCGGAAGTCTGATGCGCTTCGACACGCGCACCACCGCGCGGAACATCCTCGCCGGCACCGCCCCCGCCATCCTCGACGACGCGAAGCTCATGAAGAGCGCCAGCATCCTCGGTAAAATCCGGGACAACGTCTCGCTCTACTACAGCTACTCGACCAACTCCTCGCCTGTCATCGCCAACAACCTCCCGCTCTGGCGCGACGGCGTGCAGCACGAATACGGCTTCAAGACCGAGTGGTTCAACCAGCGCCTCTCCTTCAACGGCTCCTATTTCGAAATCGAGCAGACCAACGTCACCATCCCCAACCCCGCGCGCCAGACCGACCCGACCGCGCCGCAGACGCTCGTCTCCGACTTCGGCAACCATGGCGTCGAGTTTGAGCTGATGGGCAGCCTCACGCCCAGCCTCTCCGCCGTCGCGACCTATTCGCAGCTCAAGATGCGCGACGCCCTCGGCCGCAAGGTCCGCGGTGTCGCCGATCAAAATGCCGCTCTGCTCCTCAACTACCGCTTCAAGGACGGCGACGCCAAGGGCCTCGCGCTCAACTTCGGCGTCACCTACAGCGGCCGCCGCGCCGGCGACACGCCGATCAACTACACGCCCCTCAACGTCGTCGCCAAGACGAGCTTCTTCCTGAAGCCCAGCTACGGCACGACGGCCGGCGCCTCCTACCGCTGGCAGGAGAAATACCTCCTCCGCCTGCACGTGGACAATGTCTTCGACGACAACGGCTACATCGTCGTCGCCGGCGGCCGTGTCTCCGGCACCGGCATCACGACCGCCCCGGGCATCAACGTGAAGTTCTCCACGACCGTGGAGTTCTGAGCCGCGCCGCGTGTGCGATCCCAATTGTAAGCCCGGCCGATGGCCGGGCTCGTATTCCCAAGCCCCGGCCGAAACGCCGGGGCTTTTTTGCGCAGGTGGGCGGGCGCGTCCCCGCGCCCGCATGGAACGAGTGGAAGAAATGAGACAAATGCGGGCACAGGGACGCGCCCGCCCACCCCTACTATTGCCGCACTTGCAATCACCCCCAACCCCCGCATGGTCTGCGCCCTCGTTCTTTGATTGGTTCGCACGACAGTGATTCGCGACAGTCTGGCCTCTGACATCTGGCCGCTGTCGCTCTGAATTTTCCCGGGGGTGTTCTGGATTCTACCCTTGGTTGGCGTTCGCCGCTGCCTGTCGAGAGTTGTGGGTCTCTCGTTAACTCCCCTGCAAAACAAATAAACGGCAAAACTGAAGAAATGCCCCTGGCTGCCTAAGTGCAGCCACGTTGGCCCCGCGACACCTGCTAGCGGGAGCTGACGACGACAGCAGGCATAGCGCGCGGAGCGGTCCGCGGACTGCGCGCCGTATCTTCTATCCGGGGACTGGCTGGTGCTCAAGCGCGTGAAACGGCGTGGCACCGGCGAGATTAAGGTTTCACTATACTAGGTAGACGCGGTGCGCAAAGGCCTGGGGCACGCGGGTTCAACTCCCGCCACCTCCACCATGCTTCGCCCGTTGGGCTACGCACGGCGCAGCCATGCTGCGTGCTAGATTGCGCTGCGCCTCGCGCCACCACGGCAAACGACGGGCGAAGCATGGTGCCCTGCGTAGCTCGCAGAGCGAAGCACGGGCTTCACCCGCATCGACGAGCGTGTTCACTCCGCGTGTCATGCACTACGTCTATCTCCTCCGAAGCGTCGAGCATCCCGATCAAACCTACGTCGGCTACACCGCCGATCTGCGCGCACGTTTCGCCACGCACAACGCCGGCGAAGCCCGCCACACCGCAAAATTTCGGCCGTGGCGCCTCGTCACCTACCTCGCCTTCTCCACCAAAACGCAAGCTCTGGCCTTCGAGACCTACCTGAAATCGCATTCCGGAAAGGCCTTCGCGGCGAAACGGCTGTGGTAGCGCACTGCCGTCAGCCATCGCTGCCGATTGATTCCGTCGGGCAGAGGCCACGCGCCTCCTCGGCCAGGGCAATCTCGGCGGGCGTCACCGGCTGCCGATGGACGAAGGAATATCCTGTTTCATCGTCGCGACCAAAAAATTCCGGGGCCGTGGAACGGCACAGATCGCAATCGACGCAGCTTGCATCGACGTAAAAGCGTCCGGGAACATTTTGCGGAAGGCGGTCGGATAGGTTTGGCATGACGGCACCACGATACCGGAACCGCGATTGTTCGTGAAATTCATTAGTCACATGCTTTCATGCGCTCTGTGCATGATTTTCTGAAGACCGCGCCCTTCGACATCTACGAGCTGCACCTCTTCCATCTGGTCGCGCAGCACGGCAGCTTCACCAAGGCCGCCGAGATCGCCGGGCTCACCCAAAGCGCCGTCACCCGCCAAGTGCAGGGCGTGGAAGCGAGTCTTGGCGTGGAGTTGTTCGAGCGAACCACGCGAAGCGTTCGATTGACTCCGGCGGGCGTGATGCTGCTCGCCGAGTCAGGCCAACTGCTCGGCAGTGTAGACCAGGCGCTGCGGCGCATCCGTGAGGAATTCGCGGGGGCGCGCAAAGTCGTGCGCGTAGGCGTCTCCCGCTCCGTCGGACTCGCTTACCTACCGGGGTTTTTCCACGCCAACCTCCGCCGCGCGCCCGAGGTCGCTTGCGAAGTGCGCTACGCGTCGAGCACCGAAATACTCTCGGCGCTGGAGGCCAACGAAATCGACCTCGGTGTGCTCTGCCCGCCGCCCCGCCTTCCGAATACCGTGCGAATTACGCATCGCTTCGCTGATGCCTTCACGCCCATCGCTCATCCCGAGGCTGCGGCGCGCTTTGAGGCGGCTTCACGCCGTCAGCGTTTGGCGTGGGCTGCACGCGAACCGTGGCTCGTGCTAGACGAGGCCACCAACACCGGCCGTCGATTGCGTGCGTGGATGAAACGGCAGGGCATCGCGGTCGATCCGACCATGAGCCTCGATAGCTTCGACCTGATCATAAACCTCGTGGCGCTCGGGATGGGCGTCGGCTTCGTGCCCATTCGCGCGCTCGCACTCTATCCGCACAAACGCACGATTCGCCGTCTAGCATGGCCGGATCGCTTCGCTCGCGAACTGGTCGTTGTCGTGCGGCGGAATCGCAAACCTGCCCCGCATGTCGCGGCTTTCGTCGAAGGCGTGCTGTTCTAAGCGGAGGTTGAACTAACTGACATCGTCAGCGACCGCCTCGCCAGCGCGCCGCTCCGCCTTGTGCCGCGCCTTCTTCTCACGGCGCGCGCGTTGCCAATACGGCTCGGGTTGCTCGCCGGCCATGATGCAGCCTTGCGGGTGGATTTCGCCGACGAGGGTCGCGAGGTTGAAGCGCGCGATCTGGGCCTTCACTTTCGTCGCGTCCTTGTAGGCGATCGGGCTCTCGCTGAGGTCGGGTGCGCCGCCGAACCAGCGGATGTCGAGGCCGGCGGTCGTCTCGGCGATGGCCTTTTGCACGCGGGCAGGATCGAGCTCACCGTCGGCGTCCTTGTAGGGCGCGAGCATGGCGGTGCGCGAAACGTTGCGGCCGGCGCCGTGCGGGGCGAAGGCAAGGTAGTCGGCGTTGTCGGCGCCGAGCACGAGGAGGATCTCACGCGCCATGTTGAGCGGGATGAGGCCGAGGAGCGGGCGGCCCTCGGCGTCGCGCCACGCGGGCGTGGCGCCCTTGCCGGGGAGGAAGGTATCGCCGCGGCGCCAGACGAAGTTGTGCTCGTTGCCGACTTGCGCGAGGGCGCGCGCGCCAAGGCGGCGCAGAAGCGCATCATGGATCACAGCGTGGTTCTCGCGGGTCCAGCGAGAGACGTAGCCGAGCGCGGCCCAGTAGTCGCGGCCCTCGGGCGTGTCAGCGGGGAGCCAGACGGCGGCATCGGGGATGTCCTTCGTGTTCTTGCGGCACCATTGGGCGGCGGCGTGCTGGCCACGCTTGTAGACATCGGCGCCGAGTCCGCGCGAGCCGTGGTGCGTGACCAGGACGCTGAAGACGCCATCATCCGTGCGCCCGATGGCCTCCGCGAGCGCGGTGTGGCCGGCGGCGGCGAGCGCGGCGCGCTGCGCCTCGGTGAACGCGATGCGGCCGAGGTAGGCGAAGTGGTTCCCGTCACCCTGCGTGCCGAGGAAATCCTGCGCGCGGCTGCGCATGTGCGCGAGAAACGGGTTGTCCCACACAGGCTCGTCGAGCACAGCCGAGGAAAACTGCGCGCCGCGGGCGCGGCCGCCGGCGCCGAAGTGCGTGGCTTTGTGCAGATGATCCATCACCTCACCCACCGGGTGGTTGGGCGCGAAGAACGTGGCGAACATCGAGCAGCAGATGTCGGCCGAGTGTGCGCCGGGGATGATGGCGTTCTCCACGGCGATGGCGCCGCCGACAGGAATCGTGGCGCGCGCGTGGCCCGAGGGACACACATCAGGCATGATCGCGCCGCGCGACACGACGGGCACGTGCAAGAGTTCGGCCATGCGGGCGCGGGCGGAGACGAGGTTGGCCGCCTCCTCGCTGGTCTCCGCCACGACGGCCTCCGCAAGCGGCGCGGGGCCGGGGCGTGGCAGAATCATGGGCAACTCAAACGGGAACTCAGCCTCGAGCTGCGCGAGCAGGTCGGGGCGCGCGAGGCCGGTGGCGTCGAGCTCGCGCGCGCGGCGCAGGATCGCGCCGAGGCGCTCGCCCTCCGGCCAGCCGGCGGCGATGAGTTCACGGGCTTTGATTTCCATGGGCATGGGTGGAAGAACGGAAGAGGGGGAGATGGAGAGAGAGGGAGACGGGGAGAAACGGAGTTCTTTGAACCACAGAGACACGGAGGCACAGAGAGGAAAACGATGCGGGCATCAGGGCCCTTTCTTTGTGTCTCTGTGCCTTTGTGGTGAATCCGCTTGGGAAGCCGAGCGTGCGATAACGTCGACGCTAGCGGGGTGAGCGGCAAACGCATCGCACAGCGCACCCCATTTGTCAGGGCGCGGCAGGAGACGGAGGCGAAGCACAGGACGGTGGGTGATGGGAAATTTGCGCATATGGCGAAGGTGCCCACCGCCACTCGAGTGGAGCGACGGTGGGCGTTGGTGGTCAGCGGCGGGTGAGGAACGATTGCCAGAGGGCGAGGACGATGAAGTCCTCGCGGAGCTTTTGCTCGGCGGCCTCGCGGAGCTGGCGCGCGCGCTCGCGCGACACGCCCAGCTCGGCAGCGATGTCGTCGAGCGTGGCGTCGTCCAGGTAGTAGCGGCGCAGCACGTGCGCATGGCGCGGCGCAAGGCGGTCGAGCGCGGCGCGCACGGAGGCGTGCGCATCGTCGCTTTCGGCGCTGCGGGCGGGGCACGCGGCCTCGAGGTCGGCGATGGCGTGGAGCGCCTCGCCGTCCGCATCGGTCGCGTCGAGTGACGCGGCCTGCGCGGCGGCGGCGAGTTGCTCCAGTTGCGCGACGGCGTCGACGGCCAGGCCGGTGAGCGCGGCGATTTCGGCGGGCGTGGGCGCGCGGCCGAGGTCGCGCTCGAACGCGGCGGCAGCGCGCTGCACGCGCGTGATTTGCGCACGCGTGTGGCGCGAGAGCGGATCGAGGCGGCGGAGCTCGTCGAAGACCGCGCCGCGCACGCGCACGTAGCAGTAGGCGCGCGCCTCGGCAGCGGGGCCTTCCCAGCGCAGGAGCGCCTCGACGAGCGCGAGCTTGCCCGCACTGGCGAGGTCGTCGCGCGAAACGTGCGCCGGCAGGCGGCGGTCAAGCGCGCCGAGCACGGCCTCGACGACATCGAGGGTGTCGGCGAGTGAGGCGGAGGTGGTGTGTTCGGGGGCGAGAGTCATGATCGGGCATGGGAAAAGTTGAGAGCTGAGAGTCTAGAGCTGAGAGCAGAGCATCGGGTGGTTGGCCTTTGCTCTAGACTCTCAGCTCTTCGCTCTCGGCTGATTATTGATTCAGGAAGTGGCGCCAGTCGGGATGGCGGGCGTCGCGGAACGTCGCCGAGACCGGGAGCGGCTTCGGCGCGGCGGGCATGCGCAGCAGGCGCAGTCCGGCCTCATGCGGGAGGCGGTTGGCCTTGCGCGCGT
>JAEUHB010000402.1 GCA_016794665.1 Opitutaceae bacterium
GTTCCGCGTCCGCCCCGGCACGATCGACGCCGCGTCCACGACCACCGACGCCACGGTCCGCAACGCCCTCGTCGATGTCTTCAACGACTATTCCGACTCCGTGTCCGCCAATTACGGGTTCATCGGCGCGGTCGAGCACCGCCTCGGCCCGTGGCGCATCGACTACTCCGCCAATTACGGCAAGTCCGACTCCAAGGTCACCGACCTCCCCGCGATGATCCAATCGATGCAGTTCAACCTCGTCGCCGCCGACGGCGTCGTCGTCCGCATGACCGCCGATCCCGACACGCCCGCGCCACTCTCGCTCGTGCAGCTCGCGGGGCCCGATCTCTACGATCTCAGCAGCTACAACTCGCGGAAGAGCTTTTCCCTCCAGACGTCGCCGCGATTCCAAAACGACCGCACGTGGAACCTGAAGCTCGACGTGCGCCGCAGCTTCGCCGGGCTGCGCTTCCCGCTCGAGCTCCGCGCCGGCGCCAGCCTCTACCAGCTCCATCGCCGCAAACAAGCCGGCCAGATCGTGCTCAATTACGTCGGCCCCGACGGCATCGCCGGCAACGCCGACGATCCCCTCCTCCTCGCCTCGCAGTTCACCAAGACCACCTACGGCGATTCGTTTCCCTACGGCATCCGCCCGCCGCCGCTCGTCGATCCCTACAAGTTCGCGGAGTTCATGCGCGCCAACCCGCGTTCCGTGCAGGACATCCAGCCGCAGAACATCCAGCGCCAGCGCGTCAACACCCAGTCGATGGCGCAAAACGTCACCGCCGCCTACTTCGCCGGCACCGTGAAGCTCACGCCGCAGCTCACCTTCCTTGGCGGGCTGCGCGCCGAGCAGACCGAGAACTTCGTGCGCGGCGCCATCCGCGTGAACTCGCTCGGCAACGGCCTGCCCGCCAACTCGCTCGCGTTCTTCGACGCCGTCTACTCCCGCACGCAGCGCGCCACGAGCGACTACACCGACCTCTTCCCCAACGGCCAGCTCACCTACCGTTTCTCCCCCAACCTGCTGCTCCGCTCCGCGCTCACCCGCTCGATGTCGCGACCGGGCGTCCAGACGATTTTGCCCAACACCACGGTCAACGACACCGCGGCCATCCCCAACGTCACCGTCAACAACACCGGCCTGCTGCCCACCTACTCGCGCAACCTCGACGTGCAGCTCGAGTATTTCCCGAGCGGCTCGAACAAGATCGAGCTCGGCTGGTTCCGGAAGACCGTCACCAACTACATCATCACCTCGCAGGAGACGATCCAGCCGGGCGACGACAACGGCTTCGAGGGCCAGTATGCCGGCTACCTGCTCAACACGCAGGACAACGGCGGCACCGGCCGCTTCGAGGGCGTCGAGGTCTCCGTGCGCCAGAACCTCAAGCCCTGGCTCCGCTTGCTGCCCGAGATCGCGCAAGGCTGGGAGGTCTTCGGCGGCTACAACAAGAACATCCAGGGCGAGGCCCCCAACCGCGCCGGCGTGATCACCAAGCCGCTCGCACCGAATTTCTACGACTGGAACGCGAACTGGGGCGTCAGCTACCTCACCCCGCGCCGCACTCTCTACCTGAACGTGCGCACGACCATCTTCCCCCGCGCGATCACGACGGCCGCATCCACGACGAACCTCCTTCCCGTCTACGAATCCGATCACCAGCGCTGGGACGCGACCGCCCGTTGGACCGTGAACCGCACGTGGTCCGTCGAGCTGAACGGCTCGAACCTGACGAACGACTCGTGGCGCAACTTCTACCAAGGCGGCCGCAACACCTCCCGCCGCACCTTCGGCACGAACTACTCCCTCTCCTTCCGCGCCAACCTAGACCAGCTGAAGCTGCCGTTCCTCGATCGCTGAGCGTTTAGGCGCACTCGCTCATGGAAACGCGCCGGTTGATAGCAAGAAGGGAGTCGCGATTTTAAGCAATTCAGCCTGCACTTTTTCGGCGCCGAATACGTTCGCGTGTGACGAATCCGAAAACTCATCGTCGAGCAGAAGGTCGCGCCAGTCGTATAGCGGCAGTTTTTTCTCTGCGGCGATATTCTCCATCGCCGCGGTGTAGGCTGCGGCGTAGGGGCGCGCGTTTTCCCACGTGCCATCCGGGAGTAGGGCAATTACGACTCGAGCCTGCCGCGCAGTGAGGTAATCAATCATCGCACCAAACATCTCCATCTGTCCCGCGATCTTTTCCGCCCAGTCGGCGGGGATACCCCGCATGCGTTCTTCAAATTGCGCAAACCTTTCGGCGTTGAGAATAGGGACCCCGTTTCGTGTGCGCCAATCGCGCCGCATGGTGTGATTCAGCGCCTGAAGGCAACCGGCTATGCGCACACGCTCCAATCGCATCAAACGCGTGATCGGGTGCATTGGGAGTTGCCGTATGCCTCCCTCACGTGTGCACTCAAAGAGGTTGTGCCGTCTCCAGATTTGAACGGGAAACTCTGTCGGCTCATAGGCGAACAATGCCTCGCCGTATGATACACCGAAAATAAACAGACACTTCTCGCCGCCCGCACGCAATATGCCCTTATGTTCAACAAGATGGCGCACTAGCTGAAATTTATGCTCATGGTTGCTCATCGCGATAGCGTAGTTGTGGATCAACGCCCGCGACGCCGGCGGAAGAGTCCAGAGTAGCGTCGCTGCGCGAGCGTTCGAAGCGCCGAGCAGGAAGACACCGCCGCGCGAGTAGTCCGCAGCCGGGAGCTCTTCATTGATAAGCCGGTCCTCGACGTCATCGAAGTAACCGTTGTTCCAAAACGCGATGTGGGCAGCGCGCGCGTGTGCTTCGTCTTTGCGCGCAAGCCACGCCGCCAGCGTCGGGTTGCGTGCCATGCATGCCAGCGCGATCACCATTCCCACCACAGACAAAAGCAAGAGCGCACCGAGGCGGGCCTGCAAGCGTCCCGGTGAAATAGAATTGGCGGCGGCTTTTTCCATAAAAACTAGAAAGCCCGATAGAGAATTGCCTCAGCCCCCGTATTGCTCAGCAGCGCTACCGTGGCGAGCGCCGCAGCCAAGACCGTCGAAACCGTGATCAACCCTAGGCGGCGCCGGCGCGCCAATGCGGAGTCGGAATCGGAGCTCGTATTCATAGGGAAGCTGGTCGGTTCAGGCGAGGCCGAGAAGACGTCTTAGCAGGAGAATGCTACGCTCCAGATCGGACGGAAAGAAGAAGATCGTCAGGCAAACGAAATGAAAATTGGCCACCACCGCGACGACACGAATTCGTTTGTCGGCCAGATATTCCTTGAGGCCTTTGCGTCCGCGCGTCGCGATCAGGTGATTTTCCCAGAGCTTGGCCGCGGCAACGCCGAGGCCGTTGAGCAAGCCAAAGATCACGAAATTCCATGTCGAGCCGTGCCAGATTCCAGTCAGGAAAAGCGCGACGAAGTAGCACGCAAATGCCATCGACGCCGCGCGTTCCGGCCAACGCGAGGCGATCGCGCGGTAAAGCGGCGTGAACAGGTAGTCACGGATCCAGAAACCGAGGGTGCGATGCCAGCGCGTCCAATACTCGATCATATTGCGCGCAATGAACGGACGGTCGAAGTTCTCCGGCATGCGCACCCCGAGCAAGCTGGCCCCTGCAATCACGATGTCGCAGTAGCCGGAGAAGTTGAAGTAGATGTAGGCGGGATAAAGATAGAACGCCCCCATGAACCACAGCATGGTCTTCGCCTGCGAAGCGATCGCTCCTTCACCCGTCACAACGAGAGCCGCGGACAGCCGCTCGTGGCCGGCGAGGCACAGCGCCGCAAACACCGAGACCTTCAGCACGCCCAAAAACACGCGCCGATACGCTCGCAGGATCGCCTCACCGTCCACGAGCACCGGCTCCATCCGATCCCAGTCCTCGCAGAATTGCGGGTAACGCTGGATCGGACCGGCGGTGATTCCGAAGAGATTGAGCTGGTAGGCCAAATAACGTCCGGGCGTAAGCACGCCGATCTGGCCTTGAAACGCGTCCACGGCGACGTGGATTTGTCGAAAGAGCAAGTAGCTCAATCCCACGATTGCTATGGGATGAGCGAAGAGCGCGGCGGGTAACACGGCCTTGGCGAAGGCATATTGCTTAAGCACGACGAAGGCCGCGAGCAGCGCGACGAGGTAGCCCACAAGTAACCAGCGCCCCGGCCGCCGCTGCAGCGCCCGCGCCACGAAAAATCCAGCGGCAAGGAACGCGGTCAGGCCAACCCAGCCCGCGGGGTCCGGCACCTGCGTCGCGACGAAGCCGACACTGGCCGCAAGGAATATCCCTTGCCGCACGCGCGTCCCCGGCAGCACGAAGAACACCACCGAGACGGCGAGCAGCCCCACCAGCCACTCGATGCTGCAAACGTTCATGCCCGCGCGCGAAATCTCAGCGGCGTTTGGCCGCTACGCTGGCGATCAGGTGGCCCACATTTTGGCCAGGTTCTTTCATCCGGGAGATTTCAGCCGTCGCAAACTTGATTCCGAAGCGCTTCTCGAGGGCGATGATCAGGTTGATGTGCGTAAGGGAGTCCCATCCCTCGACATCGTCGGCCGTCATCGCGTCGCGCAGGACGAGTTCGTCGTCGCCAAACACGTTGCGAAACACCTGCTCCACCTCATTGCGCACTTGGTCCATGGTTCGTCTCCTTGATGAAATTGGGCCGGGGTGTCCACGATTCTCCGAGCGTCAGCTCCCAGGTCGTCTCGCCCGCGGCGCCCGCCGGACCCGCGCTGGCGAAGCCGAGGCCGGCGTAGTGGTCGCGCACGAGTTGGTTCTTCTGGGTCGGCACGTAGACTCCGCGCAGCCACCGCAGACCACGCTTCTGCGCCTCGCCCACGAGATGATTGAGGAGGAACTGCTCCACTCCCCGCCTGAGCACGCGGCAGCTCATGAGCCACGTGTCGATCTCGAGTGCGTCACCGTCCACGTGCGCGAGCAGCACGCTGATGAGGCCATTGTCGCCAAAGCGATCCGCGAGCGAGACAGTGCGGGAAATCCACGCGTCGTCCGCAAGCAACGCGGATAGCTCGGCGGCGGATTTGCGGCGGGTCGTGAGGTTAAACTGGTTCGAGCGTTGGATTAGCTGCGCGCTGCGCTCGAGCGACATCGGCGTGATCGGCCCGACGTGCGCGGTCATGTCGAGCGAGCGGAGAAAGCTGTCCAGATCACCTGCGGAAGCCTGCTCGTCGCGGCGCTGCGCGTCAGCGCGGTAGAATTCCGTCCGCTTTAGGTCCTCCGCGCCGAGCGAGAGCACCTGAAAATAGCGATGTTGCTCGAGCGTCCGGACGTAGCTGGTGACATCGTCGCTCAGCTCCGGAACGGCGACCTCGGGCGCGAGACGCCGCACAATGAGACGCTCGGCGGGGTTGTCGTCGGCGAACACCAGCGAGTCCACGCCGATGTTGAGGGTCTTGGCGATTAGGCGGAGGTTGGTGGCCTTGTCCTCCCAGTTGGCGACGAAGCACGAGATGTCGGCGCGACGCAGGACCATCTCCGTGTGTTTCTCAAACACCTCGAGCGCGGTGGCCTCGTTGTTCTTGGAGCACACGGCGAGGAGGATGCCCCGCTGGCGGAGGGACTTGGCGTAGTGCTGGAAGTCTACGAACGCCTCCCCCTCCGGCGTGCCCTGCCCAAGCCGGATGCCATCCAGCCCGTCGTCACCAATGACGCCGCCCCAGAGCGTGTTGTCGAGATCGAGCACGAGGCACTTTTTCGCGAGTCCCAGTTGCGCCATCACGAGCGATGCCACGCTGTGGGCATAGTCGACGAGGAACTCGGGATCGCACGGGAGCTTGGCGTGATGGAAAAACCGCGGATCATCCCAGCGCCAACGGCCCCACGAAGCTGCAAGGTGGTCGGCATCGTGGATCGTGACGAAGGTCGGCGCCGCAGCGGCGAACGCCCGGTTCATCGCTGCCACGATCCGGCCAAGCGAGCCGGGCAGGGCAAGCTCATGATTGGCGGCGGCGCGGGAGGCGGGCGCGACAAAGTTGTTTTGGATGATCTGACAGCCCGCGTTGCGCTGCACGGCATCCCACAACCCAGCCCAAGCCCGGAGTTCCGACTCTATGGCCGCGGCCTCGCCATTGCCGTCGAGCGCCAGGTTGGCTCCGCAACCCAGATCTCGCCGAGTCGTCGCCAGGAACAGCACCTGTGGCTTGAATGCATACAAGCCCGATCCCGGGTCGAGCACCTCTTGGCGAAAAACACCATAGTCGCCTTCATGGAACTCGGCCTCGATTCCAGCGGCAAAGAGAAACAGGTCCAGCAACGCCACGAGCTGCGTGGTTGTGAAGCTGCCGAGCACAGCGATGCGAACCTTCTGCCGGACTGGGACTCGACCCCTAAGCTTTTTCCTTAGCCGGATCAGCGCTTGTGTGCTGGTATAATCAAGCGTTGGCAGCGCGATGCGGCGAAGGGCATCTGCGACCGCTTGGTCCTCGCCTCGCGCAAGTGCGGCGCGCATTGCGGCGGTGGCGGCGCAAAAGGCGGCTTCCCAGTCTGGACCGTTCTTGCCGAGGCAATCGAGGGCGAGGTCCGCGAGAGGCCGCGGTGACGTTTCCGACGGCTTCATCGCTGCTCAGTAACGTCCCGCGCGCACACGCGGAGCAGCCGGTTGGGCACGTTGATCGATGGGCATGAGCGGAGAAGAAGTTATCGTCACAGCTGGACGGAAATAAGGGAAATCTTTGCGGGAGATATTTCGGGCCGGAACCGCGGCGTCGAGCGCGGACTAGGCGGCGCCATGCCCTTCGCGCTTGCTCGGCGTGCTTTCGCCCAATCCACTCGGGCGATTTTCGATGCCTTCCACCAAGCCCGCCACCTCTCCCGCCACTCCCGCCCTCCGCCCGATCAAGAAATTGATGGCGGCCAATCGCTCCGAGATCGCCGTGCGCATCTTTCGCGCGGGCACCGAGCTGAACCTGCGCACGGTCGCCGTCTTCGCGCACGAGGACCGGCTCTGCATCCACCGTTACAAGGCCGACGAGGCCTACCAAGTCGGCGCCGGCAAGGGCCCCGTCGCCGCCTACCTCGACATCGATAGCATCGTCGCGGTCGCCAAGGAAAAGGGCGTCGACGCCATCCATCCCGGCTACGGCTTCCTCTCGGAAAATGCCAACTTCGCCCGCGCCTGCGAAAAGGCCGGCGTCATCTTCGTCGGCCCGCGGCCGGAGCTGCTCGACATGATGGGCGACAAGACCGCCGCCCGCGCCCTCGCGCAGAAAATCAAGGTCCCCACCCTCCCCGGCACCGAGAACCCCCTCACCGATCGCGAGGAGGCGCTCAAGACCGCCAAGTCGATCGGCTTCCCGCTCATCATCAAGGCCGCCTTCGGCGGCGGCGGTCGCGGCATGCGCGTCGTCCACAAGGCCGCCGACCTCGCCAACCTGCTCGACGAGGCGCAGGGCGAAGCCGAGCGCGCGTTTGGCAATCCCGCCGTCTTCCTCGAGAAATACATCCCGCGCGCGAAGCACATCGAGGTGCAGATCCTCGACGACCAGCACGGCAATGTCATCCATCTCCACGAGCGCGACTGCTCCGTGCAGCGCCGCCACCAAAAGGTCATCGAGGTCGCGCCGAGCTTCGGCCTGCCCGAGAAAATCGTGAACGAGCTCTGCGACGCCGCCGCCCGCAT
>JAEUHB010000411.1 GCA_016794665.1 Opitutaceae bacterium
GCCATCAAGGCGCGCTCCTATGCATTCATCACAGCGGGCCTAGTGACGATCGCGTGCAGTGGGATCGTGGCATGGTGCATTCAGCGCAAGAAGAGTGAGAACGCTTCTTGAGCGAAGATTCCGCGCTCCGGCAGTTCTTCCGAACTAACGCCTCCGTAGCAAGCCGGACGGCCCTCTCTCTTACGTCCCTTCCTCCACTCCCGATACTGCGACGGCGTCAGCCCCGCGCACCGCACGAAGGCCCGCGAGAGCACCACCGCGCTGTGGTAGCTCGCACGGGGGCGCGAGCGCCTCAATTTTTTGCCGGTTGATGCGAGGTGGAAAATCATCAGCCGAATGTGTGGCACCCGTGCTTGTTCACCGAGCCCCATGCCCCGAGTTTGGATCAGCCCCACTGGTTGCTCCAACCCCGCCCTGCCATGCATTCACCCTGCTCGTTCCGTCGTCTCCGCCTTTCGCAGCTCTGGCTGTTCGCCTTCGTTGCTTTCCTGACTTCGCTCCACGCCCAGAGCACGACGGGCACCATTGAGGGCCGGGTGTTCAATCCCGCCACGGGCGCCTACGTCGAGCGCGTGCGGCTCACCGTCGCGGGCACCACGCTCGAGACGTTCACCGATGGTGATGGCAACTACCGGCTCTCGGGCGTCCCGGCCGGCACGGTGCAGCTCCAAGCCTTTCGCACCGGCCTGCCGTCCAGCACGACCACGGTCACAGTCGTGGCCGGCCGCGTGGTGCAGCACACGATCAATTTGTCCGCGGCCGACGCCGCGACGCCAGGCAAACCGGGTGACGCCGGCGTCGTGAAGCTCGACGCGTTTGTCGTCGGCTCCACGAGCATGGACAGCTCCGCGATTGCGATCAACGAGCAGCGCTTCGCCGCGGAGATTAAGAACGTCGTGTCCGCGCAGGAGTTCGGCCAGGTCGCCGAAGGCAATGTCGCCGAGCTGCTCAAGTTCATGCCCGGTGTCTCGATCGACTACGGCGGCGGCAATGCCCGCAACATCATGATCGGCGGCGCGCCCGCGGCCAACACGCCCATCACCGTCGGCGGCTTCGATCTCGCGAGCGCCGGGGTCGGCGGCACGGGTCGCGCCGTCGCGCTCGACTTCGTCTCGATCAACAACGTCTCGCGCGTCGAGGTGCTGCACTCGCCCACGCCTGAATCCCCGGGCTCCGCGCTCGCCGGCTCGGTGAACATGGTCCCGCGCAGCGCGTTTGAACGCGCCCGCGCCGAGCTGCAGGGCAGCGTCTTCCTCATGATGCGCGACAACGATCGCAGCTTCGGCAAGACCGCCGGCCCCACGCACGAGGCGCGGCGCAAGGTCCACCCCGGTTTCGATTTTTCCTACTCGCTTCCGGTCAACAAACGCCTCGGCTTCACGATCTCGGCGAACCACGCGACGCAGTATTCCCCGCAGGATTTCGTGCAGCTCACCTGGCGCGGCGCCGGCGCGGCGACCAACGGCGGCGCGCTGCCCAACACCACGCCCGACCGTCCCTACCTCTCCGACTTCGCCGTGCGCGACGACCTGAAGGAGACGGGCCGCACGTCCTTCGGCGCGAGCGTCGACTACCGCCTCAGCGACCGCGACCGCCTCACCGTCGCGTTCCAGGCCACGCAGAACTACGTCGATTTCTTCGCGCGCACGCTGACGTTCACAATCAACCGCGTGTTGCCGGGCAATTTCTCGCCGACCTTCACGCACGCCGACCGCGGCACGGGCGCCGGCAACGTCACCACCCTTAACAACGCGATCAACCGCACCAACCGCACCTACATGCCGACCTTCACGTGGCGGCACAACGGCCCGGTCTGGCGCGCCGAGGGCGGCGTCGGCTTCTCGCGCGCCTCCAACCAGGACCGCGACATCGATTTTGGTTTCTTCAACAACATGACCGCCGTGCGCGGCAACCTGACCATCGCGTTCGACGACATCTTCTACCTGCGCCCCGGCCGCATCTCCGTCGTCGATGGCGTGACCGGCGCCCCGATTGATCCCTACCGGCTCGATACCAAGACCGTCTCCAATACCACCTCGAATCCCCGCGACTCCAGCGACCGCCGCAAGACGGCCTATATCAATGCCGCGCGCGAGTTCACGTGGCGCGTGCCCTTCACGATCAAGGCCGGCCTCGATGTGCGCGTCGCCGAGCGCGACACGCGCGGCATGTCCACGACGTTCACGCACACCGGCACCGAAAGCGCCGCGGCCTATGTCGACAGCGAATTTTCTCAACGCATCCCGCCCTTCGGCTTCCCGCGCATCGACTGGGTCAGCAACACCAAGCTCTACGATCACTACGTCGCCACGCCGACCCACTTCACGATCAACGCCGACGGCCAGTATCGCTCCATCGTCAACAACTCGAAGCACGCCGAGGAGCGAATCTCGTCCGCCTTTGTCCGCGGCGACGCCGCGCTGCTCGACCGCCGCCTGAAGATCGTCACCGGCGTGCGCGCGGAGCAGACCAACGTCGAAGCCGAGGGCCCCCGCAGCGATCCGACGTTGAATTTCCAGCGCGACTCCGCCGGCCGCCTCGTGCTCGGCGCCAACGGCCGGCCCGTCGCCATCGCGACCGACGCGCTCTCCGTCTCCCGCCTCACGTTTCTCGATCGCGGCCTGAAGGCGGAGAAGGAATACCTACGGCTTTTCCCCAGCCTCAACGCGAGCTACCAGATTCGCGAGAATCTGATCGCGCGCGGCGCCTACTATTGGTCCATCGGCCGGCCCGACTTCAACCAATACGCCGGCGGCGTCACGCTGCCCGACACCTCGCTCGCCCCGGGCGTCAACAATCGCATCAGCGTCAACAACCCCGGCGTGAAGGCGTGGACGGCGAAGAGCACCAAGCTCCGGCTCGAGTATTATTTCGAGCGCGTCGGCCAGGTCTCGGTCGGCGCCTTCCGGCGCGACTTCACGAATTTCTGGGGCACGCGCGCCGCCGCCGCCACGCCTGAGCAGCTCGCGCTCTACGATCTCGATGAGGCGACCTACGGCGGCTACGAGGTCTCCACGCAATACAACCTGCCCGGCATCCTCACGATGACCGGCCTCGAGTTCGACTACCGGCAGGCGCTCACGTTTCTGCCGCATTGGGCGCGCGGGGTGCAGGTCTTCGCCAACGCCACCGCGCTCCGCGCCACCGGCGAGGGCGCCGACAACTTCGCCGGCTTCATCCCGCGCACCAGCAGCTGGGGCGTGAGCCTCACGCGCGACCAATTCAATCTCCGCATGCACTGGAACTATCGCGGCCGCCAGCGCCGCGGCATCGTCGCCGCGGGCACCTCCATCGAGCCCGGCACTTACAACTGGGGCTCCAAGCGCCTCTACATCGACGTGCTCGGCGAATACAACCTCTCGCGCCGCTTCGCGCTCTTCGCGAATCTCCGCAACATCAACGACGCCACCGAGGACTTCGAGATCGCCGGCCCGAGCACGCCGGCGCACGCGCAGTTTCGCCAACGGACGGACTTCGGCGCGCTGTGGACTTTCGGGATCAAGGGGCGCTTCTGAGTTGGCCCCACCTGCGCGTTGGGCTTCGCTTTCGCGCATGTGGCTTTTTCCCCGCGTCTGCCTGCTGCTCGCCCTTGTCCTGACGCGCGCCTTCGCGGCGCACGATGTCGTCGTCTATGGTGACACCCTCGCCGGCATTAGCGCTGCGATCCAAGCCGCGCGCATGGGCAAATCTGTCGTCCTGCTCTCGCCGACCGCGCACCTCGGCGGCGTCGCGACCGCCGGCCTGACCGCGACGGACATGAACCGCAGCCCGGTGATCGGCGGCATCGCGCGGGAATTCTACGGCCGCATCTACGATCACTATCTTTCGTCGGCGCCGTGGCGGAGCGAGAATCGCGCCGACTACTTCGAGCGCTCCAAGAAGCGCACCTACACCGGCAAGAACGACGCGCTGCGCATGCAGTGGGTCTACGAGTCGCACGTCGCCGAGAGAATCCTGGAGACGATGCTGCGCGAGGCGCGCGTCGAGTTCGTCCGCCAGCGCGCCATCGCCGAGACGCCGGACGCCGTCGAGCTGAAGGACGGACGCATCGTCGCGCTGCGCGCGGAGAACGGCGAGCGCTACGCCGGCCACGCGTTTGTCGATGCCTCCTACGAAGGCGATCTGATGGCGCGCGCCCGCGTCAGCCACATCATCGGCCGCGAGAGCAACGCCGACTTCGGCGAGACGATGAACGGCATCCGCCTCGCCGGCGTGATCGGCAGCGGGGAACGCTCCGTCGACCCCTGGGTGCGGCCCGGCGACCCCGCGTCGGGCCTGCTGCCGTTCATCGACCGCGCGCTTTGGGGCAAACCCGGCGATGGCGACGCGCGCACGCAGACCTATTGCTACCGCATGACGCTCACCGACGATCCGGCGAACCGCATCCCGATCACCAAGCCGGCGAATTTCAACCCGCTCTGGCATGAGGTCCTCGTGCGCACGCTGCAATTGGCCCCCGACACGCAGCTGCAAAAAATCCTCAGCCTCACGCCGATGCCGAACCGCAAGACCGACACCAACCAGGTGAACTTCATCGGTGGCAACCGCGACTACATCACCGCGAGCCATCGTGAGCGCGAACGCATCGCCGCCCTGCACCGCGATTTTGCCATCG
>JAEUHB010000414.1 GCA_016794665.1 Opitutaceae bacterium
GTTGGCGAACGACGCCTCGCCGGGCTTGGCGCCATAGGCTTCGAGCGTCGCGGGGCTCTCGCGCGAGATGTCCATCACCTCGGGCACGCTCGCCTGCATGCGATAGGCGAGCTCGTATTGCGCGATGCGCGTCGCGGTCTCGGGGTGGCCGAGCTCGGCGGCCTGCAGCTCGTTGAGTTCGCGCAGCGCATCGAGGGTCTGCCGCCGCAGCGCGCGCGATATCCCCGGCGGATCGCTCACGTAGAGCACCGGGTCGCCCTTGCTGCGGCATTGCACGCCCTGGAATACCGACGGGAGGAAACCCGTGCCCCACGCGCTCTGCCCGGCGCTCGGCTGCACGCCGCTCGAGATGAGCACGACGAAGCCGGGGAGGTTCTCGTTCTCCGACCCGAGCCCGTAGGTCACCCACGAGCCCATCGAAGGCCGCCCGCCGCGCGGGGAACCCGTGAACAACAGCAGCTCCGCGGGCGTGTGGTTAAACTGCTCCGTGAACATCGACTTGATCACGCACAGCTCGTCCGCGATCGACTGGAAGTGCGGGATCGCGTCGGACATCCAGATGCCGGCGCGGCCGTGTTGCGAAAACGTGCGCGGCGTGCCCATGAGCTTGGGCGTGCCGCTCGTGAAGGCGAATTTCTTGCCCTTCACAAAGTCGTCCGGCGCGAGCTGCCCGTCGCGCTTCACGAGCTCGGGCTTGTAGTCGAAGAGGTCGAGGTGCGGCGGTCCGCCCGACATGTGCAGGTAGATCACGCGCTTCACCTTCGGCGCGTAGTGCGGGGGCCGCACCGCGAGCGGATTCACCGCGGCCGCGCCGGCCGCGCGCGCGCCGAGCGCCTGCAACGCGATCGCGCCGAGACTGAACTGCCCCGCGCCGCGCAGGAACTGCCGGCGCGTCTGGTGCTGGAGCTTTTGGAGCGGGAGGTTCATCGGGCGATGGGTAGCTGAGAGCTGAGAGCCCAGAGGCTAGAGCAAGATAGCGGCCTCGAAGGGCGTGTGCACGTTGCAACGTCGACCGTGGGCTTCATGGCTCTGCTCTCGGCCCCAGACTCTTGGCGCTCAGCTTTCATTTGATCGCTCATCGCTTCATCAGCGTCTCGTCGAGGTTGAGCAGCACATTGGCCACCGTGATCCACGCGGCCAGCTCGGCGGGCGGCAACGACGGGGGCGGCGGGTTCTCGACGTTGGCGATCGCGGCGGCGGCTTGGTCCGGCGCGGCCGCGTAGGCGGCGAGCGACTGGCCGTGCAGCGCGAGCAGCGGCTTCAGCTCGGCGTCGGACGGCGCCCGGAAGAGCACGCACCGGAAACCGTGGCGCGCCCGCTCCGCCGCGGTGGCGCCGTTTTCCATCATCGTGCGCGCGAGCGCTTGCGCGGCCTCGACGTAGACAGGATCGTTGAGAGTCACGAGCGCCTGCAACGGCGTGTTGCTGCGGTTGCGGCGCAGCGTGCAGACCTCGCGGTTGGGCGCGTCGAACGTCACCATCGAGGGATACGGGCTGCTGCGGCGCCACTCCGTGTAGAGGCCGCGGCGATGGCGCTCGTCGCCGGTGCTGGTCTTCCAATCGAGCGCGGAGCCAAAGGCGGCACTGAGCCCGAACGCCGGCTGGAACGGCCGCGCGGACGGCCCGTGCATCTTGGGATTCAGCAGGCCGCTCGCCGCGAGCGCTTGGTCGCGCACCATCTCCGCCGCGAGGCGGAAACGCGGCCCGCGCGAAAGCAGCCGATTCTCCGGATCGGCCTCGAGCGCCGCGGGCGTGACGCGCGAGTTTTGCCGATAGGCCGCGGAGGTCACCAGCATGCGCAGAAATTTCTTCTGATCCCAGCCGCCGCGCACGAGCTCCACCGCGAGCCAGTCGAGCAACTCGGGATGCGAGGGCGGCTCGCCCTGCGAACCGAATTCCTCCGCGGTGCGCACCAAGCCAAGGCCAAAGACCGACTCCCACAGGCGGTTCGCCAGCACGCGGGCCGTGAGCGGATTCTCCGCGCTTGTGAGCCAGCGCGCGAGCGCGAGGCGGTCGGGCTTCGCGTCCTTGGGCAGCGGCGGAAACACGGCGGGCACGCCCGGGCCGACCTCCTCGCCGAGCGCGAGGTGGCTGCCGCGCAGCTGCACGTGGGTCTTGCGCTGCTTGTCGGCAGGCAGCTC
The DNA here is from genome assembly GCA_016794665.1 of Opitutaceae bacterium. Lineage (GTDB taxonomy): Bacteria > Verrucomicrobiota > Verrucomicrobiia > Opitutales > Opitutaceae > ER46. Next base: position 2,141 of record JAEUHB010000414.1, read on the forward strand.
GCGCATGATGGGCGATGTCTGGCGCATCATTTCGTCGATGGCGCGCTGGAGCGTGCTGATGCGCGTGCGCTCGGTGCGAAACTCAGGCGCCACATCGCGCACGTAGTAATCAAGCAGCTGCGCCTGCTCCTCGGGCGTGACCTCGCCGGCCGGCGTGCGCCGCACCCCCCCCCGCGCCCGCGGCGCCCGCCACGGATCCGTGGCCCGCGGGGCCCGGGTCGCGGCGATCCAGAACTGCCGGAGGGGGGCGCCCCCCGG
>JAEUHB010000425.1 GCA_016794665.1 Opitutaceae bacterium
TCCCCGACGCCCGCCCCGAGGCCGTCGCCGACTTCGAGAACATGGTCCGCGGCTACTGGGGCACCATCCTTAGCGTCGATGACAGCGTGGGCCGCCTGCGCGCGTTCCTCGAGAAGACCGGCCAGCTCGACAACACCGTCATCGTCTTCCTCGGCGACAACGGCCTGCTCGAGGGCGAGCACGGCATGGTCGATAAGCGCACGGCCCACGAGCCCAGCATCCGCATCCCGCTCATCGTGCGCTACCCCGCCCTCGCGCGCGGCCGCGTCGTCACGAAGCAGGTGCTCACCTGCGACCTCGCGCCGAGCCTGCTCGAGCTCACCGGCGCGCCCGGCCTTGGGAAGATCGACGGCGCCTCGTGGGTGAAGCTCGCGCGCGACGGCTCCGATGCCAAGTGGCGCAGCGGCTGGCTCTACGAATACAATGACGAGAAACAGTTTCCCTACACGCCCAACGTCCGCGCCCTCCGCACCGATCGCTGGAAATACATCCGCTACCCGCACGGCGACGGCTCGCCCGACCGCCACCTCGCCGAGCTCTACGACCTCAGCGCCGATCCGGATGAGACGCGCAACTTGATCAAGGACCCGAGGCACGCCGCCACCGTCACGCAGCTCCGCGGCGAACTTGCCCAGACGATGGCCGCCCTCGGCCTCACGCCCGCCACCGACAAGATGCCCCTCGACGCCGGGATCGGCACCGCCCTGCCCGACGCGAAAATCCGCTGATTTCATGCGCCTCCTTTCTCTTCTCCTCCTTCTCCTTTCTCCCTTCTCCCTCCTCCGTTCTCTCGCGGCGGAGCCGCGACCCAACATCGTCTTCATCCTCGCCGACGACCTCGGGTGGAACGGCATCCGCCCCTACGGCAACCGCGACGTCGACACGCCCCACCTCGACCGGCTCGCGCGCGAGGGGATGACGTTTCACCGCGCCTACGCGGAAGCCCAATGCTCGCCCACGCGCGGCGCGTTCTTCAGCGGCCAGTGGCCCGCGCGCACCGGGATGTTTGCCGTCACGGCCGAAATGGATCCTTTCGCCGCGCCGCTCACGCCGCCGCCGCACGCCATGGCGCTGCCTCCTGCGACCGCCTCGCTCGCGCTCATGCTGCGCGCCGCCGGCTACACCAACGGCCTCTCCGGCAAGTGGCACATCGCCGACAACTACAACGCCGCCGCCCTCCGCGCGCGCGACGGCGGAAAGTATTTCGACCGCTACGGCTTCGACTTCGTCGGCGAGGGCGCCAACGCCGCGCCCGAAAAGGACAAGTCCGTCGCCGGCATCACCAGCGACATGCTCGGGTTCATCGAGCGCAGCCGCGGCCGGCCGTTCTTCGCGTTTCTCTCGCACCATGCCCCGCACTCGGCGCTCGAGCCGCCCGCCGCGCTCGTCGAGAAATACGTCGCCCGTGGCATCCGGCGCAGCTCCACGCCGCAGACCGCGTTTCGCGAGCGCCCCACCGCCGACTACTACGCCACGCTCGAGCACCTCGACACCCACATCGGCCGCGTGCTCGCGCTCCTCGACCACCTCGATCTCGCGCGGAACACCGTCGTCATCTTCACCTCCGACAACGGCGGCCTCAACCGCATGGCCGACATGGCCCCGCTGCGCGGCAACAAGGGCATGCCCTACGAGGGCGGCGTGCGCGTGCCTCTGCTCGTGCGCTGGCCGGGGCGGATCGCGCCCGGCTCGTCCAACACCGTGCCTGTGCACATGGTGGACTATTACCCGACCTTCGCCGCGCTCGCCGGCGCGAAGCTCCCCGCCGCGCAGAAGCTCGACGGCGCCAGCTTCGTCCCGGTCCTCACCGGCACCAGCCGCCCCGCGCGCGACACGCTCTATTGGCACATGCCCACCTACACGACGCCCTTCGGCCGCACGCCGTGCTCCGTGATCCTGCGCGACGGCTGGAAACTCATCCATTATTTCGGCGACTTCCTCGACGTCACCGGCGCCGTCCCCGAAAACGAGGGCGCTTACGGCAAGCTCATCCTCGGCGCGCGCACCGAACTTTACCACCTCGCCGCCGATCCCGGCGAAACCTCCGATCTCGCCGCGAAAAATCCCGCCAAGGTCGCCGAGCTGACGTCAGCGTTGAAACAATTCTGGGCCGATACCGGCGCCGCGCTCCCCACCCCCAACCCCGCCTGGCGCCACGACAATCCCCAGTGGTGGAAACGCGCCGCCGCGCCTCGCGCGGACCGGGCGAAATAGGCTGGCCGAGAGCGCACTTGCCAGGCCTCGTCCCCACACGAGGCTCTTGCCCCCCTGCCCCATGCAAATCCCCCGCTTCCTGCTGCCCGCCCTGCTCGCCCTGTTCTCCCTCGCCCTTCCGGGCCGCGCCCAGTCCACCCGCGAAGGCGCGATCGAGGGCCGCGTCTTTGACGCCGCGCGCGGCGGCTACCTTGAGCGCGCCCGCATCACGATTGAGGGCACGCAGCTCGAGACGTTCACCGACGAGAGCGGCCGCTACCACCTCGGCGGCGTCCCCGCCGGCGCCGCGCGCGTGCGCGTCTTTTTCACCGGCCTCGCGCCGCACGTCGCCACGGTGAGCGTCGCTGGCGGCGCCACCGCGCAACACGACGTGTCCATGACCGCGCCCGGGACCGCGCCGAAATCCGCCACCGGCAGCGACGCCACCGTGAAGCTGGACAAGTTTGTCGTCGCCACGTCCAAGGAGATGGACGGCGCCGCCATCGCCATCAACGAGCAGCGCTTCGCCCGCTCGATCATCAACGTCGTCGCGGCCGATGAATTCGGCACCGTCGTCGACGGCACGCCGGGCGAGGTCCTCAAGTTTCTCCCGGGCATCACGCTCGACTACAGCGCCGGCGAGGCGCGCACGATCTCGATGAACGGCGTGCCGTCGGCCAACGTCCCGATCTCCGTCGGCGGCTTCGACCTCGCGAGCGCCGCGGGCAACGGCGCCGGCCGCGTCACCAACCTCGACCAGTTCACGGTGAACAGCATCTCGCGCATCGAGGTGCACCACTCGCCCACGCCCGAGTCCACCGGCTCCGCGCTCGCCGGCTCCGTCAACATGGTGCCCCGCTCCGCCTTCGAGCGCTCGCGGCCCAGCTACACGGGCAGCATCTTCCTCACGCTCAAGGACGGCGACCGGCACTTCAACAAGACGCCCGGCCCGCTCAACCGCGAGACCCGCAAGGTCACGCCGGGCTACAATTTCTCCGCCGTGGTCCCGGTCAGCCGCCGCTTCGGCTTCACGCTCTCGACCAACCACGTCGACCAATACAGCTACGAGGATGTCGCCGCGAGCACGTGGCGCGGCAACGGCTTCGCGACCAATGTCGCCGCCACCGCGCTCAACGGCCTGCCCGACACCACGCCGGACCGCCCCTACCTCACCGACTTCGCCGTGCGCGACAGCACGCGCGGCAACCGCGGCGACTCCGCCGCCACGACCATCGACTGGAAATTCTCCCCGCGCGACACGCTCTCCCTCTCCTACACGTGGAACTGGATCGGCGTCGTGCACAACAACCGCACGCTCTCGTTCTTCGTCAACCGCGTGCAGCCCGGCGCGTGGAGCCCCGTGCACACGGAGGGCACGCGCTACGTCGCCGGCTCGCCCACCTCGACCGGCAACGTCGCGCCCGCGGGCTTCGGCCCGGTCGGCGGCTTCGGCGAGGTCCGCGTCAACGGCGGCGCGCAGGACTGGTATGGCACGACCTCGACGCCCTCGCTCATCTGGCGCCACGACGGGCCCGACTGGAAGTTCGAGGCCGGCGTCGGCTACTCGCGCGCCAGCCTCCACACGCGCAACATCGACAAGGGCTTCTTCGGCGCCACGCAGGCCCGCCGCACCGGTGTGCGCGTTTCGTTCTCCGACATCTTCTACCTCCGGCCCAACACCATCACCGTCACCGGCGCCGACGGCATCCCCGTTGATCCCTACCAGCTCGCCAATTACTCCCTCGACACCGCCAACAACGTCATCCGCGACTCCGTCGACCTCAAGCGCAGCGCCCGCGCCAACCTCCGCCGCGACCTCATCGTCCGCGGCCTCCCCGTCTCGCTGAAGGTCGGCACCGAGATTCGCGCCAACGAGCGCGACCTGCGCGCGACGACCGACACCTACACCTTCGTCGGTCGCGACGGCATCAACAGCTTCGCCGCCAACGCGCCCGCCTACGGGGACGACGGCGCGGGCGGCGTGCTCGACGAGAAATTCTCCCAGCGCGTCGGCTCCTACGGTTTCCCGAAAATCCAGTGGATCTCCAACGACGACTACTACGCGCTCTACAAGAGCAACCCCGCCTCCTTCACCACCAACGCCAACAATAACTACCGCTCCGGCGTCGGCGCCTCGAAGTATGCGGAGGAAGTGATCAGCTCCGCGTATTTCCGCGGCGACGTGGCGTTCTTCAACCGCCGCCTCCAGCTGGTCGGCGGCCTGCGCGCCGAGCAGACCAACCTGAAGGGCCAGGGTCCGCTCACGGATCCCACGGGCAACTTCCAGACCGACTCCGCCGGCAACTACATCCCGCGCCGTGACGCCGCCGGCAACATCGTGCGCAACGCCGCCGGCCAGCCCCTGCCCGCGCTCATCGTGCCGACCACCGACGCGCTCGGCGTCTCTCGGCTCACCTACCTTGATCGCGGCCAGCGCACCCAGAAGGAATACCTGCGCCTCTTCCCCAACCTCAACGTGAGCTACCTGCTCCGCGAAAATCTCACCGCGCGCTTCGCCTACTACCAGTCCGTCGGCCGCCCGAGCTTCGACCAGTATGCCGGCGGCCTCACTCTGCCCGACACCTCCGTGCCCGTCACGGCCAACACCGTCATCTCCGTCAACAACGCCGGCATCAAGGCCTGGAGCGCCGAGACCTTCAAGGTGCGCCTCGAATATTACTTCGAGGGCATCGGCGCGCTCAACGTCGGCGCCTACCAGCGCGATTTCAAAAACTTCTTCGGCAGCGTCCGCTTCAATGCCACGCCCGAGTTCCTCGCCCTCTACGACCTCGATCCCGACGAGTATGGCGTCTACGACGTCACCACGAACCACAACCTCGCGAGCACCGTGCGCATGACAGGCTTCGAGATCGACTACCGCAACACGCTCAAGTTCGTGCCCGCCTGGATCGGCCGGGTGCAGGCGTTTGCCAACGCCAGCACCAACCGCGCGCAGGGCGAGGCCACGGCGAACTTCGCCGGCTTCGCGCCCACCACCATCAACTGGGGCGCGAGCCTCACGCGCCCCGCGTTCACGCTCCGCCTCAACTGGAATTACCGCGCCCCGCAGCGCCGCGGCCTCGTCGCCACCGGTCGCAGCATCGAGGCCTCGACCTACAACTGGGGCTCCAAGCGCCTCTACACCGACGTGAACCTCGACTACAATTTCCGGAAGAACCTCACCTTCTTCGTCAGCATGCGCAACGTCGCCGACCAGACCGAGGACTCCAAGATCTACGGCCCCAACACGCCGAGCTACGCGAAATTCCGCCAGCGGGTCGACTACGGCTCCGCCTGGAGCCTCGGCCTGCGCGGCAACCTCTAGCCCTTCGCCGATTTCATCCGTCCCATTCGTCGCATCCTTCCCATGCGTTCCATCCTGCTCGTCCTCCGTCTCCTTTCTCCCTTCGCCCTTCTCCCCGCGGCCGCAGCGCAGCCGCGGCCTCCCAACATCATCTTCATCCTCTCCGACGATCTCGCGCAGGGCGACGTGGGCGCCTACGGCCAGAAACTGATCCAGACCCCGCGCCTCGATCGCATGGCGCGCGAGGGCACGCGTTACACGCAGGCCTACTGCGGCACGAGCGTCTGCGCGCCGTCGCGCACCTCCCTCATGACCGGCCTGCACAGCGGCCACGCGCCCGTGCGCGGCAACTGGGAAGTCCCCGTGGAGGGCCAGCTCCCGCTCCCCGCGAGCACCGTGACCGTCGCGCAGGTGCTCAAATCCGCGGGCTACGCCACCGCCGTCGCGGGCAAATGGGGCATGGGGATGTTCGATACCACGGGCAGCCCGCTGAAAAAAGGCT
>JAEUHB010000431.1 GCA_016794665.1 Opitutaceae bacterium
CTCGAAGTGATCGGAGCGGTAGAAGTAGCCCTTTTCGGGGAGCGTGTCGGGCACGACCACCCGGCCGCTGCGCGCGAGGATCGTGGTGGCGAGGTCATCGAGGGTGGAGTTGCCGTGGCCGATGATCTCAAGGTCGCGCGAGGGGCCGAAGACCTGGATGCGGTCCATGTTGATGTTCGCGAGCGTGCGCTCGAGCGGGTGCAGCGGATGCTCGGCGTAGTATTTCGCGCCGAGGAGGCCGCGCTCCTCCCCCGTCACGGCGAGAAAGAGAAACGAGCGCCGCGGCGCGGGCTTCCGCGTGGCGAGACCGGCGGCGATCTCGACGAGGGCGGCGGTGCCAGTGGCGTTGTCGAAGGCGCCGTTGAAGATCTGGTCGCCCTTCAGCTTGGGGTCGCGCCCGAGGTGATCCCAGTGCGCGGTGTAGATGACGTGCTCGCTGCGGCGCGCGGGTTCGCTGCCCTCGAGGCGGGCGATGACGTTGCGCGAGGTGATGTCGCGGAGCTTGTTCTCGACGGCGTAACTCGCGCGCACGGCGAGCGGCACGGGCCGGAACGCCCGGTCGTTGGCCGCGGCCTTGAGCTTGTCGTAGTCCTGCCCGGCGGCGGCGAAAAGCCGGCGCGCGAAATCCGCGGTGATCCAGCCCTGCACGCCGACGGGCTGCGCCGCGCCGGCCGGCGGCCGCAGATCAAACTCCTCCTGCGCCCAGCGGCTGCCGAGCACGGCAAACGGATAGCCGGCCGGCCCGGTCTCGTGGACGATGAGGCACGCGGCGGCGCCGACGCGCGCGGCCTGATCGTATTTGTAGTCCCAGCGGCCGTAGTAGGTCATCGCCTTGCCCTTGAACACCGCGGGATCGAGCTGGCCGGGGTTCTTGGGGTCGGGCTGCGGCGGGTCGTTGACGAGGACGACGATCGTTTTGCCGCGCACATCCACGCCCTTGAAGTCGTCCCAGCGGAATTCCGGCGCGACGGCGCCGTAGCCGCAGAAGACGATCTCAGTGTTGGCAAAATCCAGCTGGGCCGCGGTGCGCCGCGTGCGCGCGACGTATTCCGTGATCGGCTGCGGCTCGAGGGTGACGCCGCGGCCCGCGGTGAACTTCGTCTGCATCGTGGTCGTGATGCCGACCATCGGCACAGACTGGAAAAACGTGCCGTCGGGATTGCCGGGCTTGAGGCCGAGGGCGCGGAACTCGCGCTCGAGATACGCGACGGTCTTTTCCTCGCCGGGCGACCCAGGCGCACGGCCTTCGAACTCATCGGAGGCGAGCGTGGCCGTGCGGGCCTTGATGCTCGCGGCGGAGATGGCGGAGTCGGCCGCGGTGAGCGCGGACGAGAGGCCGATGAAAAGCAGGAACGCGGAGGGGAAGCGCATGGCCGCGAACCTTGCGCGCGCCGCGCAAATGGCAATCACGCGCGCCGGGCGAGGGCCGCGCTATTTCGACTCCAGCCCAACGCCGGTGTAGCCACGGGACCAGAGCCCGTCCTCTTGCCAGCCGCGCACGCGGGGGGACATGAGCCAGATCTTGGTGTTGAAATAGAGCGGGGTAAGCGGGGCCTCGGCGAGCAGGCGATCCTCGGCGAGACGGAGGGCGGAGGTGCGGGCGGCGGGATCGGCGAGTGGGCGGGCGTGGGCGAGCGCGGCGTCGAAGGCGGTGTCGCTCCACTGCGGGTAGTTTTCCGGTGCGCCGGTGGTGAAGTCGCCCAGGATCTCGGCGGCGTCGGCCACGTCGGGAATCTGCGTGATGAAGCCGATGTCGTAGCTGCCCGCGGCCAGGGAGCTCAGATGCACGCCGCCCTCGCGCGTGATGATCGCGATGTCGAGGCCGAGTTCGTTGCGCCACATCGCCTGGATGGCCTCGAGGGTGGCGACCTGCGACTTGGACCAGGCGGCGACCTCAAGGCGCGGGAAATTTTTTCCGCCGGGAAATCCCGCCTCCGCGAGCAGCGCGCGCGCCGCGGCGGGATCGTGCCGGTGGGCGGCGGACGGCGCGGGGCCGGGGTCGAGCGCGGCGGGGATGAGGCGCGCGGCGGCGGTCTGCTGGCCTCGCAGCACGCGCGCGGCGATCTGCTCGCGATCAATCGCGAGGGCGAGGGCGCGGCGCACGCGGGCGTCGGTGAGCGGGGCGCGGCGGGTGTTGAAGGCGAGGTAGCGCGTCTCGATCATCGGCGCGCGGTGCAGCTCGGCGGGGCGCTCGCGCGC
>JAEUHB010000434.1 GCA_016794665.1 Opitutaceae bacterium
CCTTCGTGCCCTCGAAGTCGAAGCGGAAGCGGACTTCCTGGAGGCCCTTTTCGCGCATGGCCTGGCGGAGCTTTTTCTTGGCGCCGGCATAGAACATCAAAAACCCGCCGCCGCCGGCGCCGATGAGTTTTCCGCCGAGCGCGCCGTTGGCCATCGCGTGATCATACCAGTCGTTGATGTGCGCGTTGCTCATGCCGGAACTGCGGGCTTTCTTGCGCTGCCAATGGACGTCCATGAGACGCGCAAACTCGTCGAGGTTGCCGGTCTCCAGCGCGTCGAGGGACTTGTAGCCGAGTTCCTTCGTGAAATGCAGGTTGTCGAGCATCGCGCGGTCGTTGCTCTTGGACCTGTCGTTCTGATCCTTGAGAATCGCGGACGCGCTGCGGCTGTAACCGGTGAAGAACAGGAGCAGGTTGTCCTCGAGGTTGAAGAGTGTCTCCTCCGAAATCGCACAGGGGCGGTATTCGACGCGGCCGTCGGGATGAAACGTGAATGCCGTGATGCCGCCGACCGCGGCGATGTATTGGTCCTGCTTGCCGATGGGCTCGCCGAGCTTGTTGAGCTCGATGTCGCAGGCTTGCTCGGCGAGTTCGGCGGGCGAGACGAGCGTGCGCTTCGAGGTGTGCAGGGCCTTCAGCAGCGCCGTCGTGAAACTGCCGCTGGAGCCGAGACCCGTGCCGCCGGGGATGTCGGCCATCGACGTGAGCTCGAGGTGCGGATCGGTCACGCCCGTGAGCTTCAAGGCCTCGCGGATGATCGGGTGCTCGATTTGATCGACGGAGGGGACGCGCTCGAGCTTGGAATATTTGACGATGATCTCGGGCTGAAACGTCCGGTGCTGCGTGATGTAGACATACTTGTCGATCGCCGCGGCGACGAGAAAGCCGCCGTGTTCACGGTAATACGACGGCAGGTCGGTGCCGCCGCCGCCGAGCGAGACACGAAGAGGGGAACGGGTGATGATCATCGGCTGAAATTAAGTTTTGGGACTTATGATTTTCGATTTTGGCGGCGCCTCGGTTGGGAATGACAAGCGAGAGCTACAGACCCGCCTGGGATACCGGATATCCGCTGCGGCGGTAGATGGCCTCGACGATCTCGAGGGTGCGGATGCCCTCGGCCAGGCCGGGCGACGGCTCGCGTGCGAGGCGGATGTCGTCGACGAAGGCCTGGGTCTCGAGCGCCCACGAGTTGTCGGTGGGGAATTCGAAAATCTCCGGCGGCGTCGGTTTGCCGAGCATCTCGGCGGGCATCGGGTAGTAGGTGAGCCGCTCCAAGCCGTAGCTGCCGCCGAGCCCGTCGATGATGATCTTCCCGGTGCGGCCGTAGAGCTCGAGGGAGAACAGGTTTTTCCACTCGGTGCAGCTCGCGTGCAGCCAGGCGGTCTGGCCCGCGGCGGTGCGCAGGGAAACAAAGGCGTTGTCGTCGACCTTCATGTCCCAGAAGAGCGTCGAGGCATGGCCTTCGACGGACGCGAATTCGCCCAGGAACCAGCCTGCGAGGTCGATGAGGTGCACGCCTTGGTCGATCAGCTCGCCGCCGCCGGACAAGGCCGGATCGGCGCGCCACTCGCGGTCGTAGCCCTTGCGGCCGCCGTGGCCGTAGCGGGCGCGGAGAAACATCAGCGGCCCAAGCGCGCCGGCGTCGATCAACTCGCGCGTCTTGAGCAGCGCGCCGTGGAAGCGGTGATTGTAGCCGAGGCGCACGCGGGCGCCGATCTGCCGCGCGACGTCGCGGACGGTGCGAAGCTGGGCGGCGTTGAGCGCGCCGGGTTTCTCGACGAGCACATGCTTCCCGGCGCGCACGGCGGCGAGGGCGATGGGCGCGAGCGAGGCGTTGAGCGTCGAGACGATCACGGCCGTGACGCGGGCATCGGCGAGGACGGTGTGGTAGTCCGTGACCGGGGTGCAGCCCGGCGCGAGCTTCGCGAGATCGGCGGCGCGTGTGGCGTCGAGGTCGCAAGTGTAGAGGAGCGGCGGATTGGGCCCGAGGGCCACGACGCGCTTTCGTCCGATGAGGCCGCAGCCGATAACGGCGAATTGAGGTTGCTCGGTGCTGGCGCGGTTCATTCCGTGGTCGTGAAATGACGAAGGCGAAGGCAACGCGCGCGATGACGCAAGTGGGGTTTTGAGATGAACCGGGCCGAGCGCATCCTCGTCGTGACGCTCTGCGCGATCGTGGGGGCGTTTTACCTGTGGACGGTGCGTTCGACCGGCGAGGACTGGAAACGCGAGCCGGAGCGGCGCGACTACTACAACCGGCTCATCGCAGGCTGGCTTGACGGCCAGCTGCACCTGAAGACGCCGGTTCCGGCCGAGTTGCTCGCGCTCAAGAACCCCTACGATCCGGCGGAGCGGCGGCCGGGGCTCGGCCTGCACGACGCGTCGTTCTACAAGGGAAAATACTACCTCTATTTCGGCGTCGCGCCGGCGTTCACGCTGATGCTGCCGTGGCGGATCGTGACGGGCGCGGACATGCCGCTGCCGCTGGCGGTGCTGTTGTTTGTCTACGGAGGGTTTCTTGCGAGCGTCGCGATTTTCTGCGCGGTGAGGCGGCGTTATTTTCCGGATTCCGGCCGCCTCGTGCTTGCGTGCGGCGTGCTCACGCTTGGGTTGGCCGGCGCCGGCCTTGTGCTGTTGCGGCGACCGGACATGTGGGAACTGCCGATTGGCGGCGGTTATTGCTTCGCCATGCTGGCGCTGCTGGCGCTGTGGCGAAGTCTGCACGCGGAGGGCGCGCGCGGGCGGCTGCGGTGGCTGGCGGCGGCGGCGCTGGCGCTCGGCCTCGCGATCGCGTCGCGGCCGACTTATCTTTTCACGATGCCGCTTTTCGCGGCGCCGTGGCTGTGGTGGTGGCGAAAAGAAGGCCGGCTGCCTTGGCGCGAGATCGTGGCGGCCATCGCGCCGCTCGCGATGGTCGGCGCGGCGATGGCGTGGCATAACTGGGCGCGCTTCGGGCATCCGTTGGAGTTCGGCCAGGCCTATCAGTTCAGCCTCGATTACGAATCGAAGCTCCCGCACTTCGGCGCGCACTACGTGCCCTTCAACGTGCAGGCGCACTTCCTGTCGGCGGCGGAGTGGCTGCGCTATTTCCCTTTCATCAAGCCGGGTGACCTCGGGCCGGCGCCGGCGGGCTTCACCATTCACCGCGGTGACGTCTATGGCGTGCTGGCCAACTACCCGATCGCCTGGCTCGCGCTGCTGGCGCCGCTCGCGTTGTGGCGGCGAGGCAACGACGAGCGTGGGTCGCTGGGCGCATGGCTCGGCGCGGTGACGCTGCTCTTCGGCGGCGCGGCGGCGGTGATGCTCTCGTTTTTCAGCGCATTGTCCCGCTACCAAGTGGATTTCATGCCGGCGTTCATGGTGCTGGCGGTCGTTGGGCTGCTGGCGACCGAACGCTGGCTCGCGCCCCTCGCGCGAATGATCGCGGGCGGCGCAGTGGCGATCGCGGCGAGTTACGGGGTGATCTTTGGGGTGCTGTTCAGCCTGCAGTTCGACGGGTTGCTCCGGGAGCACAGCCCCGCGCTCGAACGCAACGTTGCGCGCCTGCTTAACCACGTGCCCGCGATGTTCGAGCGCGTGCTCGGCGCGCGGCACGGCCCGATTGAGCTGACGGTGCGCTGGGCCACCGTGCCGCCGAAGGGCGACGAGGTCCTCGTGACCATCGGCCAAGCACCGACCGAAGATCGCGTGATCGCGCGGCACACGGGCGATGGTCGCGCGCAATTCGGATTCATTCCGGCCGGCGCGGCCGAGCGGTTCAGCGAGGTGGTGGCGCTGGCGCCGAGTGTCGCCCATCGCATCCGCGTCACGATCGCGTC
>JAEUHB010000452.1 GCA_016794665.1 Opitutaceae bacterium
ATCGCGCCTGCGCGGCGCTCACCCTCGTCCCCGTCTGCCTCCTCGCGCAGACCGCGCCCGCGCCGCGGCCCGCCACTACCGCCTCCGCCTCGTCCGCCGCCGACGAGACCGTGCAGCTCAAGGAATTCGTCGTCAACGACACCGCCGACCTCGGCTACTCGACGCCCAATGCCATCGGCGTCTCGCGCACCGCCGAGGCCCTGATCGACACGCCGCAGGCCATCAACGTCATCAACCAGCAGTTCCTCCAGGATTTCGCGCCCCTCGAGCTCGGCGACGTGCTGCAGTTCGTGCCAGCCGTCACCATCGAGTCCAACGTCGGCGACAGCACGATGATCCGCGGTTACACGGTGCGCGACCAATTCACCGACGGCATGGTGGACAACCAAAACCAGAGCCAGCTCGGCGCCGAGCCGTTCCAGTTCGAGCGCATCGAGGTGCTCAAAGGCCCCGCCGGCCTCGTCTACGGCTCGACCGCGATCGGCGGCCTCACCAACCGCGTGCGCAAGTCGCCCCAGTGGAAGCGCCGCGGCGAGCTCGCGTTCACGTTTGGCAGCTTCAACACCACGAAGACCGAGTTCGACTACACCACGCCGCTGAACAAAAGCCTGGCCGTGCGCCTGGTCGCGACCTACCTCGACTCGGACGCGGTCAACGGCGCCAAGGTGCGGTTCGCGTTCTCCCACCGCTGGAATGTGAACCCGAGCATCACCTGGCGCATCAACAGCCGCAGCCAGCTCCGGTTCTTCAGCGAGTTTCTCTCCGAGCGCTATTACAAGCACTGGGGCGAGGCGGCGATGTTCTCGTCGGTCACCAACCCGAACCAGCGCACCGCGGGCACGTTCCCGCGCTACGGCGAGCGCGAGCCGCAGTTCGGCCTGCCGCTCGCGCAGGGCGGCTTCAGCACGTGGGGGCTGCTGCCGCGGGATTTCACCTTCGGCGAGCAGCAGGCCTTCAGCAAAAACATCAAGCAGGCCGGCGGCCTCTTCTACGAGGGCAAGGTCGGCGACGACTGGCTGCTGCGCATCGGCGGCACGCTCAGCTTCTGGGATCACTTCGTCGAGGACGTGATCCCGATCAACATGGCGGCGAACAACCGCGAGATGATCCGCACGTGGCGCACGATTGAGAACGTCGACCGCTACGGCGTCTTCGCCGTCGACTCGACCTACTCGTTCAAGCTGCTCGGCGGGCAGCACCGGCTCTTCACCGTCGCGCAAGGCCAGCAGCGAAACCTGTTTCAACAAATCTACCAGCACAACCCCGCGCGCACGATTCCCAACCTCGACATCTTCAATCCGGCCTACGCCCGCTACGATTCGTTCGACAAGGTGCGCACCAACCGCCAGCGCGGCCACCCGGAGAACTACGCCTTCGGCGCCAAGGATCACGTCAAGTTCCTCGGTGACCAACTCCAGATCGCGTTCGGCCCCCGCTACGACAACTACCGCGCGCGCACCGACAACGAGATCAGCGGCGCGCGCGGCCGCCTCAACGAAGGCGAGACCTGGACGTTCAACTACGGCGGCGTCTACAAGCCCGCCAAGTCCTGGTCGCTCTTTTACGGCCACTCCGAGACCTACTCACCCAACACGACGGTGAACCCCGACGGCGGCACCTTCGACCCGCAGCTCGGCTACGTGGACGAGTTCGGGCTGAAGCTGGCGCTTCTCAACGGCCGCATCGCCGGCACGATTTCCGTCTACAACCTCAACCTCGAGCACATCGTCGTGAACGATCCCGACCCCATCCGCGCGGCCGCGGGCTGGCGTGTGGACAGCGGCATGCAGAAGACGCAGGGCTACGAGGCCGACCTGTTCGTCACGGTCACGCGTGGCTGGCAGTTCAGCATCGGCGGCTCGAAAATCGACGTCACCACGCCCAACGGAGTCTTTCCCCGCGGCTCCGCGAAATACACGGGCAACTTCGCCACAAGCTACCGCCTCAACGAGGGCCCGCTCAAGGGCCTCGCGTTCGGCGGCGGCTGGGTGATGAAAGGCGCATTCAACGTCGAGACCGCCGCGCTCACCGACCGCGCCGCGCGCTATTTCCTCCCGGCCTATGACTACGGTTCGGCGTGGGTGAGCTACCGCTGGAAGGAATATCGTGTGCAGCTCAACGTCACCAATGTGACCGACGAGTGGTTCCTGCTGCGCAGCGTCTCGAAGGATCAGATCTTCCAGGGTCCGATGCGCGCGCTCCGCTTCCGCGTCAGCCGCACTTTCTGATTGATGGGATCCGCGGGCGGGGCATCGCGCCCCGCCGCCTCCCGAACATGCGCCGCCTCCCGCTCCTCCTCGCCGCCGCGACGCTGGCCGCGCCGACCCTCGGCCTGGCAGGCGACGCCGCGCCACCCGCCCGCCCGCTCGCCTCCGGCGAAGTCATCACCATCGCCCCGCCGCTGCTGCGCGTCATTTCGCACGAGCCGCGGCTCTACCACGGCTGGCCGACGGTCGCGACGGCACGCGACGGCACGCTGCATCTCGCCTACTCCGGCGGACGCGACTGGCATGTGTGCCCGTTCGGGCGCGTCGACTACATGGTCTCCCGCGACGGCGGCGCGACGTGGAGCCGGCCGCGCACCCTGCTCGACAGCGTGACCGACGATCGCGAGGCCGGCATCGCGCAGACGCGCAGCGGCGCGCTGCTGGTCTCCACTTACACTTCGATCGCCTACCGCCAGCACCTGGAGGCGCCGCAACGCGCGCTGGCCGGCGTGTTCGGGTCCGAGCTCGACGCCACCCTCGCCCGCTGGCGCGTCGCGGAGTCGCGCGTGACGGAGGACGTGCGCCGCGCGGACGTCGGCCACTGGCTGTTGCGCTCGACCGACGGCGGCCTGACGTGGTCCGAACGCCGCCGCGCCCCGGGCTACGCTCCCCACGGGCCCGTGCCGCTGGCGGACGGGCGGGTCTTCTACGCCGCCTCGGATGGGAAACGGTCCGCGGCCTTTCTTTCGAGCGACGACGGGCTCACTTGGACGCACCTCGCTGATTTGCCGTTTCGCGCGTGCGAGCTCCACGCCGTCGAAGCTGCCGACGGCACGCTCGTCGTTCACGCGCGCGATCGGCCCGCGCCGGACGGCCGCGGGAAGCAGGTCACGCTGCAAAGCCGTTCGCGCGACGGCGGGCGAACGTGGTCCGCACCGCAGCTGGTCTCGCCCGCCTATCCGTCGCACCTGCTGCGCCTGCGGGACGGCGCGCTGCTTGCGACGTTTGGCCGGCGCGAGACGCCCTTTGGCATCCGCGCCGCGCTCAGCCGTGACCACGGCGTCTCGTGGTCGGAGGAGTTTGCACTCACCACGGACGGCGCCTCGTGGGACCTCGGCTATCCCGCCACCGCCCAGCTCGCCGATGGATCGCTCGTCACGATCTGGTATGAGGTGCCGCGCGGCTCGCACCTCGCCGTCTTGCGTCAGGCCAAATGGCGGTTGTGATCGCCGCCCCCCTTTCCCCAAAAAAAATGAAACCTCGCCTCCGCCTCGCCCTCCTTGCGTCCCTCGCATCCCTTGCGTCCTTTCCGTCCCTCGCCGCGCCCGCCGCCGTCACCGCCGAAATCCTCGAGGTGAAGAAAATCTGGGACGCCGGCCACCACAACGCCTTCACCGATCTCGTCCGCTGGCGGGAGCGCTGGTGGTGCACCTTTCGCGAGGCCGAGGACCATGTCGGCGGTGACGGCGCGATCCGCGTGCTCACCTCCGCCGACGGCGTGCGCTGGGAATCCGCCGCCCTCATCACCGAGTCCGGCATCGATCTCCGCGATTCGAAATTCTCCGTCACACCCGCCGGCAAGCTCATGCTCAACTGCGGCGGCTCCGTCTACGGCGGGACCAAGGTCCTCAAGTCCCGCCAGTCGCGCGTGATGTTCTCCGACGACGGGTTCAAGTGGACCGCGCCGCAGCGCGTCCTTCACGTGGGCGAGTGGCTCTGGCGCGTGACTTGGCACAACGGCGTCGCCTACGGCGCGGCCTACGATTCCAAGACCGCCAGCAACGCCCCGAGCGGCCCGGAGTGGCTGCTCAATCTCTACAAGAGCACCGACGGCATCACGTGGGATCTCGTGAAGAAACTCGAGGTCGCGGGCCGCCCCAACGAGACCACGCTGCGCTTCGAGCCCGACGGCACGATGCTCGCGCTGGTGCGCCGCGAGGGCGATGACCGCATGGGCCACATCGGCCGCGCCAAGCCGCCCTACACGGATTGGAAGTGGCAGGCGACCAACCACCGCTTCGGCGGCCAGAACGCGCTCCGCCTCCCAAGCGGCGCCTGGCTCGTGGCCACCCGCGACTACACGGCGATGAAGCCCGGCGTCCCCGGCGGCGCGCGCACGATGCTCGGCCAGCTCCAGCCAGACGGAAAAATCGCCACGCTCGCGACCTTCCCCAGCAACGGCGACACGAGCTACCCTGCGATGGTCCCGCACGGCGGCCAGCTCTGGTTCAGCTACTACTCCAGCCACGAAGGCAAGACCTCGATCTACCTCGCGCGCGTGAAGCTCACGGAAAAATAACCCCGCCATGCGCGTTCACGTTCTCCTCGCCACGCTCGGGGCGCTTGCGGCGGCTTCGTCGCTGCCGTCCCTCGTCGCCGCGCCCGCCGCTCCCTTGCGCAAGGTCCAGGACCTCGTCGTCTACGCCGATCCCGCATACCACTGCGCTTTCCCGTCCGTGGTGCGGCGCGCGGACGGCGAGCTGCTCCTGGCCTTCCGGCGGGCGCCCAACCGGCTGCTCCTCAGCGAAGGGAGAAATTCCCACGTCGATCCCAACAGCTTCCTCGTTTCCGTCCGCTCGCGCGACGGCGGTCTCACGTGGAGCCCCGAGCCCACGCTCCTCTACGCCGACGCCTGGGGTGGCGCGCAGGACCCCTGCCTGCTCCAGCTGCGCGACGGCGAGCTGCTGTGCTTCAGCTACGGCTGGACCTTCGTGCGGCCCGACGGCCTCGAGAAACTGAAACAGCCAGTTCACCAAAACCTCTTTGGCTCCGTCTTCAACGGCGGCTTCTACGTCCGCTCCGCCGACGGCGGCCGCGCGTGGTCCGGCCCTTTCCGCCCGCCGCACATCACCCCGCAAATCCTCCTCGATCCCCGCGGCCAGCCGATCCCGGCCTACAACCGCGGCGCGCTCGCCGAAGGCCGCGACGGCCGGATTTTCTGGGCCGTCGCCGCCACCGAGGCGATCAAGCCGTCCCGCACCGCCGTCCACCTGATCACCTCCTCCGACCGCGGCGCGACGTGGACCTACGCGAGCCCGATCGCCACCGACCCGCAGGTCGTCTTCAACGAAGCCTCGATCCTCGAGACCCCGCGCGGCGACCTCGTGACGTTCCTGCGCACGGACAAGCTCAACGGCGACGCCGCCATCGCGCGCTCCACCGATGGCGGAAAGAGCTTCTCGCCGTGGAGGCGCCTCAATTTCCACGCCGTCCCCCTCCACGGCCTGCGCCTGCGCGACGGCCGCGTGCTGCTCACCTACGGCCACCGCAAGGCCCCGCTCGGCGTCCGCGCCCGCTTGCTCAATCCCGAGTGCACCGACATCGAGGCCGCGCCCGAATTTGTCATCCGCGACGACGGCGCCACGGTCGACCTCGGCTACTCCTGGTCCGTGCAGCTCGACGACACCCGCGTGCTCGTCGCCTACTACATGAACACCCCCGGTACCCCGCTGCCGCACATCGCCGCTTCGATCCTGGAAATCAACTGAAGCGCAATTCCCGTGAAACCGTGGCAGAAGGAAACCGCGATCACTCTCTCCTTTGGGACGGTCGTGGTTGGCGGCCTATGGCTCTCATCGGTTGCAGCTGATGCCGTTTTCGGCAACGATGGCCATCCCAGCACCGGAACTATCCTCGTAATCCTAGCGCTGTGGCCCGGGCTGGGTTTGTGCGGAGCGATATCGCGAGATTTCCTCCAAAGCCACGCATCGCTCCTTCTTGCGGTTCCGGTGTCGATCATCTGCTACGGGATTCCCATCTGTGTCTTACGGCTTGGGTGGCGCGTCGCGAAGCGAAGTTGGGGTAGCTCACGGCAATCCTAGTGCGCGTGCCACTGCCCAAAGCGCCGCTCCCGATGTCATCGGTGCTCCCCGCCTCATTGTCCTCTCGACTCCTGCTTGGATTATTTGCGCTCGCGACATTTGCGCTCCGCGCCGAGGCGTCGGCAGCACTGACCCTCCGCATCACGCCCGATCGCCCCGACTGGAAATATGCGCCGGGCGAGCCGGTGAAGTTCCACGTCTCCCTCCCCGGCGCGACCGAGGGCATCGCGGTGCGATACCGCCTCGGCCCCGAGATGATGCCCGCCGAGGAACGCGCCGCGACCGTGCCACCCGCGGGCCTCACGATCGACGGCGGCACGCTGCCCGAGCCGGGATTCTTGCGCTGCGTGGTGACGGCCGAGCTCGGCGGGAAAACCGTGCGCGCGCTCGCGACCGCGGGGTTCGCCCCCGAGCAAATCGCGCCCACGCAGACCGAGCCTCGCGACTTCGACGCATTCTGGGCCGCGGCGAAGGCCGAGCTCGCGCAGGTCCCGCTCGACCCGCGCATGACGCACCTGCCCGACCAAAGCACGGCGGCGATCGAGGTCCACCATGTGAGTTTCCAAAACGTGGGCGTGGTCGGCGCGACGTTTCCCTCCGCGCGCACGCGCGTCTACGGCATGCTCTGCGTGCCGAAGGGCCCCGGGCCCTTCCCCGCGATGCTGCGCCTGCCCGGCGCGACCGTGCGCGCCTATCCCGGCGTGCGCGACCTCGCGGCGAAAGGCATCATCACGCTCGAGATCGGCCTGCACGGGATACCCGTGAACCTCGCGCCCGAGGTCTACGCCCAGCTCGTGTCGGGCGTGCTCGCAAGCTACCCGACCTATCAGCTCGATGATCCGCGCGCCTACTACTACCGCCGCGCCTACCTCGGCTGCGTGCGCGCCAACGATTTCCTCTGCTCGCTCCCGCAGTGGGATGGCCGCACGCTCATCGTGTCCGGCCACAGCCAAGGCGGCCAGCTAACCGTCGCGACCGCGGTGCTGGATCCGCGGGTGAACGCGATCGCGGTGACGTTTCCCGCCTTCTGCGACGTGACCGGCTACCTGCACGGCCGCGCCGGCGGCTGGCCGCACATGTTTCGCGACGAGAAAAACGGCCACCGCACGCCGGCAAAAATCGCGACCACCGGCTACTACGACACCGTGAATTTTGCGCGCCGCCTGCGCGTGCCAGGATTCTACACGTGGGGTTTCAACGACGAGACCTGCCCGCCCACCTCGATGTTCGCCGCCTACAACACCATCATGGCGCCCAAGTCCCTCTATCTCGCG
>JAEUHB010000069.1 GCA_016794665.1 Opitutaceae bacterium
GACCACCCTCGCTATGAGGCACGCTCAGCGGGCACCGAGGCCGGCGCGCGCGCAAAGGTCACGGCCGGCCACGTCGGCTGGGCCGACATCGTTTTCTGCATGGAAAAGAAGCACGCCACCCGGATCGGGGAGAAGTTCGCCGCGGAACTTCGCGACAAGCCGCTCATCACGCTCCGCATTCCCGACGCCTATGCGTTCATGGATCCTGCGCTCATCGCGTTGTTGCGCTCCGAACTCTCCGCCCACATCGAGTTCTAAGCCCCCGCGTTTCCCATCCCTGCCTTGATTACCGCCATGCGTCCCGCCTTCCACCTTGCCGTCGCCTGCACCGCAGTGGCGGCCCTCGCCGCGCCGACGGACGACGCCTACCGTCACGGCCCCGACTCGCTCCCGCAGCCCGGGGTGCCGCAGGGCATCGTGAGCGAATGGAAAAAACTCCCGAGCCAGGCCTATCCCGGCACCCTGCACGACTACTGCGTCTACGTGCCCGCGCAATACGACGGCAGCACGCCGGCCGCCCTGATGATTTTCCAGGACGGCCAGGCCTTCGTCCGTGCGACCGGCGACTACCGCGCGCCCACCGTGCTCGACAATTTGATCTACCGTCGCGAGATGCCCGTCACGATTGCGGTGTTTATCAACCCCGGCCGGAAACCCGAGCAACCCGAAGCCAGCGCGTCCGATTGGGGCGACCGCTCCAGCAACCGGCCGCAGGAATACAACGCCCTCGACGACAAATACGCCCGCGTGATCACCGACGAGCTGCTGCCCGAGCTGGAGAAATCCTACCGCATCTCGCGGAATCCCGATGACCGCGCCATCGGCGGCGCCAGCTCCGGCGCCATCGCCGCCTTCACCGTCGCCTGGCACCGGCCCGATCAATTCAGAAAGGTGCTCAGCACGATCGGGAGCTTCGTGAACCTCGGCGGCCGCGGTGGCCACACCTACCCCGACCTGATCCGCAGCACGCCCCGCAAGCCGATCCGGATTTTCCTGCAGGACGGCGCCAACGACAACCGCGCCGTCCGCGGCGAAGGGGCCGCCGCCACCTACAATCCCGAGCGCGACTGGCACGCGCAGAACCGCAAAATGGTAGCCGCCCTGACCGAGAAGGGCTACGACGTGAACTTTGTCTGGGGCATCGGCACGCACTCGAGCAAGCACGGCGGCGCGATCTTTCCCGAGATGCTTCGCTGGCTCTGGCGCGACTACCCGCGCCCGGACGACGCGCGCGATCCGAGCAACCGGGGGTTTCTCCTGCCGGGAATGCCAAGCGGGCCTGCGACGAAAGCGCTGCCCCGCCCATAGTTCGATTTCGCCAAAAAAAAGTGCCCGCCGTATACCCCTATACGGCGGGCTTTGCTTTCTTGTTACCCCATTCCTCCGCTAAGCGGAGGATGTGAGGCAGACCATGGCCCCCGGCGCGTCTCGCACAACTTCAATTGCGGCTTCGCGCGCAGCCAGTAGCGCGACGCTGCGCGACCATTAGTTCGGGCGCCCCGCGAGCAAATCGTCCACGGCGGTGGCAAGCTGCTCCAGATATTCGGCGCCGTGTTCGTGGCGCGTCATCGCGACCAAGATGTAGTGGCGGCCCGGCCCCGTGATGACCGCGGTGTCATGGGACCACGTCTCCCACCAGCCGGACTTGCGCCGGACTTCGAGGCCGCGGCCCGCCAGACCTTTCACAAATCGGTCCGGCCGATGCGGGATGTCCGGCGAGGCAAAAATTTCGCGCATCGCCCGCGAGGCCTCGGGCGAGACCAGCCTGCCCTGCTCGAGCAAGAGGTAGAAACGAACGAGTTGCCGCACGGTGGCCGCGTGCGAGTGCCCGCCGACCGGATCGACGTGGCGCTCGGTGCCCTTGCCGTAATGTTTGCCCACCCAGATGCCGCCGCCGTGCGCCGCGTCGTAGAAGCCGTGGGAATCGAGCACGGCCTGAATCGGCTTCAGGCCCAGCTGCCCGGAAAATTTCGCGGCGAGCTCGTTGCTCGACTGCTTGATCATCAGGCCCAGCTCGTGGCGCGTCGGCGCATCGAGGTCGGCGATTGGGTGCCGCGCAAACCACGCGAGCAAGATGCCAACCTTGGGCACGCTCGCGGCGTAGTCGATGGCGTCGGGCCGCACGAGCGCGAGCCGCACGGTGCGCAGGTCGAGCACGCCGACCGCCGTGCGATCACCGGCGAGACCGAGGGACGCGCGCAGCTTCGCATCCAATGCGACAATCTGCGCCTGCAGCCCGGAATCGACCGGCGTCGTTTGGTCGAGCGAATAGCCCAGGGCGGAAGACGTCATCGGCACCGACGCGCCCCCTCGGACGGAAGGCAACAGCACGAGCGCCGCGGCCCACAAACTTTTCCATCGCCAGAGTCGCATCGCGCGCGAGGCTGGAGCGTCTGATCAGTGGTCGCAACCCGACAGTTTTTCACCCCATGTCCCGCCCCACGCTGCTCCTCGCCCTCGGCCTTGCGCTGGCCCCGCTCTTGTCCAAGGCGCAAACGCCCGCGCTGCCGGCGAAGGAGAACTTCCATCTCTTCCTCCTCGTCGGCCAATCCAACATGGCCGGCCGCGGCAAGCCCGTCGCCGCCGACCGCGCGCCCCACGCGCGCGTCCTGATGCTCGACAAATC
>JAEUHB010000134.1 GCA_016794665.1 Opitutaceae bacterium
GCGCAGGATGAACAGCAGCGGCTCGAGCGTCTCGATCGCCTCCTCAAACTCCAGCGCCGCGGAAAAATCCCGGGGCGGCGCGACCGGCCGCAGCGGGCGGGGCTCGCCGCCCGTCGCGCGTTGCCAGAGCGCGAGCCCGGCGGCGCCGAAACGGCGGATGATCTCGTCGCGCGGGAGCGCGGTGAGGTCGCCGAGCGTGCGCAGCCCCCAGTGCGCGAGCACGCCGGCGAGATCGGGCGGCGGATCGGCGGCGGCGAGGGGGAGGGGCGCGAGGAAGTTCTTCTCGTCCGTGACGGCGAGGAAGTGATCGGCGGCGCGCGCGGCGTAGAGCGCGAGGAGCGGCGTGCGCGCGAGGCCGGCGGTGCCGGGGAGGCCGTGGCGTTGCAGCTCGGCCGCGGCGTGCCGGCCCCGGGCGTGGCAAGCGGGGAGGTCGGCGCCCTTGAGATCGATGGTGCAGATGCCGGGGGCCGTGTCCTCGATGATCGGCGACAGGGTAAGGCCGACGGCGAGCAGCGTGGCGCGAGCCTCGGCCTCGGCGCGCGGGCTGGGCGCGCGGATGACGAGGCGGGGGCAGCGCGCGACGGCCTGCGGTGCGGTCAGGCCGGGCGTGACGCCGGCCGCGCGCGCGGCGGGATTGGCGGCGAGCACGAGGGATTTTTTCCCGTGGTCGGAAAAGAGCGCCGCGGGCCGGTTCGCGGGATCGGCCTCGGTGCGCAGCACGGCGTGCAGCGCGAAGTCGGCGATGTGGAGGACGGCGAACATGCGTGGTGGCGCGCGGCACCGGAGCGCAGGCCTCCGCGGTCCCGGCCCGCGGCGGTCCCGGCGCCGCGCCGGAGTCAGCCGGCGGAGGCGCCCTCGAGCCGATCGAGGGCGAGGCGCTGTCGTTGGATGGTGGGGACGAGCCGCGCGGCGAGCGGATCGCGATCGGCGGCGAGCGCGCCGGGCCCGGCCGGGGTGTCGAGGATGAGGCGGAGCTGTGCGCTGGGCACCGAGGGGCGCGGCGTGAGCACGACCAGCGCGAGGTCCGTGGGCTCGACGGCGCGCTGGAGGCGATACCAGAGCGGCCCCGGGATGCGGCGCAGATCGGCCTCGGGCGCGCGGCGGAGATCGAGGACGACGAGGCCGAAGTTGGCGTCGCGCGCGAGCAGATCGGCGGCCTGCAGGGCGATGGAGGTCGCGGTTGTTTTTGAGCCTAGATCGGCGGCGCGCGGGCACCGCACCCACACGAGGTGCGACAGCTGATCGGCCGGCAGCGACTCGGGATCGAAGGAGTCGGCCGCGTCGATCAGCGCGACGCGGGTGCAGCCGGCACGGGCGACGGCGAGAAGTTGCGCGAGGAAAAGCTTGCTCCCGACGCTCGGTGCGGTGCAAGCCAGCTCGGTGACCGCGGCTAGCGGCACGCCGCCGGCGGCCTCATCGAGCGCAGGAATGCCGGTGCACAGCGCGCGGCCGGGCTTGGACAGCGCGGCCGGGAAACGCGCGGCGAGCTGGCGGCGGAGCGCGGCGAGCGTTTCGGGCGTGGCGGCCATGGCAAGGAGGCGCGGGGAGCGGCGGTGGCGGAGGTGGCGGCGGACGCAACGGCGTGGCGCGCGGGGCCGGCGCTGTTTTCCGGGCGGGAATGCGCACGAGGACTCAGGAGCCCACGCTGCGCAGCAGGCCGACCATCACGCCTTGGATGACGAGTTCGTTGGCCGGCAGCAGGTCGGGGTAGCGCGGATTCTCGGCGCGGAGGAAGGGACGCCCGCGCTGCACGAGATAACGCTTCAAGGTGGATTCACCGTCGATGAGCGCGGCGACGATATCCGCCGGGCGCGGATCGCGAGGCGTGAGGAAGACGGTGTCGCCGTCGAGGATGCCCGCGTCGATCATGGATTCGCCGCGGACTTTCAGGGCGAAGAGCTTGGTCGTCGGGCGCACGCCGAGCGAAGCGGTGTCGAGCGAGATGTGGCTCTCGGGTTCGGTGACCTGGGTCTCGACGCCGTAGCCGGCGGGGATAGTGCCGAAGAGCGGGATATCCGCGAGCGCGCCGCGACGCGGGTGCGATTGGGGGAGGAGGCCGCGGGCCTTG
Source organism: Opitutaceae bacterium (assembly GCA_016794665.1). Lineage (GTDB taxonomy): Bacteria > Verrucomicrobiota > Verrucomicrobiia > Opitutales > Opitutaceae > ER46. The sequence continues at coordinate 2,069 of JAEUHB010000134.1, forward strand.
CCGTCGAGGCGGCGAAGGGCGCCCTTTTCGGTGAGCGCGTTTACGTGGCGCTGGATGCCGAAGGGCGACGCGAGGCCAAAGTGCGCCTGAATCTCGCGGAGCGACGGTGAGACGCCGTGCTGGCGGTGATGGGCGTGGATGAAATCGAGGACCTGTTGCTGGCGGGCGGTGAGAGGCTCGGGCATGATGTGTTCATGTGAACACTCTATCTTGTGAAAGCAAGCACGCTCAATCCGGTGGAAGACTTCGTTGCACGAAGCCCTGAGTTTTCCTTTTGGATCCTGAATCGAGACGTGGCGCTACACGCCACGTTTCCGGCGCCCGTTCTTCGGCTCGATGTTCAGGTAGGTCTTGTTGAGCATCTGGCTCTCGTAGAGCTCCAGCAGGCGCACGCCTTCGCGGGGCTTCACCTGGTCCTTCTTGGTGGCGGCGTCGATCTGGGCCTTCATTTTCCGGCAGAGATCCTCCTGCTGGTATTGCACGCCCTCGATCACGTCGGCGATGCGGCTGCCGCTGAGGGCTTCCTCGATGTAGAAGCCGTTGGGCTCGTCGTCCTCGAGGAAGACGTGCACCTCGTTCACGCGGCCGAAGAGGTTGTGGAGGTCGCCCATGATGTCCTGATACGCGCCGGTGAGGTAGACGCCGAGGTAGTAGGGCTTACCGTTCAGCGGGTGCAGGGTGATGTAGTCGTCGGTGTCCTGCAGGTCGATGAAGCGGTCGATCTTGCCGTCGGAGTCGCAGGTGATGTCCACGAGCACGGCGTTGACGGAGGGCTTTTCCTTGAGCCGGTGGAGCGGCGTGATGGGGAAGAGCTGGTCGAGCGCCCAGTGGTCGAGGAGCGACTGGAAGACGGAGAAATTGCAGACGTATTGGTCGGCGAGGAGGGTGTCCAACTCGCGCAGCTCCTCGGGCTGGTAGCCGGTCTTGCGCCCTTCCTTGGCGATCTGCTCGCAGATTTGCCAGAAGAGCGACTCGGCGGCGGCGCGGTTCTCGAGGTCAAGGTAGCCGAGGTTGAAGAGCGAGAACGCCTCCTCTTTTTTCTGCACGGCGTCGTGGAACCGCTCGAGGCGGCCGAGCTTGTTCTTGTTCCTCAGCATGGCCTCGAGATCGGTGACGACCTTGTGCTTCACCTTGGGCTGGTGCTGGTGGCCGAGGGACTCGCGCTTGTTGATGCGCTCGAAGACCTCGACGACGAGCAGCGAGTGCGGCGCGACGATCGCGCGGCCGGACTCGCTCACGATGTCGGGCACGGCCACGCCGGTGGCGGCGCAGACCTCGCGGATGTTGAACACGACGTCGCGCGCGTATTCCTCCATCGAGTAGTTCATCGAGCTCTCGAAGTTCGTGCGCGAGCCGTCGTAGTCGATGCCGAGGCCGCCGCCCACGTCGAGGTAGCCCATGGGGAAGCCCATCTTGGCGAGCTGGCAGTAGAAGCGTGATGCCTCCACGACCGCATTTTTGATCGTGAGGATATTCGGCACCTGCGAGCCGATGTGGAAATGCACGAGGCGCAGGCAGGCCTGGAGCTTGGCGGCGCGGAGCTTTTCGCAGGCGAAGAGGATCTCGGCGGTGTTGAGGCCGAACTTGGCGTTGTCGCCCGACGACATGGCCCACTTGCCCTCGCCGCGGGTCTGGAGCTTGGCGCGGAAGCCGATCATGGGCTTCACGCCGGTCTCGGCGGCGAGGCGGATGATGTCGTCGAGCTCGGAGAGCTGCTCGACGACGAGGATGATCTTCTTGCCGAGCTTGCGGCCGAGGAGGGCGAGGCGGATGTAGTCGTGGTCCTTGTAGCCGTTGCAGATGATGAGGCGCTGGGCGCCCTCGTGCATGGCGAGCGCGATCATGAGCTCGGGCTTGGAGCCGGCCTCCAGGCCGTAGTTGAACTCCTTGCCCGCGGCCACGATCTCGTCGACGACCTCGCGGAGCTGGTTGACCTTGATGGGGAAGACACCGCGGTAGGAGCCCTTGTAGCCCTCCTCCTTGATCGCCTTGGCGAAGCACTCGTTGATCTGCGTGACGCGGTGGCGGAGCAGGTCCTGGAAACGGATCACGAGCGGGGCCTTGAGGCCCATGCCGAGGGCCTCGTGGACGACGTCGAGCACGCGGATGCCGCGGCCATCGACGAGCGGCTGCATGTTCACGAACCCCTCGTCATCGACCGAGACATGGCCGGAGCCCCAGCGCTTGAAACCGTAGTGTTCTTCGGACTTGGCGGCCGACCAGGCGGAGGAGGATTTGGTTTTCAACGCGATACGGTGGAGAGGGCGGGGGAGATAGGTCTTGCCAATGCGAGCGGCGGATTAGTTAGATGCGTGTTTTCTTTTTTCAAATCCCTCAACACGCAACGACGAAAATGTCCTCTTTGCTTCCCGCCCTCGATTTTCTCGCGCAGACCGCCCCCGCCGCGCCCGGCGCCCAGCCGCAGCCTTCGGCCTGGGTGAGTTTCCTGCCGATGATTCTGCTCTTCGCGGCGATGTATTTCCTGATGATCGCGCCGCAGCGGAAGAAGCAGAAAGCCCACGAGGCGATGCTCAAGGCCCTCGGCGCCGGTGACGAAATCGTGACGACTGGCGGCATCTTCGGCGTGATCACAGCCGTGAAGGAAGATCGCTTCATCGTCCGCATCAGCGAGGGCACCAAGATCGAGATCGGCAAGGCCTTCGTCACGCAGGTCGTGAAGAAATCCGGCGAGGAGAAGAAGTAATCGACCCGGGATCGCGACCGCCCGCGGCGCTCCCACACCCCGCGACCGGGGATGGTCGCGCTCCCAGCTCCCCCTTTCAACCAACACACCCATGCTCAAGCGCAACCTCTGGAAGCTCCTGGTCAGCCTCGCCGTCGTGGCGTGGTCCGCCCTGCAGCTCGTCCCCGTCGCGGACACACCGTTCGTCGATTACGTCCGCACCCACGCGGCCAAGAAGGAAATCACCGTCGGCACCGACAAGGTCACCTTCGCCAAGCTCCTCGAGGAGGCGGCCGCGCGAAAGAAGAGCCTCGCGGCGGCCAGCGAGTTCGTCGCCCTCAAGGACATCGGCAAGGAGCGTCGCATCGACCTCTCGCAGTTCTTCCCGGATGTGCGACTCGAGGAAAAGCTGAAGAACATCGAGAAGCGCAACGACATCCTCCTCACCGAACTCCTCCGCCGCTCCAAGGGCCGCGTGCAGCTCGGCCTCGACCTCAAGGGCGGCATCGCCGTCACCCTCGAGGCCGACGAGAAGTCGGGCGCCAACCTCGATGCCACGACGCGCAAGGAGAAGATTCAGAAGGCCGTCGAGATCCTCGGCCGCCGCATCAACGCCTTCGGCGTCGCCGAGCCCGTCATCCGCCCGGTCGGGGATAACCGCATCGAAATCCAGCTGCCCGGCGTCAACACCAAGGACAACCCGGACATCGTGAACCACATCAAGGCCCCCGCGCGCCTCGAGTTCCGCATGGTCCACCCCTTCCTCACGCCCGGACCCGGCACTGACACGCCGCCCGGCTACGAGATTCTCACCGAGGAACGCGAGAGCCGCACGGGCGACGTCTCCTTCGACGAGGTTTTCGTGAAGCAGATTCCCGAGATGGGCGGCGACTCGATCGACCGCGCGGGCGCGCGCTACGACCTCTACGGCAAGCCCGAGATCTACCTCAACTTCACCAGCGAGGGTGGCAAGCGCTTCGCCGATGTGACGCAGCGCATCGCCGAGGACGGCCAGCGCAACGGCCGCCTTGGCCGGCTCGCCATCGTGCTCGACGGCAAGCTCTACTCTTCGCCGACCGTGAAGGAGCGCATCGCCGGCGGCGCCGCGCAGATCACCGGCAGCTTCACCGATCGCGAGGCCACCAACCTCTCCCACGCGCTCAACAACCCGATCGACATCGGGCTCGTGGTGAAGGAGCAGCACGAGATCGGGCCCACGCTCGCGGCCGACGCCGTGATCAGCGGGCGCAACGCCTTCATCGTCGGCACGGCCCTCACGATCGCATTCATGCTGTTGTTCTACACGGTCGGCGGCGTCGTCGCGGCCATCGGCATGGGCGTGAACGTGCTCGTCACGCTGGGCGTCATGGTGAGCTTCGGCGCCACGCTCTCGATGCCCGGCATCGCCGGCATCGTGCTGACGCTCGCGATGTCCGTGGATTCAAACATCCTCATCTTCGAGCGCATGCGCGAGGAGCTGAAGCTCGGCAAGTCCCTCGGCACCGCGCTTGAGGCGGGCTTCGACAAGGCGTGGACCGCCATCATCGACTCCAACGTCACGACGCTCCTCGTCGCCGGCATCATGATTTGGCTCGGCACGGGTCCGGTGCGTGGCTTCGGCGTCACGCTGGCCATTGGTATCTTCACGACGATGTTTGCCGCGGTCGTCATCTCGAAGCTCATCCTCGAGTGGCTGATCCACGGTGGTATCATCCAGAAGCTGCGGATGTTCTCGGTCCTGCAGAACACCAGCTACGACTTCCTGCGATTCGCCAAGCCGGCGTTCATCGCCTCCTGGCTCGTCGTCCTCATCGGCGCCGGTGTCGTGGCCTTCAAGGGCAAGGCGATCTACGGCATCGACTTCATCGGTGGCGACCAGATCACGGTGAACTTCGCCCAGAAGGTCGAGACGGGCGCGCTCACCCGCGCGGCCGCGCAGGCCGGGTTGAAGGAAGTGGCCTTCTCCTACCAGCAGCCGCTTGGTGGCGCGCGCGAGGTGCTTAAAATCTCCGCGCCCTTCGGCGAGGGCAAGGCCGCGCTCGAGAAACTCAAGCAGGCGCTGCCCGACGCGAAGCTCGACCTCGCTGGCGAGGCGCGCATCGGCGCCGCGGTCGGCCAGGAGATCCAGTGGAATGCCCTCAAGTCGGTCTTCTGGGCGCTCGTCGCTATCTTCCTCTATGTCGCGCTGCGGTTCGAGATGGGCTACGGCATGGGCGCGGTCGTCTCGACGGTGCACGACCTTTTCATGACGATTGGCATCTTCGTGCTGTTCGACCGGCAGTTCAACGCCGCCATGGTCGCCGCCATCTTGCTGATCATCGGTTACTCCATCAACGACACCGTGGTTGTGTTCGACCGCATCCGTGAGGAGCTGAAGATGAACCCGGCCGGCTCGCTGCGCGACGTCATCAACCGGGCGCTCAACCTGACCCTTTCCCGCACGATCATCACCGGCGGCACGACCCTGCTCACCTCGATCACACTGATGCTCACGACCACCGGCGAGGTGAACGACATCGCGTTCACCCTGCTCATCGGCGTGCTCACGGGCACCTTCTCGTCGCTCTTCATCGCCAGCCCCGTCTTCTTCTGGTGGCACAAGGGCGACCGGAAGCACGTCGAGGCGCATCACGACATCGCGCCGAAATACGAGTGGCAGGGCAGCAGCAAGGCGTCGGAATAAGCCGGTAGGGACGCCGCCTTCCCGGAGGGCGTCCGTGTCCGCGGCGGAAGCCGCGGGCGCCAGCGGACGTCCTTCGACGGGCCGTCCCTACCTTTCCAAGCCATGCGCTGGATCCATACGCCGATCCCGGCCGCGGAGGCCGAGGCGATCAGCCGTCACGCGGGCGTCAGCCCGGTGCTGGCCGAATTGATCGTGCGCGCGGGCGTGCGCGATCCGCTCCATGCGGCGGGCTTCCTGCAGCCCGCGCTGGCGGCCATTCAGGACCCCTTCCTCGTGCGCAACCTCTCCGCCGCGGCCGATCGGCTGCGCGCGGCCATCGCGGGGCGTGAGGAAGTCGTCGTGCTCGGCGACTACGACGTCGACGGCGTGAGCAGCACCGCGCTGCTCGTGAGCGTGCTCCGGCGCTTCGGGCTTGCCCCGCGCTTCGTCGTCCCGCGCCGCTCCGCGGACGGCTACGGCCTCTCGCGCAGCGCGATCGATCGCGCGCTCGAGGGCGGCCGCCCCCAGTTGTTTGTCGCGCTCGATTGCGGCACCAATTCCATCGGGGAGGCCGACTACCTCCGCGGGCTGGGCGTCGACGTGATCATCATCGATCACCATCGCTCGCGGGAGCCGGTTGCCGCCGGAACTCTGCTCGTCAACCCGCACGTTTGCGACAGCGCGACTCCCGACGAGGCGTGGCGCCACCTCTGCACGGTGGGCCTCGTTTTCAAGCTCTGCCACGGCCTGCTCAAGCAGCTCCGCGCGGACAACCACCCGGTGGCCTTCAGCCTCAAACTTCGCGACCACCTCGACCTCGTCGCGCTCGGCACCGTCGCCGACCTCGTGCCGCTCACGGGCGAGAACCGCATCCTCGCGCGGCACGGCCTGCGCATCCTCCAGGAGACGCAGCGGCCCGGCCTGCGCGCGCTCATGGATGTCGCCGGGGTGCGCCCCGAGCAAGGAGTCACGCCGGGTGATATCTCGTTCCGCCTTGGCCCGCGCATCAACGCCAGCGGCCGCCTCGCCGACGCCGCGCTTTCCGTCGAGCTCCTGCTGAGCGAGGACCGCGCCTTCTGCGGCGAGACCGCGCGCCAGCTCGACGTCTTCAACCGCGAGCGCCAGGACATCGAGCGCACCATCACCGACGAGGCCGAGCGCGCGATCGAGGCGCAGTTTCTCACTGACGCGGGCGTGGTCTTGTTCGCCGAGAACTGGCACCCCGGCGTGGTTGGCATTGTGGCTGGCCGCGTCACCCGCAAATACCACCGCCCCTGCGTCGTCCTCGGCAACGAGGGCGACCTCGCGAAAGGATCAGGGCGCAGCGTCGACGGGATCAATCTCGTGGAGGTGCTCGGCACCTGCTGCGAGCACCTTACGAGCTGGGGCGGCCACCCGATGGCGGTCGGCGTCTCGCTGCCAAAGGTCCACCTCGATTCGTTCCGCGCGCGGTTCGCCGAGGCGGTGCGCGCGCACGTGGGCGGCGACATCGCGGCTGCGCGCCTCGAGATCGCGGCGTGGCTCGCGCCGGAGCAAATCACCGAGCGGCTGATGGACGAGCTCGAAGCGCTGCATCCCTTTGGTCAGGGCAACCCGGAGCCCGTCTTCGGCGTGCGCGGCGTGGTGCTCCGGCACCAGCCGGAGGTCTTCAAGGACCAGCATTTTCGCTTTCACTTCGACGACGCGCGCGGCCGGCGCCTGCACGGCGTGGCCTGGAAGCAAGCCGCCAATCTTCCGCCACGCCACGTGCCCATCGACCTCGCGGTCGAGCTGAAGTGGAATCACTTCAACGGGCGGAAACTGCTCCAGCTCGGGCTCGTGGACTGGCGTCTCTCGACGTCGTGAACCAAATTCTCGCTTGCACTCGCCGCGCGTTCCTTGCTTCCTCTCGCCTCCTTTTTCGCACCCGTAGCTCAATTGGATAGAGCATCTGACTACGGATCAGAAGGTTTGGGGTTCGACTCCCTACGGGTGCGCCACTTTCTCGCTGGGCGGAGGGACTGAGCCGTGAGGTCGCGGCATGTTCGCGACGATTGGTGTAAGAAATCCCGACGAAAAATCGGTCGGCTTGACGATTCAGCGGCGTATTAGATTCGGGAAGAGCAAAAATCTTCAGCTGAAAAAATCTGTGGATTATGAACTTGCGGATGCAATTCGTAGATTCCGGAATTTGGTTTGGAGGGTGCTTTGGGATTGGTCGAGTCGTTATCACAACAACCATATCTAAACCATGATCTCAGCAATCCTCGCCTACGTGAACCCTCCAGTTGCAGCTGTCCCCGATTCCGGGGTGACTGCCGTTCTCATGCTCGCCGTGACGGGCGTCGTCGTGACGGTCGCGCGCTTCATGAAGAAGTAATAGGACGCATTCCCAATTCTTGCCCGCATTCCCTATTTGGGGATGCGGGCTTTGTTTTTCCCGGTTAGTCGGGCGAGCGTGGGCTTAGCGCGCGAACGAGTCCTTAAAGAAGGCGATCGTGCGCCTGAGGCCCTCGTCGAGGGGGACCTGCGGCTCCCACTTCAGCACGCGCTTGGCGAGCGTGATGTCGGGGCGACGTTGCTTCGGGTCGTCGGCCGGCAGCGGCTTGTGCACGATCTTGGATTTTCCGCCGACGAGCTGGAGGGTCTTCTCCGCGAGCTGGATCATCGTGAACTCGCCGGGGTTGCCGAGGTTCATCGGGCCGACGGTTTCCGTTTGCGCCATGAAGCGCACGAAGCCCTCGATGAGATCGTCGACGTAACAGAAGGAGCGCGTCTGCGTGCCGTCGCCGTAGATGGTGAGATCCTCGCCCTTGAGCGCCTGCACAATGAAGTTCGAGACGACGCGGCCGTCGTTGGGGTGCATGCGCGGGCCGTAGGTGTTGAAGATGCGGATGACGCGGATATCGACCTTGTTCTCGCGGTGGTAATCGAAAAACAGCGTCTCGGCGCAGCGCTTGCCCTCGTCGTAACAGGAGCGTTTGCCGATGGGATTCACGTTGCCCCAGTAGCTCTCCGGCTGTGGATGCACACTGGGGTCGCCGTAGACCTCGGAGGTGCTGGCTTGGAAGACGCGCGCCTTCACGCGCTTCGCCAGCCCGAGGCAATTGATCGCACCCATCACGGAGGTCTTTGTAGTCTTGATCGGGTTGAACTGGTAGTGCGGCGGTGAGGCGGGGCAGGCGAGGTTGTAGATCTGGTCGACCTCATACTTGAAGGGATCGATCACGTCGTGGCGGACGAACTCGAAATTCGGATTCGTCAGCAGGGGTGCGATGTTGGCCTTCTGCCCGGTGAAGAGGTTGTCGAGGCAGACGACCTCATGGCCGTCTTTGAGCAGGCGTTCGCAGAGATGGGACCCTAGGAAACCGGCGCCGCCGGTGACGAGAATGCGCATGGTGTGACCGTGGAAGAACGGGCGCGCCATTTCCAGCCAAACGTCGCGCGGGCCTTACGGCACCTCGTAAACCTCGATGATCGCGGTGCCGCCGGCGCCGCCCACGCCTTGGACGCGAGCGCTGTAGGCGCCGGGCGGGAGCGTCATGAGCAGCGCGGCGTCGAGTGTCGCCGCGCCGCCGAGCGCAAACGCGCCCACGGCGGTGCCCGTCGTCGTGAGCCACGGGGCGCCGGCCCAGTTGTCATTGATCGCGATAAGCGCACCGCTGTCGTTATTGTAGAACTCGAGCCGCGGATCGGCCATGGCGCCGCCGATGCCAAAGGCCGTCGCGAGCGTGGGACCGACAGCGCGCACGAGCACGGTGCGCGCGGTGCCGCCGCCGATGACGAACCCGGCGGACAGGGTGGCGCCCGGAGCGATGCCGGTGAGGGTTGAAAGGTTGGTGAGGCGCGGGGTGGAGGCAGTGCGCGCGGCGCCGGCGGCGTCATAGACCTCCGCGATGACGGTGCCGCTCGCGGCGCCCTTGCCGGCGACTTGCACCGTGAAACCGCCCGCCGCTTGGTTCTGCAGCGCGGCGCTGTCGAGGCTGGCGGCAGGGAGCTGGAACGCACCGACGCCCGTGAACGCCGCGACGAGCGCGGGCGTGCCGCCCCAATTGTCGTTGGTCACGCTTGCGGTCGAGCTGCCGGCGGGAAATAGCGAGAGCACGGGATCCGGCAACACGCCGCCGACGTTGAAAGGTGCGGTGCCGAGGGTGGGGCCCACGCCGCGAATCACCAACGGGAGCGTGCCGGCCGCGCCCGAGCCGCCGACGGTAGCGCCCATCGTGAGGAGCTGGGCGCCCGGTCCGGTGGGCGCGAGCACGGAGAGGTTGATGAGCCGGCCGGGCTCGGTGCCGGCCGCGGTGGGCAGGAGCAGCTGCGCATCGTTGGACGTGACGGAGCCGGCGGAATTGGAAACGACGCAGTTGTAGGCGCCCGGAATCGCGTCGGCGCCACTGAGGACCAACGTGGAATTGGTCGCGCCCGCGATGGCGGCTGTGCCGCGTCGCCATTGGTAGTTGGGCGCGGGGTTGCCGTTGGCGCCGACGGTGAAGACGACTGTGGAGCCCGGCGCGACCGTGCGCGACGCGGGCTGCGCGCCGATCGTGGGAAGGCCCGCGGGCGGCGGGGTGGCGATGATTTGGAATTCAACCTCGAACACGCCGCCGACGATGCCCGTGGCGCCGGGGATGCTCGTGGTGTTGGCAGCGGAACTGGAGACAAACTGAAGCTCGCCGCCATAGGCGCGGCCCGCGACGAGCCGGCCGGCCGGGATGTTGTAGCTGACGATCGGTGACGGCGTCGTGCGGCTGTAGACCTCTTCCTCGAGAAAAACCCGGCCATTGTCGAAAATCGTGATCCGCACGTTACCCAGCGGCGAGCCCACGTAGCTCGAGTGCGTATTGAACGTGAGCACATATGGCCTTGCGGGATCGACCATCAGGCGGCCTTGCCCGTCCCACACGCCGCTGGTGATGCGCGGCAGGTCGGCGGGGTAAGGATTGGCAGGCAGGTTGAACACGAGGTTGGACACGGCGCCGGCGGTGAGCGTGTAGGCGCCCGGGGGAAACGCGGCCTCGAGCAGCGCCTCGGTGTTGAAGCGGCGCTCAAACTCGGCGTTTGCGGCGAGGGGCGTGGTGACGCCGGCGGGCGTGCGGAATGAGCCCGCGACGTTTTCCGGCAGGAAAACGGCGAAACGCCAGGCATCCGTCGGTTCCGGGATCGGCGCGGCGGGCGAGGTCTGCCGCAGCCGGCGCCCCTTGAGCACGCCATAGAAGGAGTCCTGCGCGTGGGCAAGGGACGCAGCCGCGAGTGCGGCGAGCGTGATGAAAATTCGCGCCAAACGGCGGCGTGACGGAAGGGGATCAATCGTCATGTCGAGGCTTAGGGAAGAGGCGGCCAAAAAGGAGGCGCCTCTTCTCAACGCAAGCTCAACCGGCCACAGGCGGCAATCTACGCCGCCCCCGCCACACGCGCCGCCGCGCCGGCTTCGTAACGCGCGATCCACGCGCGATGCCATGACGCATAGTCGCCGGCCTCGAGGTGCGCGCGGGCTTGCGCCATCAGGTCGAGGTAGAAGTGGAGATTGTGCAGCGTGAGGAGTGTGCAGCTCAGGATTTCGCCGGCCACGGTGAGGTGGCGGAGATAGGCGCGGGAGAAATTGGCCGTGTAGTTTTTGGCGCCGGTTGCACCGTCGGCCGGCGCGACGATGGGGCGCGGGTCGGTGCGGTATTTCTCGTTGCGCAGGTTCAGCGGGCCGTCGGGCGTGAACACGAGGCCGTTGCGCGCGACGCGGCTCGGCAGCACGCAGTCGAACATGTCCACGCCCAGCGCGATCATCTTGAGGAGCTGCGGCGGGATGCCGAGGCCCATCGTGTAGCGGGGCTTGTCGGCGGGGAGAAACGGTGTGGTCGCGCCGACTTGCTTCAGCATCTCTGGCTCGGGCTCGCCCACACTCACGCCGCCGACGGCGTAGCCGGGGAAGTCCAGTGCCGCGAGCGACTCCGCGGCCTCGCGCCGGAGGTCGTCAAACGTCGAGCCCTGCACGATGGCAAACACGTGGTGGCCGTTTGCCAGGAACCCGCTGTCGGTGGCGATCTGTTTGCATTGGCCGGCCCACTTGTAGCTGCGGGCGACCGCCTTGGCGCAATCGTCGCGCTCGCACGGCCACGGCGGGCACTCGTCGATCACCATCGCGATGTCGCTGCCGAGGTTCTGCTGGATGCCCATCACTTCCTTCGGGCCGAGGAAGAGTTTCGCGCCGTCGAGGTGCGACTGAAACGCCACCCCGTCGTCGCGGATATCGCGCAGCTTCGCGAGCGAGAAGACCTGGAAGCCGCCGCTGTCGGTGAGAATCGGGCCGTCCCAGCCCATGAACGTGTGCAACCCGCCGAGTTCACGCACGAGCTCGCTGCCGGGGCGGAGGTTGAGGTGGTAGGTGTTGCCGAGGATGATCTGCGCGCCGATGTCGCGAAGGTGCTGCGGCGTCAGTGACTTCACGGTGCCCTGCGTGCCGACGGGCATGAAGATGGGCGTGTCGATGACGCCGTGCCGCGTGGTCAACCGACCGCGCCGGGCGGCCGTGGCTGTATCGGTTTTAAGGAGCTGGAAGTGTGCGGGCATCCGTAGGCGTCACCCTGCGGCACGCTTGACCCGAGGGTCAATCCACGAGGTAATTCCCGGCCTCTTTAGGCCAAACCGTGCTCCTCGTCATCGACAACTATGATTCGTTCACTTTCAACCTCGTCCAATGTTTTGGGCAGTTGGGCGTGGCGCAGCGCATTTTTCGCAACAACGAGATCACGCCGGACGAAGCCCTCGCGCTCAACCCCGACCGCGTGCTGCTCTCCCCCGGCCCGTGCTCGCCACGCGAGGCAGGCGTGACGCTCGGCATCATCGGTGCCTTCGCGGGGAAGAAGCCCATCCTCGGCGTCTGCCTGGGTCATCAGTCGATCGGCCACTACTTTGGGGGCAACGTCGTCCGCGCCGGGCGCCTCATGCACGGCAAGACCTCGCCCATCCTGCACAAGGACACCGATGTCTTCCGCGGGATGCCGCAAGGGTTCGCCGCCACGCGTTATCACTCGCTGCTGGTGGAGCGTGCGACCTTCCCGAAGGCCCTGGAGATTACCGCCGAGACCGCCGAGGGCGAGGTCATGGGCCTCCGCCACCGCACGCTGCCCATCTGGGGCGTGCAATTCCACCCCGAGAGCATCGCGACCGAGGGCGGCATCCGCATCCTCGAGAATTTCCTCAAACTGAATTAGAGCCCACGAAACACACCAACCACACGAAACCGGAAGCGGGCGTTTCGCTTTCGTGTATTTCGTGTGTTTCGTGGGCTAATCCGAAACCCGAAACCCATGCGCTGCCCGAAATGCACCTCGATTGAGGACAAGGTGATCGACTCCCGCATCAGCAAGGAGGGGTCGACCATCCGCCGCCGGCGCGAGTGCCTCGAGTGCGGCTACCGCTACAGCACGTCCGAGATCCTCATCCGCGACGGCGTGGTCGTGGTAAAGCGCGACGGCCGCCGCGAGGACTTCGACCGCGAGAAGCTCATCCGCGCCGTGCGCGCCGCCTGTCACAAGCGCCCCGTCGACGGCGAGCAGATCGCCATGCTGGTCGAGGACGTGATGGACGCGATGGAGGCGCAGTTTGAAAAGGAAATCCCCTCGCGCGCGATCGGCCAGGGCGTGATGCAGCGCCTCCGCACCGTCGACCAAGTCGCCTACGTGCGCTTCGCCAGCGTCTACAAGGAATTCCGCGACGTGGCCGAGTTCGTGGACGAGATCAGTGCGCTGGGGAAGGTAAAGCCGGGGGAGCGTTGAGTTAGGGAGGACGCACTGATGGGTCCGTTCAATTGGAAGGGTTGGTTCGTTATCTCCCTTTCGGTGGCCTTGTTCGCACTTGGCCTCCTTTTGAGTTACGCTGTTATCGAAGGTCTGTCCGAGCAGAAGATTCAGTTGTCGGCGCGCGCTCGTTCCCGTGTTCTGACCAGAGCGGACCATTCTGGGCAATATTGGTTGACGATTTCACTCTACGGAGTCCTCGCTTGTGTGATGCTCACTGGCGGCGTGAAGGGCGTGCGCGACGTTATTCGATCCGGATAGTCTCGTCCCATGCCCGCTCGCTCCCGCGACGACTTGCGTCGCCTCCATTTCGTCAACGCCCTCTTTGCCCACGCCACGGGCCAGGACCTCTACCTCGCGGAGCAAATCAAGGCGGCGATTGCGTTCAGCCTCGCGGAGCTGGAGGCGCAGATCGCGGCGCACCCGGAGTCGGCGCAGACCTACGATGCGGCCTTCAACGCCGCCGCGGCCGCGCTGCTCGCGAAGCTCTTCGCGGAGCACCCGCGCACCGGCTTCTACCACTGGGATGCGTCGCTCACGCTGGCGTCGGCCACGCCGCTCTTCACGCGCGCGGAGATCATGACCGGCCTTCGTGCGCTCGCGCCGTTCCGCGAGGCGACGCTGCTCGTGACCAACCTCCGCCCCGCGCTCATCCCGCCGTCGCGACGCGCGACTCCGCGCCGCAAGCGCGACTACGCCGAGGCGCTCGCCTTCATCCAGGACCTCGCCGCGGCCCGCACGGTGCGCGGCGCGAATTTGCAGCTCCTGTTTTTGTAGCCCACGAAACACACGAAGCACACGAAAGCCGGACAGTGGCTTG
>JAEUHB010000080.1 GCA_016794665.1 Opitutaceae bacterium
CGCGCCGCTGTTGCTTCCCTGCGCGAAATCCCCCAACGGTGTCGGCTCCCATGTTCGAGTCGCTCACCGATAAACTCTCCTCCGCCCTCCGCAACCTTCGCGGCGTCGGCCAGCTCTCCGAGGCCAACATGGCCGCCGCCCTCGCCGAGGTGCGCACCGCCCTGCTCGCGGCCGACGTGCATTTCAAGGTCGTGGGCGACTTCGTCGCGCGCGTGCAGACCAAGTGCGTCGGCCAAGAGGTGCTCAAGGGCGTCGCGCCCGGCCAGCAGGTCGTCAAGATCATCAACGACGAGCTCGTCGCGCTCCTGGGCCAAGGCACCACGGATCTCTCCCCGAAGCGGCCGCTCAAAATCCTGATGGTCGGCCTCCACGGCTCCGGCAAGACCACGTCCACCGCCAAGCTCGGCAAGCTGCTCAAGAAGCGCGGCTCCCGGCCCTTCGTCATCGGCGCCGACATCTACCGCCCCGCCGCCATCGACCAGCTGGAGATCTTGGCGAAGCAGGAGGAACTCGGCTTCTACTCGGATCGCGCCACCAAGGATGTGCCCGCGCTCGGCGCCGCCGGCCTTGCGGCCGCGCAGGCCGCCAACGCCGACTGCATCATCTTCGACACCGCCGGCCGCCTCCAGATCGACACCGATCTGATCGAGGAGGTGAAGAAACTCCGCGCGCGCGTGCAGCCCGACGAGGTGCTGCTCGTCGCCGACGGCGCGCTCGGCCAGGAGGCGGTCAACGTCGCGAAGGCGTTCCACGACGCGCTCCAGCTCACCGGCCTCATCCTCACGAAGCTCGACGGCGACACGCGCGGCGGCGCCGCGCTCTCGATCAAGTCCGTCACGGGCGTCCCGATCAAATTCATCGGCACCGGCGAGAAGACGGGCGACTTCGAGACGTTTTATCCCGACCGGCTCGCCTCGCGCATCCTCGGGATGGGCGACGTCGTTTCCCTCGTCGAGAAGGCGCAGGAGAACATCGACCAGAAGGAAGCGGAGAAGATGGCCGAGAAGCTCAAGAAGGCCGACTTCGACCTCGAGGATTTCCTCTCGCAGATGCAGCAGGTGAAGAAGATGGGCTCGATGCAGAGCATCATGGGGATGATTCCCGGGATGAGCGGCATGCAGCTCCCCGCCGGCGCCGACAAGCAGATGGCGCGCACCGAGGCCATCATCCGCTCGATGACGAAACAGGAGCGCCGCAAGCCCCAGATCCTCGATGGCAGCCGCCGCAAACGCATCGCCGACGGCGCCGGCGTGAAAATCGCCGACGTGAACCAGCTCATGAAGCAGTTCGACCAGATGCGGCAGATGATGCGGATGATGAAGGGCGGCGGGGACAAAAAGATGATGCGTCAGCTCGAGGCCATGCAGGCCCGCGGCGGCAAAGGCGGCTTCCCCGGCGGCGGCTTCCGGCGCTAGGCCACACGCTCCACAATTCTTACCCCATGAGACTCCCGGCACTCTCCTTCCTGGCCCTTGCCTCCCTCGCATTGGCCGCCGCGGCGGCCACGCCCCGCCCCCACGTCCTTCTGATCTGCGTCGACGACCTCAAGCCGCTGCTCGGCACCTACGGCGACAAGACCGTGAAGTCGCCCAACCTCGATCGCCTCGCCGCCCGCGGGGTGCGGTTCGACGCGGCGTA
Organism: Opitutaceae bacterium; assembly: GCA_016794665.1. Taxonomy (GTDB): domain Bacteria; phylum Verrucomicrobiota; class Verrucomicrobiia; order Opitutales; family Opitutaceae; genus ER46. The sequence goes on from JAEUHB010000080.1 coordinate 1,639, forward strand.
TTGCAACCAGGCCGTGTGCTCCCCCTCGCGCAACGCCCTCATGAGCGGCCTGCGCTCCACCACCCTCGGCATCTACGATCTGCCGACCAATTTCCGCGTCGCGGTGCCCGATGCCGTGACGCTCCCGCAGTATTTCCGCTCGCACGGCTACCGCGCGGAGAGCATGGGAAAAATCATGCACCCCGGCCACGGCAACCATGAGGACGCCGCCTCGTGGAGCGTGCCGCACTGGATGTCAGGCGCCCCCGCGTTCGCCACACCCGAGGCGATCTCGATCCAGAAAAACCGGCCGGCCTCCGCCTCGGGCGGTGGTGTCGCCCAAGGCGAACCCGGCGCGGCCAACTACCGCCCCGCCGCCCCCCACGGCCCCGCCGTTGAGTCCGCCGACGTGCCGGACAACACATATCGCGACGGCCAGGTCGCCGACGAGGCGATCCGCCGGCTCCGGACGGCCAAGGAGCGGCCGGACGAGCCGCTGTTCCTTGCGGTGGGCTTCATCCGGCCGCACCTGCCCTTTGTCGCGCCCAAGAAATACTGGGATCTCTACGACCGCGCGAAATTCAGCCTTGAGCCGTTTCAGGAGGCCCCGGCGGGCGCACCCGCCTATGCTCCCACCGGCTGGGGCGAGCTGCGCGCCTACGCCGGCATGCCCGCCGAGGGTCCGCTCACCGCGGCGCAGCAGCGCGAGCTCCTTCACGGCTACCACGCCGCGATCAGCTACATGGACGCGCAGGCCGGCCGGGTGCTCGACGAGCTCGATCGGCTCGGCCTGGCGGGCAACACCATCGTCGTCCTCTGGGGTGATCACGGCTGGCACCTCGGCGACCACGGCCAGTGGTGCAAGCACACCAACTACGAGCAGGCCGTGCGCATCCCGCTCATCGTCGCGGCGCCGCAGACTGCACGACCCGGCCGCGGTTCGCACGCACTGGTCGAGACCGTCGATCTGTTTCCCACCCTGGCCGAGCTTGCGGGCCTGCCCGCACCCCGCGTGCCGCAGGGCCTCGATGGCCGCAGCTTCGCCGCCGTGCTCCGCGATCCCGCGGCGACGACCACCCCCGCCGTCTTCCACGCCTATCCGCGCCCGCACCCGCAGCACGGCGCGATCATCGGCCGCGCCGTGCGCACGGATCGCCACCGGCTCGTCGAATGGAAAAAGCCCGGCGCCGCCCCCGCCACGGCCGAGCTCGAGCTCTACGATTACGCGGCTGATCCGCTGGAGCGGAGGAACCTCGCCGCCGGGCAGCCCGAGGTCGTCGCGCGTCTCCGCGCCATCCTCGCCACGCAGCCCGAGGCCAAGCCGCAGATCGCCAATCCCGCCGCCGGCCAGCCGACGGCGAAGAAAAAGAAGAAGGCCGCCGCCAAATGAACGTTTCCCCATGAAAACCCGCCTCGCCCTCCTCCTCGCGCTGTTCGCGGCGCCGCTGTTTGCCGCCGCGCCCATCCGCGCCCTGCTCATCACCGGCGGCTGCTGCCACGACTACGACCTGCAAAGCAAAGCCTACATCGAGGGCTCGAAGAAGTTCGCGGCGATCGCCTGGACCGTCGT
>JAEUHB010000135.1 GCA_016794665.1 Opitutaceae bacterium
CGGGCAACTTGGCCTGAGTGTCGAGGCCTACTTGCGATTCGTGCAGCAGATCACGATTAGCGTGCTCGCAATCGTCTCCGCCGCGGTGCAAGGCGGCATGTTCCTCTATTACTGGCGTCGGCGGTCCGCGATCCAGCAGGCACTCGCGCCCATGTAGGTCGGGGTTTACCCCCGACATCCGCCGCCAGAGGACCAATGCCGGGCATGAAGCCCGACCTACAGCTTGCACCGAGCCCCTCGCCGCCTACCGTCCGCGCCATGTCGAAGCAACGCTACATCGAGGCCAAGCAGCGCTGGGCCGAAAAGCAGAAGGCCCGCGGCGTCGCCGCCCGCGCCGTCGCGTCGAAGGATCGCCTGCCGCCCGGCCAGAAGCTGACGACCGGATTTCCGGTGCTCGACCTCGGCGTGCATCCGCAGATCCCGCACGACAAGTGGGCGCTCAAGCTCGACGGTCTCGTGGAAAAGCCCGCGACTCTCTCGTGGAAGCAGTTTCACGCGCTGCCGCAGGTCGAGGATGTGAGCGACTTCCACTGCGTGACGACGTGGAGCAAATACGACTGCCGCTGGGGCGGCGTGGCGTTCACGACGCTCTACGAGCTCGTGCAGCCGAAGCCGGAGGCGAAGTTTGTCTATTTCACCGGCTACGACGGCTACTCGACCAACGTCGCCCTCGCCGCCTGCCTTGACGACGACGTGCTCGTGGCGACGAGTTTCGACGGCGCGCCCGTCACCCTCGAGCACGGCGGCCCCGCGCGCGTGATCATCCCCAAGCTCTACGCATGGAAGGGATCGAAATTCGTGAGCGGCATCACGTTTCTCGCCGAGGACAAACTCGGCTTCTGGGAAGTCCGCGGATACTCCAACACCGCCGACCCGTGGACCGAGGATCGTTACGCGTAGGTCGCGCCATTACACAATAGCCGGCCGCCGCTCGAGCGACTCGCAGAGATTCTCGAAAATCCGCCGCAGGCGGAGGCCGTCGGGTTTGCCGTAGTGGTTGGGCACGATGAGGCGCGCGCCGAGGGTTCGGGCCTTGCGAAAACTCGGCGCGACCAGCTCGGGCGCGGCGGTGAAGATCGCGGGCGACACCTGCACCATCATCATGAAACGCGCCCACAGATCCGCGGTGAAGAGCAGGTCGTGCTTCGCCGAGTAGAAGCCGCAATGGCCCATCGTATGGCCGGGCAGATGGACGACACGCAGGCCGCCCCAGAACGGCAGCTCGTCGCCGTCGGCGAGCGGCACGTCGATCTTCACGGTGCGGTAGCGGTAGAAGGCACGGCCGGCGGCCTCCATCGCCGCGCCGATGCGCGCGAGGCCGCGGACGCGCGCGGTCCCGTCGATGTGCGGCTGGTCGAGCGGGTGGGCATAAACAGGCGCACCGCACCAGCCCTTGAGCGCCGTGAGACCGCCCGCGTGGTCGAGGTGGCCGTGCGTGAGGATGATCGCACGCACGTCGCCGGGCCCGAGGCCGTGCCGCTCCAACGAGCGTTTGATGCGCGCACCATCGGGTGGCAGCCCGGTATCGAGGATCACGGCGCCAGACTCATCGAGCAACAGGTGCGGCACGCTGATGATGCCGCGCACCGGGATCAGGCCGGGCGGCCAGCGCAGTGGCACAGCGGAGGGCTCGGCGTTCGCGCGCATCGGTGGGCGGCGCGCCGCGCTCAATGCCCACCGTCGAGATCGCCGGGCTTTAGCAGGGCGGCGAAAGTGGCCTTGTTGGCGGCCTTCATGTAGGCTTCCTTCACCTCGATGGTGCCGTCCTTCACGCGGTTCATCAGGCTCTGGTCCATCGTGACCATGCCGTCGGCGCCGCCGCTCTCGATGATCGACTTGATGTTGGCGATCTGGCCGCTGCGGATGGTGTTGGGCAGGGCCTCGTGCGTGAGGAGGATTTCGTGGACGGCACACCGGCCCTTGGGAATGCGTTTGCAGAGGAGCTGCGCGACGACGCCCGCGAGGCAGGTCGAGAGCATCACGCGCACCTGGTTCTGCTCCTCGGCGGGAAAGGTGTTGATGATGCGGTCGACGGTCTTGGCGGCATTGTTGGTATGGAGCGTGCCGAAGACGAGCATGCCCATCGAGGCGCAGCCGAGCGCGAGCTTGATGGTCTCCATCTCGCGCATCTCGCCGAGGAGAATGATGTCCGGGTCGTGGCGCATCGCGCCCTTGAGCGCGGCGGCAAAGGAGGCCGTGTGCTCGCCCACCTCGCGGTGCACGATCACGGACTGCTTCACGGGATGCACAAACTCGATCGGGTCCTCAATGGTGATGATGTGCCGCGACTGATGCGTGTTGATGTAGTCGATCATCGCGGCGAGGGTCGTGGACTTGCCGCTGCCGGTCGGGCCGGTGACGACCACGAGGCCCTGCTCGAGGTGGCAGAGTTTTTTCAACGCCTCCGGGAGCTTGAGATCATCGAACGAGAGAATCTTGGCCGGGATTTGGCGGAAGACCGCGGCCACGCCCCAGTGGTTGCAGAGGAAATTTCCGCGGAAGCGCGCGAGGCCCGGCACCTCGTAGGCGAGGTCAAGGTCCTTGCGCTCGAGGAATTCGACCCAGCGCTTCTCGGGGCAGATTTCCTTCAGGAGCGATCCCATCATGCGCGAGTCGATGGGCTGATCGCCGATGGCCTGGAGCGAGCCAGAGATCCGGGCCTTGGGCGGCAGGCCAACGGTCAGGTGAAGGTCGGAGCCACCCTGGGCGAGCATCGTGCGGAGAAGTTGGTCGATGGCGGGCATGTCTATGAGGAAGCTTCGCGCATCCGCTGCACGGCATTGCGCAGCCGGAAGAAACGCCAGAGATCGGCGCCGAAGAAGATCAGCGCGGCGATGAGCGGCAGTGTCAGCACGGCGGGTGGCAGCTTGAACATCCGCCGCGCGAAAAACACGATCGCCAAGCATAGCACACCGAAGAGGGCCAGGCCGATCAGTTTCCAGATCGCCTTGCGGTAGGCGGCGAGCAGCGCGGCGGGTTCGTCGGGAATCGCGGCCATCACGTGATACGGGCGCGGAGCACACGGTTGGATATCTGGGCGCGCGCGATGTCGGCGGAGATTTTCTTCTCCTGCCAGAGGTTGAAGACCACGTTGTCCATGAGGCACATTCCCTCCTTGAGGCCCGTCTCCATCGTGTTGCGCAGTCCGGTGGACTTGCCCTCGCGGATAAGGTTCTGGATCGCGGTGTTGCTGACGAGGATCTCGCAGGCGAGCACGAGCTGGCCGTCGGCGCCGGGCAGGAGTCGCTGGCACACGATGCCGCGAAGTGACTCGGCCACGCTCGCACGAATCTGCGTCTGCTGCGCGGGCGGGAACACGTCGAGCAGACGGTTGAGCGTCGTCGCGGCATCGCTCGTATGCATCGTGCCGATGACGAGGTGACCGGTCTCGCTCGCGCTGATTGCCATCTCGATGGTCTCAAGATCGCGCAGCTCGCCGATGACGATGATATCGGGGTCCTCGCGGAGCGCGCCCTTCAGGGCAGTGGCAAACGTGCGCGTGTGCGGGCCGACCTCGCGTTGCGTGACGTTGCAGCCCTTGGCTGGCTGCACGACCTCGATTGGGTCCTCGACGGTGATGATGTGGTCGGTGCGCGTCTCGTTGAGCCACGCGACCATCGCGGCGAGCGTGGTCGTCTTGCCGGAGCCGACGGGGCCGGTGATGAGGATGAGGCCGTTGTGGTAGGACATCATCTTCCGCAGCGTCTCGATGTGCTTGGCGTAACCGAGCTCCTCGAGGGTGCGCGTCTTGGCGGGGACCATGCGGTAGGAGCCGGCCGCGCCATTCTTGTGAAACATGAGGTTAACGCGGTAGCGATCGGCGGCGGTGACGGCCAAGGCGTAGTCGTAGTCCTTGCGCTCGAGGAAGATCTTTTTCTGGCCCTCGGAGAGCAGCGCGGTGTTGAGGCGCAGGGCCTCGTGCGCCGTCAGCGCGTGGTCGGACAGAAAAGCCAGCGCCCGCTGCCGCCGCACAAACGGCCGCGCGCCGGTCGAGAGGTGCAAATCGCTCGCGCCCGCGCCGGCGCTCGCGCGGAGCAGGCCGCGCATCGCCTCGGCGAGCGCCGCGTCATCGAGCTGCCCGAGCGTCGTGAAATCCAGGGAGGAAATGGCCGCCGCGGACGCGGCGGCCCGCGGTCCGGCGCCGGATGCGGCCGCGGACGGAGCGGCCGCCGCTTCCACGGGAGGGCCCTTGGCGGCGTTGGCCATCGCCTCGCCGGCGAGCACCTCAAGCTTCTCCACGTCGCTGACGATGCCACTGTCGATCAGCTCTTGGGCGAAGCCCATGAGGTCGGCGCCGACGCCGAGCTTGGCGACCACTTGCGCGGCCTGCTCGCGGGTGAAGAGCTGTTTTTCGGAGCCGAGCCGGGCGAGCCAGCGGATTTCGTCGTTCATGCGCAGCAGGTAGGACGGCGCGAGAATTGCCGGGCCGCCGCGCGCAAGCCAAGCGCGAAGACCCGCCCAGCGCCGAAATCACACGAGGTTCCTCCAAACTCGAACAAGGTCCTCCGGACTCCGTCGCCCATATCGCCAGCCACCGAGCTGCGCCGCGAGCAGAACAACGTTGGCACGAGCTCGCACGCGAAGCCCCTGCGCGCACCGAAAGGAAAAGAAGAACGAGCTCCGCCGCACGTGGGCGAAAAACCCTTCGCGTGCGCATCCGGATTGCGATGCCGTGCGACCGGCAACTATCGCGGCTGCTGCCCGGCAAAATGCAGCCGAGACTCCCCGGACGGCTAGCCGCGCAGAGGCTCCAAGCGCAGGCGGATCCCATCGGGATCGACAAGATCACGGGCGGTGGAGATTCCGGCCCGCCCAAAAGTAGCCCCCGCCAGACCAAGCGCGCCGACAGGCTGCATGCGGCGCGGTGCGCCCCAAGTGTTGATTGCGACGTGATGGTGGTAGCCATCAGCGGCGAGAAAGCGGGCGCCAGGGTAGGACCCCTGCGTGCGCGCCAAATCGAGTTGAGCGCGGTAGAACTCCTCGCTGCGCTCCAGTTCGGTGACGCGGAGGTGCAGGTGGCCCCAACGGGAGCCGGAGAGTGGAGCGGCCGAATTGGGCAGCTTCGCCTGTGCAAGCACCTCGCGCACGGCCAGCGGCCGCGTGACCATCGCGAGGTCGCCGTTGGCGGCAAAGGGCCACGCGGCGCGCGGCTTGTCGGCGTAGAACTCCAGGCCGTTGCCTTCCGGGTCAGTCAGGTAGATCGCCTCGCTCACGCCGTGGTCGGAAAAGCCATCAAACTCGACGCCCCGCGACTCGGCAAATCGCAGCCAGGCGCCGAGCGTCGGCCGATCGGGCAGCACCAGGGCGGCGTGAAACAGCCCGGCGGCGTCGCGGGGCGCCGTGAGCGCGCCGGGCGCCGGGGTGAGCGTCAAGACGGGCGGCGCATCGGCACCGACGGCAAGCCGAGACTCGTTGGGCGGCGCACCCACCGACACGAAACCAAGGCGCTGCGTGTAGAATGCGTGCGCTCGCGCGAGGTCGGCCACACGAAGGCGAACCGCGGAGAGCTGGAGAGAAACGGGCATAGCGCAGAGCGTAAACGGCTCCGGAGGTTTTGGCCAGCGGGCCCGCGGATATGGGGATTGCAAATACCCGCGATTCCCCGACCCTGAACCCTTTCCATCCCGTCTCATGCTGAAGAAAATCTTTGCGAAGCTGCGCGACACACTCGCGCCTTCGCGCGCCGAGAAACCGGCGGCCTCGGCCGCCAAACCCGCTTCCAATTCGCACGCCAAGCCTCACGGCGACTCGCATTCCGGCCGCGGCCGGCCCGAACGCGGCACCAGCCGGGACCGCGACCGAGGGGCACGAGGCCACGGCGGCCGCGGCCAGGAGCCCGCCCGCGAGGGGCGAGAGCACCAACCGCGCGACCGTCGTGACGATCGCGGCCCGCGCGAGGGGGGTGCTGGGCGCGGTTTGCATTCGCGATCCGGCCGCGGCGCCGGAGGTCCAGGCGGCCGCGGCGGCCCGCGCGCCGAGCGCGAGCGCCCGATGATCGACAAGACTTTCGACCACCCGCGCACCGCCGACATCAAGCCCGCCGTGCCGGTCGACATCCCGAAGATGGACACCGCCTTCACGGCCCTCGGCCTCAGCGATGCGCTGGCCTTCGGCGTGCAGGAGATGGGCTACGTGACCCCCACGCCGATCCAGGCGCAGGCGATTCCTGTCGTGCTCAAAGGCGGCGACGTCATCGGATCCGCGCAGACCGGCACGGGCAAGACCGCGGCCTTTGCGCTCCCGATCATCCAGCGCCTCGGCACGCACGGCAAGCTGCGTTGTCTCATCCTCGAGCCCACGCGCGAGCTTGCGCTTCAGGTCGAGGAAGCATTCCAGAAATTTGCCAAGTTCACCGACCTCCGCGTCACGATCGTCTATGGTGGGGTCGGCTACGGCAAGCAGGAGGACGATCTTCGCCGCGGCATGGACATCCTCGCCGCCACACCCGGCCGCCTGCTCGACCACCTCGAACGCGGCAACTGCTCGCTCAACGACATCGACATCCTTGTCCTCGACGAAGTCGACCGCATGCTCGACATGGGCTTCCTGCCCGACGTTCGCCGCATCGTGATGAAGTGCCCGAAGGAGAGGCAGACGCTTTTCTTCACCGCCACGCTCCCGCCGGAACTCGAGCAGCTCGCCGGCTGGGCGCTGCGTGACCCTGTGAAGGTTGAGATTGGCCGCGTGCGCTCACCCGCGGAAACCGTGGCGCATGCTTTCTACCCCGTCGTGGCGTCGCAGAAGTTCGAGCTGCTCCAGCTGCTGCTGGACCAAACCGAGTTCAAGAGCGTGATCATCTTTTCGCGCACCCGCATGGGCGCCGACCGGATCGCGCACCGGCTGCAAAGCAAGGGACACACCGTGGGCGTCATGCATTCGGACCGCAACCAACGCGAGCGCATCGAGGCCCTCCAAGGCTTCAAGAGCGGCAAATACGAGGTGCTCGTGGCGACCGATATCGCCGCGCGCGGCCTCGACATCGCAGGCGTATCGCACGTCATCAACTACGACGTGCCGGAGAACGCCGAGGACTACGTCCACCGCATCGGCCGCACCGGCCGCGCCAACAACACCGGCGATGCGTTCACCCTCGTGACCGA
>JAEUHB010000164.1 GCA_016794665.1 Opitutaceae bacterium
GATTCTGGCCGACACCAAGTTCGAGTTCGGCACCGACGCGGCGGGGAGCCTCTTCCTCATCGACGAGGTTCTCACACCTGATTCCTCGCGCTACTGGCCGGCCGCCGAGTATCGCCCGGACTGCTCGCCGCCAAGCTACGATAAGCAGTTCGTGCGCGACCACCTGCTCGCGATCAAGTGGGACCAGAAGCCGCCCGGCCCGCGCCTGCCCGCCGAGGTGATCGCGCGCACGCGCGACAAGTATCTCGCGGCGTTGCGGAACCTGCTGGGCTAATAGGCGCGGAAGAACGACGGCGCGCCGTGCGCCTGGTGGTAGCGGTAGCCCGCCTCGTAAGAGGCGGGATGGTTCCAGCGCGCCATCTCCCGCCGGTCCCTGCTCTCCCGAGCAGGGCTACCCAACGACCCCGCCCCAGCCTACTCCTCCGCCCGACTGCGCTCGCGCGGCACCACGGCGTGCTTCTTGATGAACGCCGGATCGATCTCGATGCCTGAACCGGAGCCCGTCGGCACTTTCACAAAGCCACCCATGGTGCCGAGATCGGAGGTCTTGCACTCGAACGGAATCGCCTGACTCAGGCCCTTGAATTCGTGATACGGACCGGCGTTGGGGATGACCGAGACGAAGTGAATCATATAGAGGTAGCCGAGGCCGCCCGAGATATGCGGCACGCAGGTCTTGCCCATCGCGGCCGCCATGCGCGCGACCTTCATCGATCGGATGAGCCCGCCAAAGTAAAACATGTCGGGCTGAACGATATCGAGCGCGTCATTCGCGATCAGCCAGCGGAAGGCGTGCATGCTGGCTTCCTGCTCGCCGCCGGCCATGGGAATGTCCACGGCGTCGGCCACGGCCTTGGTCTCCTCATACCAGTCGAAGGGCACCGGCTCCTCGTAGAACGCGTAGCTATATTCCTGGAGCAGCTTGCCGAATTTGATGCCTTCCTCGACGCCATACGATCCGTTGGAGTCGGCGTAGCAGACCATCTTGTCGCCAAATTCCTTCCGGACCATCGGGATCAGCTTCTCCGAGCGCCTGGCGGGAAACTCCGTGTGGCTCATGCGGCCGCCAATCTTGATCTTGAGGGCCTTGGCCTGCGACTCCTCGACCTGTTTCTTCAGGTTGGCCATCACCGCCTCGGCGGTGACGTCGCGCTCACCGTTGGCGCGGTAGACGGAGACCGTGGGGTTGTGGATCTTGTCGCCGATCAGGAGACCCATCGGCAGCTTTGCGATGCGGCCCAGCATATCCAGAATCGCAAACTCGATCGTCGCGAGCGGCACCCAGAGCGCGAGGCTCTGGAGCTTGTAGTTGCTCTGGTAGACATAGACCTCCTCGAGCAGCTCATCGAGGTTTCGCGCATCTTTGCCGATGAAGAACGGCTGCAGGCGGTTGGTCTGGATCGGGTAGAGCGAGATTTGCTGCGAGTTGTTGGAGACCGAGATGCCCTCGGCGCCGTCCTTCGAGCGGACGCGACAAATGAAGCTGCCGCCGAGCCGCAACAACTCGAGTGTCTCAATGATGACGGGCGAGGTGAAGAGCCGTTTCTTCAGCACCGGTTGCTTCAGGATGGCGTCGAGCTTGGCATACTTCGCCTTGACGGTCTCGTTGCCGCGCGACGCAGCGGCGCGGGACGAGACAGGGAGCGCGGCGGCAGCGCCACCCGCAAGGGCGGTGGCGAGGAATCTACGACGATTGGCTTTCATGAAAGGCAGCGGGCTGGGTATTTGGCGGCGACGGTTGGCAAAGCGAGTCGGCCGGTGGCGAAAATGAAGCAACGCCGCATCGCACCGTCCAAGCGCGCGGCAAGCGCCGATTCAAGGCTGTCTTCGCCGCTCCGCGAGATCGAAGCGGGTGCCGGCCTGCAACAAATCGGGGGATGCCTCCGGCGAGGCGAAAAATCGCACGCGGCCCGCGCCCACCACTTCGGCGCGGTCGCCGCGCACGATGATCGCGGTCGCCTCGTCGAGCGCGATGCCGAGCAACGCCGGGTGCGCACGCAGCACGGGGCGCAAATCCTCCGCGCGATTGCGGGTGTCCACGTGCTGGTCGATGGCGGTGGCACGGAGAAAACCAAAACCCGCCTCGTGCCCCGGCGACATCATGATGGTGTTGCCCGAGGGCGCGCCGCGGACGAGGTAGCTGCCCTGGATCGTCGCGCCCGCTGAGCTGCCGCCGATCACGCCACCGCGGGCGAGCACGGCGAAGAGCTCCTTCAGTGTGCGCGTGCCGAGATACGAATCCGCCAGCCGCCATTGCCGGCCGCCGCTGATCCAAACGCCTCGCGCGGCGCGGAGAGGAGCGGCAAACGCCTCCGTGTCCGCCTCCTTCGGGTCGCGGGTGTGGAGCTGCACGATCTTCGTCACGCCGAGCGCGCGCAGGGCCTTGGTCGAGCCGTCGTCGCCCGTGACATTTTCGCCGGCCGTGGGAATCACCACGATTGCCGCGTCCGGGCCGCCGGCGAGTTCAAGAAAGACCGGCCAGAGTTTCGCCATCGATCCGCCCCCCACGACGAGCAGCGAGCCGTTCGCCGGCCCCACTTTCGCCGTCGGCTCAGCGGCGAACGCTCCGCTCGCGAACACGACGACCGCGAGCCACCACGATCGCGCCGCGATCATTGCATCACGCCGATGCGCCGGGCCGGCGTGGCCTCGCCGCGCTGGGCGCGGAGCAGCTCGCGGCGCAGCCAGTCGAGCGCGGCGTTGACGGCGCGCACCTTCACGGTCGGGCGAGGGCCAGGATAGCTGAGTTTTTTCGACCACACGCCGGCCGGCGAAAAGAGCGCGATGAACATCGTCCCCACGGGATTGCCGTTTGGAGTCGCACCCGCCTCCGCCGCTCCCGCAAAACCGGTGACGGCCAGCGCGTAGTCGGCCCCGAGCGTCTCGGCCGCGCCGGTCGCCATCGCGACCGCGGCTTCGTCGCTCACCGCGCCATGCTGGAGCAGCAGGCACTCCGGCACGTCGAGCAGCTGCATCTTGGCGTCGTTGGA
>JAEUHB010000176.1 GCA_016794665.1 Opitutaceae bacterium
CGCGCCGCGCTGCCGGAGTTTCAGACCATTCCCGCGGCGTTGCCGCACGAGCTCACGCCGGCGGCGGCGGTCGACCCGGCGCAATTCTCCCGCTGGAGCCGCTCGCAGGGTGACAACGGCTCCCGGCGCTACTCGGCGCTCACCCAGATCAATCGCACCAACGTCCACCGCCTCGAAGAGGCGTGGCTCTACCGTTCCGGCGACGGCGCGCGCAACACGCAGTGCACGCCCATCATCGTCGACGGCGTGATGTTTGCGCCCACGCCCGGCCGCGCGCTCGTCGCCGTCGATGCCGCGACCGGGAAGGAAAGGTGGCGCTACCAGCTCGAGCCCGCGCCGCGCGCCCGCGCCGAGGACTGGCCGGCGCGCCGCGGCCTCACCTACTGGCCGGGCGACGCCGCCAATGCGCCGCGCATCCTCTTCGGCGGCGGCGATTGGATTTACGCCATCGATCCGCAGACGGGCAAGTTGCTGTCGCAATTCGGCGAGCGCGGGCGCACCGCACTGCCCACCGCGGGGACGGTGAGCGTCGTCGTTTACAAGCACGTGTTCGTCACGACCGGCGTCAGCGGCGACATCTACGGCTACGACGTGCGCGACGGAAAGCCGCTCTGGCGCTTTCACTCCGTCGCGCGCGGCAACGAATTTGGCGCGGACACTTGGGACGGCCCGCAGGCGGGGGCCAATGGCTGGAGCGGCATCTCGCTCGACGACGCGCGCGGCCTGGTGTTTGTCGCGCTCGGCGCGCCGCGGCCCGACATGGTCGGCGTGGGCCGGCTCGGTGACAATCTCTTCAGCAACTGCGTGCTCGCCCTGGACGCGCTCACCGGCGAGCGCCGCTGGCATTTCCAGCTCGTGCGCCACGACATCTGGGACCTCGACGCCGTGGGCCCACCCAACCTCGTCACGATTGAACGCGAGGGGAAACGCATCGACGCCGTCACGATCTTCGCGAAGTCCGGCACGCTCGCGCTGCTCGACCGCACGAGCGGAAAACCGATCTTTCCATTTCGCCTGCGGCGCGCGCCGGTGAGCCCGCTGCCCGGCGAGCGCACCGCGCCTTACCAGCCTGATCCCGAGCTCCCGGAGCAGATTTCGCGCATGGAGTTTGAGCCGTCGATGATCACGGACCGCTCGCCCGAGGCACGGGCCTTCGTCGAGGCCCAGGTTGCGCGCTCGAGCTACGGCTTCTACCAGACCTTCACGGAGGGGAAGCCCAACCTCTTCATCGGGTCGCGGGGCGGTGCCGAGTGGTCGGGCGCTGCCGTCGATGTGCCGACCGGCCGGCTTTATATCACCTCCAACCGCTGGGTCTCGAAGATCACCGTCGTCGCCAACGACGAGCGCCCGCGCAGCCCGCGCACGCCGCCGACGGAGGGCGAGAAAGTCTACACGCGCAACTGCGTGGCCTGCCACGGCGTGAACCGCGAGGGCGTCGGCCTCGCCCCGCCGCTCATCGGGCTGCGGGGCCGCATGGACGACGACGCCGTGCTCGCGCTCATCAAGACGGGCAAGGGCGCGATGCCCCCCACCCCGCCGCTCGCGCCCGCCGAGCGCAAGGCGCTGCTCGATTTCCTCTTCCGCCGTGATCAGCCGCCGCCGGGGCCCAACGCCACCCAGGATCCGACGCGGCCGCTCTACGTTTTCGACGGTTTCCATTTCCTCGTGGATCACGAGGGCTACCCGGGCATCAAGCCGCCGTGGGGCCTGCTCAACTGCTACGATCTCAGCACCGGCAAGATTCTCTGGCGCGTGCCGCTCGGGGAGCTGGAGGAACTTACGAAGAAAGGCATGCCGATCACCGGATCACAGAACCTCGGCGGCGCCACGGTGACGGCCGGTGGGCTCGTTTTTGTCGCGGGCACGGAAGACGAAAAGCTCCGCGCCTTTGACGCGGACACGGGCAAGGAACTCTGGTCCGCCAAGCTGCCCTTCGCTGGCACGGCGGCGCCAGCGGTCTACGAAGTCGGCGGCCGGCAGTTTGTCGTCATCACCGCGACCGGGGGCGGGCGGGTCGGCGGCAAGTCGGGCGCAGGCGACGGCTACGTCGCGTTTGCGCTGCCGGGAAACTAGCGGCGGTCCGGCGAAGACGCGAAGCCAAGCTTAGCCGCCGCTGCGGCGAAACAGCGCCGGTTGTTCTCTTCCTCCAGTGCCAGAATATCGTCGTCGGTTTTTCCGTCCATCGACGGCAGCGTGTCGGATTGCGTGGCGCGCACCAACGCGAGCGCCCGCTCAAGTTCGCTCCGCGGTTTTTCCGGAAAAGTCGCCCAGTAGCCCTCACTGCGGCACCCTATTTCCAGCGGGTCGCGGGTGATCATCTCGAGGTGATGCTCCACGCGAGGATTGGCGCGCTCGATGATCGCCAGCAGCCGTGGCAGATCGAGCGCCCCCTCGCCCAGCGGGACTTCGGCCATGCGAAAGCCACCGGCGCTTTCCTGGAGGGCGAGGTCCTTGATGTGCGTCGTGATCGCGAGGGGCGCGAGCGTCTCGACGGTGGCCACCGGGTCCTCGAGCAGCGCGAGATTGTTGCCGAAGTCGAGGCACACCCCGATCCGGTCGCTGCCCAGGCACGAGAGCATCGCGACGAGCTCGGGCGCCTCGAAATCCTTGTGGTTCTCCGCCGCCAGCCATGAGCCGTGCCGGCGGACAACGGGCTCCGCGAGTTCCAGGCCGAGCTGCGCGCGCGCCTTGAACGCGTCGAATTCTCCGCGCGTGGAAAAATCCTCATAACGCCGGCCGCCAATCCAGGTGCGCAAAATCGACATGCCGGCGCGCCTCGCCGTGCGCACCTCGGCCTCGAATCGCGCGACATCCGCGGCGTCTCGCGGCAGATCGAGGCTGGCCTCGAGTTTGACGGCCGCGGCTTCGGCCTCCGCGCGCATCTGATCCGCAAAATCCGCGCTCCAACCCCGCACGGTGATCTGAAAGCTTCCCGCGCCGAGCCCGCAAGCGTGTCGGAGGACGGCCAATTCAGACTCGAAGCGCGGCCGGAGCGCAGTGGCCCGCTGGCCGTGCCAGCGCTGCCAGTAGGAATGGATCACGAGGCCGAGGCGCTTGTGCCTCAACGGCAAAGGAACGGCAGCGGGGGAAGTGGGATACACGCCGGAATCACAAAAAGCCCCCCAATCCGGGGATTGGAGGGCTGAAATTGGGTGCAGGGGTTGGATTTGAACCAACAACCTTCAGGTTATGAGACCGCACAAATAGACATAATTAGCAGGTGTTTATGATGTATTTCTAGGAACTACGGTGTAAACTACGGGTCGGTTTCAGGAAGTAATTACTGCATTCCCGAAGTAACAAACCCGGAGGTGAGTCATGGCTCTCGAAATTCAGAAAGGCCGCAGCAATTGGTGGTATGGCCGCGTCACCGTGAACGGCGCCGACATCGTTAGAAATCTTGGCGTTCAAATCAAAGGCACAGTGCCTGCAAGCTTGCGCGAACAGGGCGACGCCGTGTTTGAGCGGTCACGCGCCAAGGCGCAGGCCGCGTTGGAAAAACTCCACCTCGATCTAAAAACACGCAGCACCGCGGAAGAGCTGGTGCAGACGATCCACGAAATTCGCACGGGCGGACGGGTGAGTTCGATCCCTTTGAAGGAAGCCGCGCCGCGTTGGAAGGCGCTGCCGCGCCGTCGGCCCTTGAGCGAACGCTACGTCGCTCAGGCGGAAAGCTGGATGACCAATTTCGTGGAATTCCTGAACACCCACCATGCCGCCGTCAAAGAAATGGCGGATGTGCAGTCGGGCATGGCGCGGGGGTATTTCAAGACGGTCGAAGATCGCGGGGTGTCCGGCAAAACCTACAACAACACGCTGATCTTTCTGCGTTCCTGTTTCGAGTCCTTGAAGGAAGAGGCGGGTATCCCAAAGAACCCGTTCACTGGCATCCCAACCAAGGACGAGGACACGGTGTTTCGGAGGCCTTTTAGCGAAGAGGAACTCGCCGCTATCGTGGAGGCCGCGAAAGCCGACGCGTTCGTTCGTCCCATCATCATCACCTCGATTTGCACCGCCATGCGCCGGGGCGATTGCTGCATGTTGCTCAAGGCGTCCGTCGATATGCCGGGGCGCTTCATCAAGGTGAAGACCTCGAAGACGGGCGAACTGGTGCAGATTCCGATCTTCCCGCTGCTGCACGAAGCCCTCTCAAAACTTGAGCCGAACGACAGTCCCTACGTCTTCCCTGAACAGGCGACGAAGTATCAGACCAATCCCGATCACATCACGGATCGGGTGCAAAAAGTGATGCGGGCGGCCGGATTCTTCGACGCGGACGACGCCGACACCGATGAGGAGAAAAAGAAGTCGCGCGGTGAGACGCATCAAGCGCGGCCCAAGGGGCTGCGTAAGGCGTCGATCCGGGATTTCCATTCGTTCCGCGTCACGTGGGTTACGCTCGCGCTGAGTGCGGGTGTCCCGCTGGAAATTGTCCAAAAGGTCACGGGCCACCGCACGGCGGGAATTGTGATGAAGCACTATTTTCAGCCGGGCCGGGAGGAATTCCGACGCACGCTGGCCGGCAAATTGCCGATCCTCCTGGGCGGCGGTGCCGGTGCAAAGCCGCTCGATCCGGCCGAAATCAAGGCGCAGCTCACGGCGATGAAACCACGGACGTGGAAACGGATTCGCGATGAACTAATGGCCCGGCTTGCGCCGGACTCCGGCAAGCCCGTCGCGGAGGCACAGGTGCTGGAAATGTCTGCCGTTTGAGTGGCCGGTAAGACATTGCTCGAAAAGTCGCACGGGGCTACCGGTGGGTGTGCCCCGCCTCTTTTCCTATACGCTCCCTTACGACGACGGCGCAGCCCCCAATCCTTTCCGGGGCCTCTGCACCCTCGCGATCTGCAAACCGCAAATCCGACTCAAGGCCAGCGTCGGCGATTGGGTCGTCGGGCTCGGGTCGGTCAACGCGCCCAGCGGCAATTTGAGCGGAAAGGTGGTGTATGCGATGCGCGTCGATCAAATCCTGTCCCTGCGCGACTACGACCGCCTCGCGCCGGCCTACTGGCCGACGCGAATCCCGAATCTCGCGAGCCCCATCATCACCGATCGCTTGGGCGACTGCATCTACGGTTTCTCGGGAGGCGCGCCGGTGCAACGCCCCGGCGTGCATGGTCCGGCCGATATGAAAACCGATTTGGGCGGACAAAACGTGCTGATCTCGCGGCACTATTTCTACTTTGGGCAGAACGCGATTCCACTCCCGGCGGACCTGCTGCCGATCATCCACCAAACGCAAAGCCACAAGGTCAACGCGAACGCCATCTTCGTTGACCCCTTCATCGCGTGGATTCACTCCCTGGGGCTTGAGCACAACCATCTCTACGGTTGGCCGGACAG
>JAEUHB010000190.1 GCA_016794665.1 Opitutaceae bacterium
TCAACGCCGTGCTCCCGCGCGACCTCCAGGCGTTTTCGTGGATGCAGAGCTGGGAGAGCTTCCTCTGGGTCCTGAACCTGGAGAAAACGATCAACTCGTTCCTGCTGCTCTTCATCGTGATCATCGCGGCCTTCTCGGTGATGAGCTCCCTGCTCATCTCGGTGGTGCGCAAGACCCGCGAGATCGGCCTGCTGGGCGCGCTCGGCGCACGGCCGCGGCAGGTGGCGCTCTGCTTTTGTGCGCAGGCGTTCGTCATCGGCGCGGGCGGCACGGCGGTGGGCGTGGCGCTCGGTTTTGGCGCGCTGGCCATCCGGAACGATCTCGTGCTCGGGCTCGCGCGGCTCATGGGCCGGCAGGACACGCTGCGGCAGTTCTACCAATTCACCGAGCTGCCGTCGCACACGCTGCCGAGCGACCTGATCTTCACCGTGGTCGCGGCGATCGCGTTCTCCACGCTGGCCGGGCTGTTGCCGGCGTGGCGCGCGGCGCGGATGCGGCCGGTGGAGGCGCTGCGCAGCGAGTAGGTTGTCCGCGCCGTGATCATCGACGCGCACGTGCATCTCTATCCGCCGGAGGTCGCGCGCGATCCGGCTGGCTGGGGGCGGGCCGCCGGCGAGCCGCACTGGACCGCGCTATGCACCCGCGTGCGGCGCGACGGCCGCGCGGTGCAGGGGTTTCCGACCGTGGACGAACTGCTGCGCGAAATGGACACCGCGGGCGTCGCGCGCGCGGTGCTGCTCGGCTGGTATTGGGAAAGGCCGGAGAACTGCGCCTGGCAAAACCGCTTCTACGCCGCGTGCGTGCGCGCCCACCCCGATCGGCTGTCGGCGTTTGCCACCGTGCATCCCGCGGCGGGTCGCGACGCCACGTTGGGGGAAGTGCGTCGGGCGCACGGCGAGGGGCTTGTCGGCCTCGGCGAACTCTCGCCGCACTCCCAGGGCTTTTCGATCGACGATGCGACGTTCGGCGCCGTGCTTGCGCTGGCGGCGGAGCGGCGGATGCCGGTGAATCTGCACGTGACCGACCCCGCGAGCCGGCCGTTTCCGGGACGGGTCGAGACGCCGCTCGCGGATTTCACGCGGCTCGCGCGCGCCTGGCCGCAGACGACGTTTGTGCTCGCGCACTGGGGTGGACTGCTGCCGCTCGTGGACGCGAGCGCGCGGGAACCCGGCAACGTCCTCTACGACACCGCGGCGTCGCCGCTCCTTTACGACGCAAGCGTGTGGGCGCGCTTCCTCGCCTCCGTGCCGCGCGATCGCGTCCTGTTCGGATCGGATTTTCCCCTGAACCTCCACCCCAAGCTCGGCGCGCGGCCGGGAATGGCCCGGTTTCTCGCCGAGGCGCGCGCGGCCCAGGCGGGCGACGCGATTCTCGGTGGCAATGCCCGCCGCCTGCTCGGCCTGCCTGAGTCAACGTCGAATGCCGGCGGGAAGACGGCAATCGCATGAAGACGCGACGCGGCTTTTCGTGGCTGGCTGTCCTCCTGGCCCTGGGGTGGGTTTCACTCCCGGCCGCCGCGCGCCCCAACGTCGTCCTCATCCTCGCCGACGACCTCGGGGCGCATGACCTCGGGTGCGACGGGTCGGACCTGCACGAGACGCCGCATCTCGATCGCCTGGCGCGCGAAGGCGTGCGCTTCACCCAGGCCTACGCCGCCTCGACGGTGTGCTCGCCGACGCGCGCTTCGCTCCTTACCGGCAAGCACCCCGCGCGCCTTCGCATCACCATTTGGTCGGAGGGCTCCCTCGCGGGCCCGCAGAACCGGCGGCTGCTGCAGGCCGCCTCGCGGCATGACCTGCCGCACGCGGAGACGACGATCGCGAAGCACCTCCAGGCGGCGGGTTACCTCACGGCGCTCGTCGGCAAATGGCACCTCGGGGGCGCCGGGCATTTTCCGGAGACGCACGGCTTCGACGTGAACATCGGCGGCACGCACTGGGGCGCGCCCAGCACGTTCTTCTGGCCCTACCGCGGCGGGTTCGGCGCGGCGGGCGAGCTGCGCTATGTGCCGCACCTGGAATTTGGCGCGGCCGGGGAGTATCTCACCGATCGGCTGACCGACGAGGCGCTGCGGGTCATCGACCGCGCCGCCGCCGATCGGAGGCCGTTCTTTCTCTACCTCGCGCACCACGCGCCGCACACGCCGATCGAGGCGAAGCCGGCGGACGTGGCGCACTTCGAGGCGAAACTCCGCCCTGGCTTGAACCACCGCAACGCCACCTACGCCGCGATGATCAAATCGCTCGATGACAGCGTCGGCCGCGTGCTCGCGCGCCTCGCCGAGCGCGGCCTCGAACGGGAAACGATCGTGGTCTTCGCGAGCGACAACGGCGGTTATCTCGGCACGGACCGGCGGCAGGATGTCCCGGTCACGACCAACGCCCCGCTGCGCTCCGGCAAGGGTTCGCTCTACGAAGGCGGCCTGCGCGTGCCGCTGATGGTGCGCTGGCCGGGCGTGACGCCGGCCGGGCGGAACTGCGCCGAACCGGTCGTGTTGACGGACTTGTTCCGCACGATTGCCGGTGCCGCCGGCCTGGCCGAGATCGCGGGTGCGCCGGGCGACGGCCTCGATCTCGCGCCGCTCCTCCGCGACCCGGAGGCGCGGCTGGGCAGGGAGACGATTTTCTTCCACTATCCGCACTACTACCACGCGCAGCCCTCCACGCCCGCCAGCTCTGTCCGGGACGGGGACTGGAAGCTGATCGAGTATTTCGAGGACGGCCGGCTGGAACTCTTCCACCTGCGGGACGATCCCGGCGAGACGCGCGACCGCGCGACGATGGAGCGGGCGCGAGCCGCGGCGATGCGGGCGAAACTTGTCGCGTGGCGGGAGTCCGTGGGCGCCGCGCTGCCGACGCCAAACCCCAATTTCAATCCCGCGAAAAAATAGGCGCGGCAGCACCGGGCCGGCGGCAACGCCACGGGATGTTGCGCCGCCTGCGCGGGGTCACAGCTGGCGATTGAGCACCCAGTTGACCGCGGGACTGGACGGCTCCCTGACGATGATCTGCAGGCCCGTCGTCGGCCCCGAGGGCAAGGGCACGGGCACCGTGAGCACGGGCCGTCCGCCGATGCTCGCCGGCGCAGTGAGCGCGAGGATGCGCATCCGGTGCTCGAGCGTGCTCTCCGCCTTGGTCGGCGCCGCCGTCGGTGATGCAGGCAGGATGAGAAAATCGTGCGTGCGGAAAAACTCCGCCCAAAGCGCGCGAATCGCGGCGGTGTGTGACTCCGCGGCGGCGCGCTGCGCGTCCGTGAGCGTGTGCACGCGGCTCAACCGCTGCCAGACCCCGGGGCTGTAGCGAGCGCGATAGCGCTCCGCCCACGGGCGGTGAACCGCCCACGCCTCAAGGGCCACCGTGGTGTTATAGGTTTCGACGCTCTGGGCAAAGCCCTGGTGAAGCGCCTCGCGGACCGCGGCCGTCGCGGGCGGGGCGATTTTCTCCGCGGCGCTGCGAAACGCGGCGGCGACCTCCGCATCGAGGCCGGCCATCTCCAAGAAGCATCCGCGCGGCTCGCGCTCGGGCGCGGGTGCCGGGCCCAGCAGCGCCGCGTTCGCAAGGCTCAAGTCGCGGGCGTTGGCGGTGAACCAGCCGGCGGTGTCGTAGCTCGGGGAGAGCGGCACGGCGTCGCTCACCCAGGCGTCGCGCGGCGTGAGGCGATAGCCAAACAGGCCGCAATACGCCGCCGGCACGCGCACCGATCCGCCGGTGTCGCTGCCGAGCGCGAGCGGCACGAGGCCCGCCGCCACCGCCGCCGCGGACCCGCTGCTCGATCCGCCGGTGGTGCGGCCGGGAAAGCCCGGGTGCTCGCAGTCGCCGTAGTGCGGGTTTTCGCCCGTGATGCCGTAGGCGAACTCGTGCATGTGCGTCTTCCCCGCGAGCGTCGCGCCGCGCGCGGCGAGCGCGGCGACAAGCGCGCTGTCGCGCGTGGGCGTGGGTCGCAGCTCGGGCAGGAAGGTGGATCCGGCGAGCGTCGGCACACCCGCCGCATCGAAGAGGTCCTTGGCGAAATACGGCACGCGCGCGAGCGGCCCGGCGGGCGCGGCCGCGAGGGCCGCCGCGAGCTCGGCCTCGGGCCGCAGCCACGCGAGCACGGCGCGCGGCTGGCCCGGCCGGAGGTTCTCGCGGGCGCGGCGGTGGATTTCCTTTGCGGCGGCCGCAGGGCTGAGCTGCTGCCAGTCGAGAATTGTCATGCCGCGACTTTCCGCGCCGGCCCGCCTGAGGCAATCATTCGCTGCGCGCCGCGGCATCGGCGTTGCCATCGCGGCGCGTTTCCCGAAAGCATTCCGTTTTCACCCATGAATCCCGAAGCCAAACTCGCCGAACTCGGCCTCACGCTCCCGAATCCGCCCGCCGCCGCCGGCAGCTACGTGCCCGTCGTGCGCACGGGCAACCTGCTCTTCTGCGCCGGCACCATCGCCGTCTTCAACGGCCAGCAGACCCACGTCGGCCAGGTCGGCAAGGAGCAGACGATCGAGACCGCGAGGAAGGCCGCGGAGATCTGCGTGCTCAACACGCTCGCCAACATCAAGGCCGCGGTCGGCTCGCTCGATCGGGTCACGCGCATCGTGATGGTGAACGGTTTCGTCAACGCCGTCGACGGCTTCACCGAGAGCCCCGCCGTGATCAACGGCGCGAGCGATCTGCTCGTGAAAATCTTCGGCGAGGCCGGCAAGCACGCCCGCGCCGCCGTCGCGACCAACGGCCTGCCGCGCGGCACGACCGTCGAGGTCGTGGTGGTCGCCGAGGTGCGCTGAACTTTCCTGTTCCGGGTGCCCGTCGGGCCCGCGCATGCCTCTCGCCCGCAAACGGATTTTCCGCCTGCCGCCGCCGGCGCCCACTACGATCTACGTGCGGCCGGGCTACAACCGCGTGCTCGCCGAGCAATTCGAGGCCCTCAAGGTCAAGCGCGTCGGTTTGGTGAAGGACAAGGTCGAGGCCCACAGCCAGGGCGACCTGCGCGAGAACTTCGGCTTCAAGGCCGCCAAGGACGCGATCCGCGCCGTCGACCGCAAGATGACCGCGCTCGATCGCTTCGTCGCGCGCAACACCTTCATCGAGGTCGATCCCGCCACGTGGCTCACGAAGCCCACCGCCACGCTGCAACTCGGCCACGTGGCCGTGATCGAGAAACAGGATCTGGGGACGAACCGGAAGCACCGGTTCACGTTCCTCGTGACGACCCACGGCGAGACCGCGACGGATCCCGAGTCCGGCATCGAGTGCCTGCCGCACAACTCGCCGCTGGCCACGGCCGTGCTCGGCCTGGCGGTCGGGGCCTCCACGCAGGTCCGGCTCCCCGCGGGTGAATCCCTCCTGACCGTGCGCGCGATCCGCAATCCCACCGCCGCCGAACTCGACCGCCTGCTCACGGCCATCCAGCCGCCGGAGATCGAGGACGACGCGGAGTAGTTTGCCCCGCCGCCGACGGCTTTGCGTGCACTCTCCGTGCCATGCAGCGAACGACGTCGGGCTTGGCGAACGGTTGTGGGCGGGGTGCCCTCACCCCGCGTGATGGGGCCGACTGGTCTAGCGGGGTGAGGGCACCCCGCCTACAGCAGAAGCAGCAGCAGCGAATCCCGACGGTCTACCCCTTCGGCGCCACCGCGGGCTTCGCCTCGGGGTGGGTCGCGAGGAGGGCGCGGAGCTTGGCGACGACCTCGGGTTGCTCGGCGGCAATGTTGCGCGATTCGATCTTGTCCGTCGCGTAGTCGTAGAGCTCGAGCTTCGCGGTGGCGGCGGGGGCTCCGGGTTTCTTCCACTCGACGAGGCGGTAGCGCTCGGTGCGGATCGCGCGGCCGAGTTCACCGCCGCGCGGGAAACAGTGGTAGGCGTGGTCGCGCACGCGCACGCCGGGATTCTTCAGCACAGGCACGAGGCTCGTGCCGTCGATCGGCAGCGGACCGGCAGGCTTGGGCAGGCCGGCCAGCTCCGCGAGCGTGGGAAAGAGGTCCACGGTCTCGGCGAGTTGCCCGGTGCTGGTGCCGGGGCGCGTGACGCCCGGCGCGATCACCACGAGCGGGATGCGGTTGGCCTGCTCAAAGTTCGTGTGCTTGGTCCAGATGCCGAGGTCGCCGAGGTGCCAGCCGTGGTCGCCCCAGAGGACGACGATGGTATTGTCGGCGAGCTGCAGCTCGTCGAGCGCCGCCATCACGCGGCCGACCTGCGTGTCGAGGTAGCTCACGCTGGCGTAGTAGCCGTGGATGAGCTTGCGCTTGATGTCGTCGGGATACGGATGCACCGGCGGCTTGGGCACGGGGAAAAACGCATCGATCTCGCCACCGCGTTTCATGGCCGCCGGCACGACCCCCTCGGGCGCCGTCTCGCGCTGCGGCATGGGCAGCTTCGCGGGATCGTAGAGGTCCCAGTATTTCTTCGGCGCCGAGAAGGGCAGGTGCGGGCGCACGAAGCCCACCGCCAGGAAGAACGGCTCCGCGGGCTTCTCCTTCGCGGCGCGCAAGCGGCCGATGGTGTGCGTGGCGACGCGGGCATCGGCGTAGGTGTCGTCGGGCACATCGGGCGATTCCCACGCGGCGCCGCGCGGGAGCGGGCCGGAGCCGGGCGGGCGGCGGAGATTGGTGAAGAGCGCCTGCTCGTTGGTGGGCGAGCCGTCGCGCGTGCTCGCGGGGTCGGCATACTCGATGACGAGGTCCTTGTGCACCGGCAGGCTCCACGAGCCGGGGTCGTCGTAGGTCCCGTGGCCGACGTGGAAGACTTTGCCCATCGCCTCCGCGCGGTAGCCGTGGCGCATGAAGAACTGCGGGAGCGTGACGGCGTCCGGGTAGGTGTCCCGGAAATTTCGGCCGAACTGATAAATCCCCGTCGTGGTCGAGCGCGCGCCGAGCAGCAGCGTGAAGCGCGACGAGGCGCACACCGCTTGGTTGCAATACGCCGCGTCAAACCGCAGCCCGCGCGACACGAGCCGGTCGAGGTTCGGCGTGATCGCGGTGCGGTCGCCGTAGGCGCGGATCGCGGGCTTCAGATCGTCGACGAGGATGAGCAGCACGTTGGGCCGCGAGGCCGCGGCCGATGCGGCGAATGAAGAAGAAAGAAGGAAGAAGAAAAACAGGAGGTGCTTCATGGCGCGGTGGCGGCGACGGTGGTCTTGGGGAGCACGCGGTGAGTCTTCGCCCACTGCTCCCACGCGGTGGTGAGCTCGCGGAGTTTATCGGGTCGTGACTTCGCGAGGTCGTTCAGCTCGGTCGGATCGGCGGCGAGGTCGTAGAGTTCCCACGTGGAGTTGGCCTCGGCGGGCTGCACGGCTTTCCAGCTGCCGTGGCGCACGGCCTTGTTGTTGTATTGCTCCCAGAAGAGCCAGCGCTCGCCGGGCAAATCGCCGCCGCGGAAAACCGGCGCGAGGCTGCGGCCCACGGTGGGCTGGATTTTCTGGCCGCCGAACTCGCCCGGATAAGTCGCGCCGCTCAGCTCGACCGCCGTCGGCATGAAGTCCGTGAGGTAGCCGGGCACCGCGGTGGTCGCGCCGGGCTTGGTCTTCAGGCCCGCGGGCCAGTGCGCGATGAGCGGCGTGGAGATGCCGCCTTGGTGCAGGCGCGACTTGTAGCGGCGGAAGGGCGTGTTGGACGCGTTGGCCCAGCCGGTGCCGTAGGACGAGCCGCCGGTGCCCGTGCCGCGCCCGCCGGAGCCCGCGGCGGTGGGCTGATTCACCGCCTCAAACGCGCCGCCGCCGAGGTCGGTGTAGGGTTCGGCGCAGCCGCCGTTGTCGGAGAGGAAAAGGATGAGCGTGTTGTCGAGCTGCCCGCGCTCGCGCAGGTGCGCGACGAGCCGGCCGACATTGTGGTCCATGCGGTGGACCTGCGCGGCATAGACGGCCATGCGGTAGTCGAGCTGCGTCTGCTGCTCGGGCGTGAGCGCATCCCAGGCGCGCGCGCCGTCGTCGCGCGGGGAGAGCTGCGCGTTGGCGGGGATGACGCCCAGTTCGCGCTGCCGGGCAAACCGCTGCGCGCGCAACTGGTCCCAGCCGCCGCGGTAGCGGCCGACGAACTTCTTGATGTCCTCGTCGCGCGCGTGCAGCGGCCAGTGCGGCGCGGTGAACGCGAGGTAGAGGAAAAACGGCTGGGCGCGCGGATGCTCGCCGAGGAACTGGATCGCGTGGTCCGTGAAAGCGTCGGTGAGGTAGTAGTCCTTCTGCGCGGGCGTGGGCAGCGCGGTGGTGTCGAGCGTGAGGCCGCGCGGCGCCGTGGGCGCGTGAAAGGAACTTGCGCCTGAGGTGAGCCCGTAGAACCGGTCGAAGCCGCGCGCGAGCGGCCACTTTTCCGCGCCGTGGTAGCCGAGGTGCCACTTGCCGGCGAGGTAGCTGCGGTAGCCGGCGGGGCGCAGCACCTCCGCGATCGTGACGGCGTCGCGACCGAGGACCTCGCGGTAGCCGAGGGCCGCCGTCGCTGGCGCCTGCTTGCCAGGGTCCTCGGCGAGCGTGCCCATGCCGGCTTGGTGCGGGTGCAGGCCGCTGAGCAACGCCGCGCGCGTGGGCGAGCAGCGCGCGGTGGTATAGAATTGCGTGAAGCGCAGGCCGCCCCGCGCGAGCGCGTCGAGGTGCGGCGTGGGAATCTCGCCACCGTAGCAACCGATGTCGGAGAACCCCATGTCGTCGGCGAGGATGATGACGATGTTGGGCCGCGGGGCCGACGCCGCGGCGGCGAGACCGGGCAGCAGCAGGGCGAGGAAGAGGGCAGGCGTGAAGCGCATGGGGCAGGGGAGGGAAACGCGCCGAGACTGACGACCCCCGCAGCCAAGGGGAAGCCTCGTGAACGCACATCCGGCTGATGGAAATCCACGCGCGGCCCGCCGATTCGCGCGCCCGCTGGGAAAACACCTTGCGTCGCAAGCCACCCGCCGCTGACGTGCTGCGTGCGGTGCCCTGCCTACGCCGCATCCTCCACGCTTCTCTCAGTTACATGCCCTGCGTCGCTACCAACCAAGGCGCCGTCGCGACGGTCGCGAAGGCGACGTCCACCGTGCGCTCTTCGCGCCAACCTACGGGACCGCATGGGCGCCATCGGAGGTAGATGGGCGAATGGCGTTAGACTTAAATACTAAACCCCCATCCTCCCCGGCGAAATCCTCAGAAAAATCGACGCTCTCTGGAATGCCTTCTGGACCGGCGGCA